>DATILB010000227.1:0-37482 GCA_035477015.1 Nocardioidaceae bacterium | reverse complement strand
CCGCGCGGCAAGATGCTGGGCGGCAGCAGCGGCACGAACGCGATGATGTACATCCGCGGCAGCCGGCACGACTACGACTCCTGGGCCAAGCAGGGCGCCACCGGATGGTCGTACGACGAGGTGCTGCCGCTGTTCAAGAAGTCGGAGAACAACTCGCGGGGGGCCAGCGAGTACCACGGCGACTCAGGTCCGCTCCACATCGAGGACCTGAGGTCGCCCACCCCGCTCACGGAGACTCTCATCGAGGGCATGATGAGCACCGGCCTGCCCCGCAACCCGGACTTCAACGGGGCTGACCAGTTCGGCGCCGGCTACAACCAGGTCACCCAAAAGCGCGGCATGCGCTGGACCACCTCCGACGCGTTCGTGCTGCCGGCGATGAAGCGCCCGAACTTCACCGTGCTCACCCAGGTGCACGTGCTGCGACTCCGCATCGATAACGGCCGAGTCGTCGGCGTCGAGGTCGAGCGTGACGGCAAGCAGGAGTTCCACGGCGCCGACCGTGAGGTCGTGCTCTCAGCGGGCGCGTTCAACACCCCCCACCTGCTCATGCTCTCGGGAATCGGCCCGGCCGACCACCTCGCGGAGCACGGCATCTCCACGGCCGTCGACAACCCCAACGTGGGCGCGCATCTGATGGACCACCCGCTCTATCTCACGAACTACGAGACGACCGCGAAGGGCACGCTGGCCGGCGCCGAGTCACCCGTCCAGCTCGCGAAGTTCCTTGCAGCGCGGCGCGGAATGCTCACGTCCAACATCGGTGAGGCAGGCGCCTTCTTCCACACGAGGTCCGATGAGGACGCCCCGGACATGCAGATGTTCGGCGCGCCCGCCTTCTTCTGGGACAACGGTTTCCAGGAGCATGACAAGCCGGCGTTTGCGTTCGCGTTGTCGCTGGTCGGCTCCAAGAGCCGAGGCCAGCTCCGCCTCAAGAGCGCGGATCCCAAGGTGAAGATCGGCGCCACGTTCAACTACTTCGCCGAGCGGGCCGACATGGACTCCATGGTCGCCGGCATCGAGCGAGCCCGGGAGGCGGCGGCGTACGGTCCGCTGCGTGCCGTCACGACGAAGGAGCTGCACCCGGGTGCTGGAGTGAGCACTCGCGCGGAGCTCGAGGCCGAGATCCGCCGCAATGTGTCGCACACGTTCCACCCCGCCTGCACGGCCCGGATCGGCACTGAGGCGGACGGCGTGGTCGACCCTGAGCTGAGGGTGCACGGCGTCGTCGGGCTCCGCGTCGCTGACGCATCGGTGTTCCCGACCATCACGCACGGCAACACCCACGCACCGACGGTGCTCGTGGGCGAGAAGGCAGCGGACCTGATCCGCGCGACGAGCTGAGGACCTTGATGCCTGACGTGACGACAACGACCGCCGCCACCGAGGCGGACGTGATCGCTTCCCGGCTCGCGGACGGGGAGACCTCCTGGGCGCGCACCTCGCCGGCTCGCCGCCGCGAGATGTTGATGGAGTTCCACGCCCTGGTCGCCAAGCACGCGGACGAGTGGGTCGAGATCGCTGCCCGCATCAAGCAGCTCCCGGCCGGCTCTCCGCTCCTCGGTGAGGAGTGGATCAGCGGGCCATGGTCCGTGCTGGGGTACGTGCCAGCTCTGGCGAAGACGCTGGAGCTGGTCGAAGGGCAGCAGGATGTGCTGGCCGGATTCAAGACGCGGAACGCACTGGGAGGGCGAGTCGCCATCGAGGTCTTGCCACACAGCCACTTCGATCGGCTCCTGCTCAACGGGTACAGCGCTGAGCTCTGGATGCAGCCCGGGGTCACCCTGGACGACGTACGCCGTGAGGCAGGCCTCGGCCAGCGCAGCCCGCACGAGACCCAGGGGACCGCACTGGTCCTGGGTGCCGGCAACATCACCTCCATCGCACCGCTCGATGTGCTCTACGTGCTGTACGCCGACAACCGGACGGCCGTTCTCAAGCTCAACCCGATCATGAACGACCTGAAGGACGTCTTCACCAAGATCTTCGCGCCGTTCATCGAGATCGGAGCGGTCGAGGTGCTCACGTGCGACGTCGCGACCGGCAGTGCCCTGGCCCACCACCCTGCCGTCGCCGCAGTCCACATGACCGGTAGCGAGCAGACCCACGACGCCATCGTCTGGGGGCCGGGTGAGCAGGGCATTGCCAACAAGGCAGCGGGGACACCCCTCCTGACGAAGCCGATCACCAGCGAGCTCGGCGGCTGCGCCCCGGTCATCGTGGTGCCGGGCAAGTGGTCCCGAGCCGACCTCCGATTCCAGGCCAGGCACATCGCTACTCAGCGGCTGCACAACGGCGGTCACAACTGCATCGCCGCGCAGGTCGTCATCCTGAGCTCTGACTGGGCGCAGAAGGACCAGTTTTTCGCCGAGCTGCGCAAGGCGCTCGCGGCCGCCCCGGCCCGTCCGGCGTGGTACCCGGGCTGTCAGGTCCGCGTCGACAACGCCCGCAGCCTGCACCCCGCGGCAGAGGCAGTCGGTGGGACTCCGGAGCGCACTCTGCTCCCCGGCCTCGACCTGGACGACCCGGCCGAGTCGGCCTTCTCGAGCGAGTACTTCGGCCCGGTCCTCGGTGTCACCGAGCTGTCCGGCACCGGCGAGGAGTTCCTCGCGAACGCCGTCACGGCGGCGAACGACAAGCTGCGCGGCACCCTGGGCGCCAACATCCTGGTGCACCCCAAGACCAAGCGGAAGCTGGGCACGTCCTTCGAGGAGCACCTCACCCGGCTCCGCTACGGCACGATCGGCGTCAACGTCTGGACCGGGGTCGGCTACCTGACCGCGCACGCAACCTGGGGCGGCTTCCCGGGCCACACCTTGGACGACATCCAGAGCGGGCACGGCGTCGTGCACAACGCGCTGCTGTTGGACCGGACCGAGCGCACGGTCGTGTCCGGCCCGTTCCGCCCGTTCCCGAGGTCGATCCTGCACGGCGAAGCCTCGATCTCGCCGAAGCCGCCGTGGTTCGTGGACAACCGCACTGCGACCACGACGGGCCGCCGCCTCACCAAGCTCGCGGCGCGTCCGCGTTGGCGTGCGCTGCCGGCGATCTTCGTCTCGGCGCTCCGGGGCTGACGCTCAGCCTCGAAGGCGGCCCATCCATTCTTCGACACCTGCGGCGTCGCGGGGGAGTGCGCCGGAGAGATTGCGGTGGCCATCGGCTGTGACGAGGACGTCGTCCTCGATGCGGATGCCGATGCCTCGCATCTCCTCGGGCACCAGGAGGTCGTCCTCCTGGAAGTACAGCCCGGGCTCGACGGTCAGCACCATCCCCTCGGCCAGCGAGCCGGCGTAGTACGACTCCCGCGCCGCCTTGGCGCAGTCGTGCACGTCCATGCCGAGCATGTGGCTGGTGGAGTGCAGGGTCCAGCGGGCGTAGACCTTGCTGTCGGGAGACAGCGCCTCCTCCACGGAGCCGGGGAGCAGCCCGAGGTCCGACAGCCCCTGGACCAGGACGTGCATGGCGGCGTCGTGGGGGGCCTGGAACGATGCCCCGGGTCGTACGGCGTCCAGGCCGGCGGACTGCGCGTCGTACACGAGCGTGTGGAGGTCACGCTGCAAAGGCGTGAAGGTGCCGTCGACCGGGATCGTGCGGGTCACATCGGCGGTGTAGAGGTTCACACCCTCCGCGCCCATGTCGAGGAGCAGCAGCTCGCCGGGCGTGACCGGACCGTCGTTCTCGATCCAGTGCAGCGTGGTCGCGTGCCGCCCGCCGCCAACGATCGAGTCGTAGCCGACCGAGTTGCCCATCGTCCGCGCTCGCCGGAAGAAGGTGCCTTCGATCCAGCGCTCGCCGTAGCGCAGCACGTTGTCCCAGTCGCGAACGGAGTCTTCGAAGCCGAGGACGGTGATGTCGCAGGCCTCCTGGAGCTGCTCGATCTCCCAGTCGTCCTTGAGCAGCCGAAGCTCCGACAGGACCTGGGCGAACTCGTCGTCGCGCGCGGTGTCGGGCGCCACGATGTCGTCGACTCGGGTGTCCACGCCGCGAAGGACCCGGGTCTTCCCCGATCTCGAGAGCCCGGAGGGCAGCTCGTCGAGGTGACGGCAGGGGACGCCGAGCGACGCGGAGATCTCTCCCAGGGATGGCCGCCGACCCGCCCAGAGCTCGCCGTACTGCCGGTCGCGGAAGAACTCGTCGCTTTCGCGTGATGACCGCGGGCGCGCGTAGAGCACAGCCTCGCCATCGTCGATGACGAGCACGGCGTCGCTGGTCTGGTTGCCGCTGAGGTGGGTGTGTGCGGTCTCCGCCCGGAAGCGGTAGTCGGTGTCGGCCGCCCGGACCTTGAAGCCTCCGGCCGGTACCACGAGTCGCTCGCCGGGGAAGAGCGAAGCGAGCCGCTCGCGCCGGGCAGCTGCCCAGGGGGCTACCGGGTGGGGAGGCAGGTCGATCTCGCGATCTCCCCAGCCCTCTCTCATGAAGGCCGCATAGGCCTCGGGGACGGGCTGGTCGTGGGTCTCTGTCCGCGGTGCTGTTTCCGGCGCCATTGCCGTGTCTTCGCTCACACCGTCACGATACGACGGGAGCGCGCCACCCTGAGAATCAGACAAACCGCACCGGGCCATTACCCTTTACCCATGCGAGGGACGGAGGGGGCAACACCGGGGCACGCGCTTCCGCCTGCCCTGCTGCTACGTCCGCGCCGCCGCGAGAACATCCTGTTCACGGTGCTCGTCTCCGTCGCTCTGTTCCTCGGGGCCTGCGTCATGGCACTGGTGCTCTTGGCGGCCGATGCTCCAGGCGCCATCGTCGTCGGCGCGGTCCTCGCCTCGCTGCCCGTCGGCCCGCTGGTCGCCTGCTACCTCTGGCTCGATCGCTACGAGCCGGAGCCGATCGGTCTTCTCGGGCTCGCCTTCGGCTGGGGCGCGGTTGTCGCCACGGCTGCGGCCCTGGTGCTGCAGAGCGTCGACCAGTACTTCGCGGGCACGTCGGAGGACTGGTCGGCGACCATCGTCGCGCCACTGACCGAGGAGCTCACCAAGGGGCTCTTTGTGGTGCTTCTGCTCTGGTTCCGCAGGCACGAGCTCGACGGGATCCTGGACGGCCTCGTGTACGCCGGGCTCGTGGGGATCGGCTTCGCGTTCACTGAGAACATCCTCTACCTGGCCAGCGCCTACGTCGGTGGCGACGAGTTCGGCCAGGGTGGCATCGAGGGAGCCGCCGGCCTCTTCATCGTTCGCGGGATCTTCAGCCCGTTCGCCCACCCGCTCTTCACGTCGTGCATCGGGATCGGTGTCGGCCTGGCCGTCATCACCCGTCGACCGTGGGTGCGCTTCGTCGCGCCGCTCGTCGGCTACGCCTCTGCAGTGGCCCTCCATGCCACCTGGAACGCATCGGCGTTCTTCCAGGGCGGCCAGCTGTTCTTCCTCACCTATCTCGTGGCCATGGTGCCGGCGTTCCTCGTGCTGGTCGGCTTCGCCGCCTGGGCACGCAGCCAGGAGGCCGCACTGCTCACCCGCGCACTCACGGACGCCGCCCACCGCGGCTACGTCGGCCACGGCGAGGTGCCCTGGCTCGTCCGGCTCCCCGCCCGTCGCAGCGCCCGTCGTCACGCCCGCATCCTGGGCGGCGAGGCTGGTGAGCGCATGATGCGGGAGTACCAGCAGGAGGCCATCGAGCTCGCCTTCCTGCACAACCGCTACCTCCGAGGCGTGGCCCCTCGTGACGCCGAGCCCCGTGGTTCGGCAATGGTCGAGCGGCTGGCGATGCTCCGCCCCTATGTCCAGTTCCCCCAGCCGACCCCAGGCGCCTACCCCCGGAGTGGCTCGTGACCCCCAATTCGTCGGCTGGCCCGACCCCGCCCAGCGTCCTGGACATGATCAATGGGCTGGTCCGGCTCCGGGAGGCGCTCCTCGGCGCGAACCTCCCGCTCGATCTGCCCCGCGTGGACGACCATCGGTCTGCCCGCAAGGAGATGATCGACCAGATCGAGGACTACGCCCTCCCGCGGCTGATGTCGATCGATGCGCCACTGCTGACAGTCGTCGGTGGCTCGACGGGTGCAGGCAAGTCCACGCTGGTGAACTCCCTCGTCGGCACGCGCGTGACCGAGCCCGGCGTACTCCGGCCGACCACTCGCTCGCCGGTTCTGGTGCACAACCCCGCCGACGCGTCCTGGTTCGAGCAGGACCGCATCCTTCCCGACCTCGACCGCACCGCCTCGGCCTCGAACGACACCGGCGCTCTTCAGCTGGTGGCGACCGACAGGGTGCCGCAGGGCCTCGCGATCCTGGACGCGCCAGACATCGACTCGGTCGAGGAGGCGAACCGCACGCTCGCGGCGCAGCTCCTGGCCGCAGCCGACCTCTGGCTGTTCGTCACGTCGGCCGCTCGCTATGCGGACCAGGTGCCCTGGGACTTCCTGCGCGACGCCGCCGAACGCAGCACCGCCGTCGCGATTGTGCTGGACCGCACCCCGCCCACGGCGGTCGAAGAGGTCGGCACCCACCTCGCGAAGATGCTGACGACACGCGGCCTCAAGGACTCGCCCCTGTTCATCGTGACCGAGGGGCGGGTGGATGAGCACGGGCTGCTGCCCGCTGACCACGTCGCTGAGATCCGCGGCTGGCTCGACTCGCTGGCGGCCGACGTCGAGGCGCGCTCGGCGGTCGTCAAGCGCACGCTCGACGGAGCGATCCGCACCATCGCCAAGCGCAGTTACGCCGTCTCGGACGCCGCCGCCGAGCAGGTCGCGATGGTCGAGCGGCTTCGCTCCGACGTCGACAAGGCGTACGACGAGGCGCTGGCCCGCGTGGACGAGGCCTCAGCGGATGGCACTCTCCTACGAGGCGAGGTGCTTGCGCGCTGGCAGGAGTTCGTCGGGACCGGTGAGGTGCTCAAGGGGCTCGAGACGAAGGTGGGCTGGGTTCGCGACCGCGTCGTCGGCTGGGCCAAAGGCAAGCCGCAGGCGGCCGAGCGGGTGACCCAGGCAGTCGAGTCCGGCCTCGAGACGCTCGTCACCGAGCACGCCGAGACGGCAGCAGAGCGCGCCACCGCGTCGTGGCAGTCGCTCGAGGCCGGCAAGAACCTCGTCGAGGACTCCGGCCGCGATCTGCACCGCGCATCTCGTGACTTCCGGTCCAGGGCCGAACGCGCCGTACGCGACTGGCAGCTCGGTGTCCTGGACATGGTGCGCAGCGAAGGGCAGGACAAGCGGAAGACAGCCCGATTCCTGGCCTTCGGAGTCAACGGACTGAGCGTTGCGCTGATGATGGTCGTGTTCACGCACACCGCTGGGGTGACGGGCGCCGAGGTCGGCATCGCCGGCGGCAGCGCGCTCCTCGGACAGCGGCTGCTCGAGGCCGTCTTCGGCGACCAGGCCGTGCGTCGGCTGGCAGACGACGCGCGCAAGGACCTGCGGAGTCGAGTGGCAGATCTTTTCGCCGTCGAGAAGGCGCGTTTCACCGACTCGCTCGACGAGCTGGCGGTCCTGCCGTCCGCTGCGGAGCGACTCCGTGGGGACTCGCGCAAGCTGGACGACCTGCGCTTCGCGGCGCAGGTAGCAGAGGAATTCGATCGATGAGCTTGCTTGAAGGAGCCAAGAACCTATTGGGCAAGGACGACCCTGGTGTCGCTGCCCGGGTGGCGGGGCTTCAGGAGGCGGTGGACGGAGCCCGTGGGCGGCTGCCCGCCGAGCTGGTCGACCACGCGCACACCGTCGCGGGTCGGGCCGCCGCGCGACTGAAGATGTCGGGCGAGAACACCGTCGTGGCACTGGCCGGCGCGACCGGCTCCGGCAAGTCCTCGACCTTCAATGCCCTGACGGGGATGGAGTTCGCGGCAGTCGGCGTCCGACGCCCGACGACCTCCTGGACCATGTCCTGCACCTGGGGCGAGAACCGCGCCGGTGAGCTGCTCGACTGGATCGGCGTGCCGCCCCGACACCGGGTCGCCCACGACTCGATGCTCGACCGCGAGCGCGAGGACACCGACCTCGAGGGCCTTGTGCTGCTCGACCTTCCGGACCACGACTCGACCGAGGTCACACATCACGTCGAGATGCAGCGCCTCATCGAGCTCGGTGACCTCATCGTCTGGGTCCTGGACCCGCAGAAGTACGCCGACGCAGCCATCCACGACCGCTTCCTGATGCCGCTGGCGACGCACAAGGACATCATGCTGGTGGTGCTCAACCACATCGACGAGGTGCCGGAGGACCGTCGTCCAGCCCTGGTCGAGGACTGTCTGCGGCTGCTGCGCCAGGACGGGCTCCAGGGCGTGCCCCTCATCACCACCTCGGCCAAGTACGGCGAAGGCATCCCCGAGCTCAAGCGAGCGATCGCAGCTCGCGTCGCGGCGAAGCAGGCATCTCTCACCCGGTTGCTGGCGGACGTCACGACCGTCGCCGCTCAGCTGGACGTGGCAAACGGCACGTCGAGGCCTGGCGACATCGCCCGTCAGAGCAAGTCCGAGCTCGTGGATGCGTTCGCGGACGCAGCCGGGGTTCCGACCGTCGTCGCCGCCGTCGAGAAGTCCACCCGCCGGCGGGCCGCAAAGGCGACCGGGTGGCCGCTGACCAGCTGGTTGGGACGCTTCCGGTCGGACCCGCTCAAGCGACTGCATCTCGACCTCGGCCCTGATGCCCGCAGCCTGACTGCCGGAGCGCGCACCTCGCTGCCCGAGGTCTCCCCGATACAACGTGCCCGCGTGGATACCGCGGTGCGGTCGGTCGCGGACAACGTCGCCACCGAGCTGTCGCCTCCGTGGGCCGAGTCGGTCCGCCGAGCGTCGACGTCGCGACTCGGCGACCTCAACGACGCCCTCGACAAGGCCGTGGGGAGCACCGACCTCGGAGTGACCCGCACCCCGATCTGGTGGCGGCTCACGCGGCTGGTGCAGGTGCTCGTCTTCGTCGCTGCCGTGGCTGGCGCGCTGTGGCTCGGAGCCATCGCGGGGGGCGACTACCTCCAGATCGACGTCGCTGAGGCTCCCGAGGTCGGCGGCCTGGCGATCCCGGCGATCATGCTGCTGGGAGGGGTCGCCGTCGGAGTCCTCGTCGGGATGTCGTGCCGCTGGCTGGCGGGCTTCGCCGCCCGCTCGAAGGCACGCTCCGCGGACAACCGGCTGCGGGCAGCCATCAGCGACGTGACCGAAGACCTGGTCATCGGGCCCATCGAGGCGGAGATCGACGCCTACCGTCGGACCCGTCGCGGCCTGAACTCCGCGCTGCTGCACTGACCGCACGGGGCCGGTTCTCCCCAGCAGCACTTTTCCACCGCCCTGGGCTGCTCACGCTTCCCGCGTGCGCTCTCGGGCGGAGGCTCTCCTCACCAACCGATGTGAGGAGAGACCATGACGGACACACTCGTGACGTTGCACGGCTGGGTCGGCGGAGACGTCGTCTTCCGGACCCCCAAGGACGTCAGCGTGGCCAGCTTTCGGGTGGCGTGTACGCCCCGGGTGCGGCGGGACGGCAAGTGGGAGGACGGCGAGACCACCTGGTACTCCGTCACGGCTTGGCGCTCGTTGGCCGAGAACGTTCGCGACTCGGTGCACCGCGGCGAGGCGGTCATCGTGCACGGCCGACTGCGCTCGCGGACGTGGACGCGGGGGAGCGGGGAGCCGGAGAACACCGTGCTCGAGGTCGACGCGCTGCTTGTGGGCCATGACCTGACCCGTGGCACCAGTGCGTTCCTCAAGAAGCAGCGCTCGGGTGGGGACGAGACGGATCTCGAGGCCGAGGTCGCGGGGATGCTTGCAGCGGCGATCGGTGACGAGACGCCGCTCGACAGCTGGGGCAACCCGAAGTCCACGCCTCAGTTCGTCACCGAATCTCCCGCCGAACCCGTAGCCGAGACCGTGGCGTGATCCGGACCGGTTCGGGCGCGCGGCCGAGGGCCCCGTAGGCTTGCCCGCATCATGGGTGAGTACGTCTTTACGCTGCGCAGTGTCCGCAAGGCCCACGGTGACAAGGTTGTCCTCGACAACGTCACCCTGTCGTTCCTCCAAGGCGCCAAGATCGGCGTCGTCGGTCCGAACGGCACGGGCAAGTCCTCGCTTCTCAAGATCATGGCCGGTCTCGACAAGCCGAACAATGGCGACGCGATCCTCGACCCCGGCGCCACAGTCGGCATGCTCCAGCAGGAGCCGCCGCTGAGTGAGGGCAAGACGGTGCTCGAGAACGTCGAAGAGGCTGTCCACGAGATCAAGGGCAAGCTCGACAGGTACAACGTCATCTCCGAGGAGATGGCCAACCCGGACGCTGACTTCGACAAGCTCCTGGCCGAGATGGGTGACCTGCAGACCGACCTCGACCACGCCAACGCGTGGGACCTCGACAGTCGCCTCGACCAGGCCATGGACGCGCTGCGCTGTCCCGAACCAGATGTCCTCGTGGACAACCTCTCCGGTGGTGAGCGGCGTCGGGTGGCGCTGTGCAAGCTGCTGCTCCAGCAGCCGGACCTGCTGCTCCTCGACGAGCCCACCAACCACCTCGACGCAGAGTCCGTGCAGTGGCTGGAAAGTCACCTCGCTTCCTACCCAGGAGCGGTGCTGGCCGTCACGCACGACCGGTATTTCCTGGACAACGTCGCCTCGTGGATCCTCGAGCTCGACCGGGGTAGGGCGCACCCCTACGAGGGCAACTACACGACGTACCTCGAGACCAAGAAGGACCGTCTCAAGATCGAGGGCGCCAAGGATGTCAAGCGCGCCAAGATGCTCGAGCGTGAGCTCGAGTGGGTGCGGTCCAGCCCGAAGGCACGCCAGACCAAGAGCAAGTCACGTCTGGCCCGCTACGAGGAGATGGCAGCGGAGGCGGACCGCAACCGCAAGATCGACACCAGCGAGATCAACATCCCGGCGGGTCCGCGACTCGGTGACGTGGTGTTGGAGGCCAAGGCCCTGGCCAAGGGCTTCGACGGTCGTGCGCTCATGCACGACCTGTCCTTCAGCTTGCCCAAGGCCGGCATCGTCGGCGTCATCGGTCCCAACGGTGTAGGCAAGACCACGCTCTTCCGCATGATCACCGGCGAGGAGAAGCCCGACGACGGCGAGCTCAACGTCGGCCAGACCGTCAAGCTCTCGTACGTCGACCAGAGCCGCGGCGGCATCGACCCGAACAAGAACGTCTGGGAGGTCGTTTCGGACGGCCTGGACTTCATCAAGGTCGCGAACTTCGAGATGAACTCGCGGGCGTATGTCGCATCGTTCGGCTTCAAGGGCCCGGACCAGCAGAAGAAGGCCGGCGTCCTGTCGGGCGGAGAGCGCAACAGGCTCAACCTGGCCCTCACCCTGAAGATGGGCGGCAACCTGCTGCTGCTCGACGAGCCCACCAACGACCTCGACGTCGAGACCCTGTCGTCCCTGGAGGACGCTCTGCTCGACTTCCCGGGCTGTGCCGTCGTTACCTCCCACGACCGGTGGTTCCTGGACCGTGTCGTGACCCACATCCTGGCGTGGGAGGGCGACGACGAGGACCCGGCGCACTGGTTCTGGTTCGAAGGCAACTACGCGTCGTACGAAGAGAACAAGGTGCAGCGTCTCGGCGTGGAGGCGGCGCGACCGCACCGCGTCACGCACCGCAAGCTGACCCGCTAGGGCCTGATGCTCCGCAGTTCGGCGTTCTCTACGGAGGCGAGGTTGTCGGCGACGGCGCCGAAGACTCGTCCCACGCCGGCCAGGTCGTCAGCCTCGGCCACGTCGACCAGGCACTCGCGCACGCCCGACACGTGCGTGGGGGCGGCAGCCACGAGGGTGGTATAGCCCCGGTCGGTGAGCACCGCTTCGATGCCGCGGCCGTCGTCCTGGCACTGATCCCGTTCGACCAGGCCGACCTTCTCCATGCGGCTGATGGTGTGCGTGACGCGGCTGCGGGAGTGGCACAGGGCGTGTGCGAGCCCAGCCATGCGGAGCCGGCGGCGAGGGGCCTCGGAGAGCCGCACGAGGATCTCGTACTCCACCAGGGAGATGCCGTGCTCCTCGCGCAGGTCCCGGTCGAGGCGGTCCATCAGGAGCGTGCTGCCGACCAGGAACGCGCGCCACGCATCTTGCTGGGCATGGGCCAGCCAGACGACGTCGTCCCGAGAGTTGCCGTTCACCGGCTCCCCGTCAGCCATGACCAAACCCTAGGTCATGGCTGACGGGTCTGCAGATGGTTCAGCTCAAGCGCTCGAGGATGAGCGCCATGCCCTGGCCGCCACCCACGCACATGGTGATGAGGCCGGTGTTCTTGTCATGCGTCTGCAGCGAGTTGATCATCGTGGCCTGCAGCCGGGCACCCGTCATGCCGAACGGGTGGCCCACGGCGATGGCGCCGCCGTTGACGTTCAGCCGGTCGATGTCGATGCCCAGGTCCTGGTAGGACGGCACGACCTGCGCGGCGAAGGCCTCGTTGATCTCGACCAGGTCGATGTCGTCGATGCTCATGTTGGCGCGGGCCAGCGCCTGCTTCGACGCCTCGACCGGGCCGAGGCCCATGATCTCGGGCGACAGGCCGGTCACGCCGGTGGACACGATCCGGGCCAGTGGGGTGAGGCCGAGCTCCGCAGCCTTGGTGTCGGACATGATCACAACCGCGGCCGCTCCGTCGTTGAGCGGGCAGCAGTTGCCGGCGGTCACGACGCCGTCGGGGCGGAACACCGGCTGGAGCTGCGAGATCGCCTCGTAGGTGACGCCGGCGCGGGGGCCGTCGTCGGTGGAGGCGACCGAGCCGTCCGGGAGCGTCACGGGGGTGATCTCCTTCGCCCAGAAGCCATCCGCGATCGCCTTCTCGGCGAGGTTCTGGCTTCGGACGCCGAACTCGTCGAGCTCCTCACGCTTGAGGCCACGCAGCTTGGCGACGTTCTCCGCAGTGAAGCCCATCGCGATGTACGCGTCAGGAGTGATGCCGTCCTCGCGCGGGTCGTGCCAGTCAGCCTGGTCCTCGAGGGTCTTCTTCGTCCGGGCCTGCGCCTCGTCGAAGATCGGGTTCTTGGTGTCGGGGATGTGGTCCGACGTGCCCTTCATGAAGCGCGAGACCGTTTCGACGCCCGCGGAGAGGAAGACGTCGCCCTCGCCTGCCTTGATCGCGTGGAAAGCCATCCGGGTGGTCTGGACGGACGAGGCGCAGTAGCGCGTGAGTGTCGCTCCTGGCAGGTGGTCCATCCCCATCAGCACGGCCACGATCCGGGCCATGTTGAAGCCCATCTCGCCGCCGGGGAGCCCGCAGCCGAGGTACAGGTCCGCGATGTCCTTCGGGTCGAGCTCCGGCACCTTGGCGAGCGCCGCCTGGATCATCTGCGCGGTCAGGTCGTCCGCACGCATATCCTTGAGGGACCCCTTGTTGGCGCGCCCGATGGGGGAGCGGGCGGTCGAAACGATCACTGCCTCTGGCATGGGGGTCTCCGATCCTGGAACTATGTACGGCCGCCGAACAGCCTATTCCGACCCTCTGGGACCATGAACAGGTGGCCCGACACATCTACGAATGCCCCATGCGCTGGTCCGACATGGACGCCCTGCGGCACATCAACAACGTGGCGTTCCTTCGTTACCTCGAGGACGCTCGCGTCGACTGGCTCTACCACCGGTCCCCGCTGGAGCGGAATACCGAGGAGGGCGTCATGGTCGTGCACCACGACATCGACTACCGCCGCCAGCTGAACTACCGCCACCAGCCGATCCCCGTGGAGCTCTGGGTGAGTCGCATCGGGGGAGCGTCGTTCACAGTGAGCGCGGAGATCGCCGACACCGACGAGGCCGGTAAGCGCACGGTGTACGCCCGGGCGAAGAGCGTGCTGGCAACTGTGGACCTCAACGAAGGCCACCCCAAACGGGTGTCGGCCGAGCTGCGGCACTACCTCGAGCAGTTCGCGGAGTAGCTAGCCCTCGAGGGTGTTGATCATGAACTGGGCCGCGTGCTCGACGTACGCCCAGAACTGAGCGTCCTGCTCGGGAGCCAGGGCAACCTCGTCCAGCCCGGCGCGGAAGTGCTCGAGCCAGCGGTCGCGAGCGGTCGGCGTGACGGCGAACGTCGCGTGCCGCATCCGGAGGCGCGGGTGGCCACGCTCGTCGGAGTACGTCGTGGGCCCGCCCCAGTACTGAGCCAGGAACAACGTGAGTCGTGCGGCCGCGGAACCGTCGACCAGGTCCTCGGCGGGGTACATCGGACGGAGCAGGGTGTCCTGCGCGACGCCGGCGTAGAACCGGTCGACGACCTTCTTGATCGTCGGCATGCCGCCGATCTCGTCGTAGAAGGTGGGTGCTGGTGCCTCGCTCACGGAGCCATTCTGCCTGGGACTAGGTTGGACTCTGAATCGCCCACCGACTTCCACCTGCTAGGAGATGCACATGGCAGCGATCCGCAAGGCCACCGCCCACTGGGAAGGCTCCCTGTTCGAGGGTGCCGGCCAGGTCACCCTCGACTCGTCCGGTCTCGGCACGTTCGACGTGACCTGGGTGGCGCGCACCGAGGAGCCGGGCGGGAAGACCTCCCCCGAGGAGCTCATCGCCGCGGCCCACTCGTCGTGCTTCTGCATGGCGTTCTCCAACGGCCTCGCCAAGGCCGGCACCCCGCCGCAGGCCCTCGACGTCCGCGCCGAGGTGACCTTCGTTCCGGGCACCGGAGTGACGGGAAGCCACCTGATCGTGTCCGGCAAGGTCGACGGCATGACCAACGAGGACTTCGTCGCCGCCGCTGAGGTCGCCAAGGAGAACTGCCCCGTCAGCCAGGCACTCGCCGTCCCGATAACGATGGAGGCCGCGCTGGCCTAGGAGGGGCCTACTGCTGGCTGGTGTTGCCGACCTTCAGCACCTCGCCGTTGCGGACGTACCAAACCGTGCCGTCCTCGGCGCGGATCCGGGTGACCCGGAGGGTGAGGGCCTCGACCACTCCCGACACGTCGTTCATGTGGATCGTGTCGCCCACACCCACCTGGTCCTCCAGGAACATGAAGATTCCGGACAGGAAGTCCTTGACCAGGCTCTGGGCGCCGAAGCCGAGAGCCAGGCCGATGATGCCCGCCCCGGCGATGAGCGGCCCGATGTCGTAGCCCAGCTCGCTGACCACCATGATCGCCACGATCGAGAAGACCACGAACGACGCGATGCTCTTGAGCACGCTGGAGAGCGTCTGGGCTCGCTGCTTGCGCCGTAGGGCGGCAGCTTGGCTCGCGGGGGTCTGGTCCCGGGTCCGGGAGAGCTTGCCCTGGATGAGGTTCTCGGGCAGCATGCCGACCTCGGCGCGCCTGGCGACCTGGTCCACGAGCTTGTGCAGCACCCAGCGGGCGACGAAGCCCACGACGAGCAGGCCGAGGATCGCGAGGGGCTTGGCGATGAGCCAGTTCGCGGCGCTGGCCAGCCACTGGTTGTCTGTGACGTCATAGACGTACTCGCAGAGCTTGTCGCCCTCTTCGCAGGCATCAGTGAGCGAGATCATCCCCGCAGGCTACGAGACTGGCTCGCCCTAACCCAAAGTGGTCGCTAGCCTTTTGAACGTGAGAAACGACATGCAGCCGTCCGCAGCCCGCCGCACCCTGCGCACCCTGGCCCTGGTTCCGGGTGTGCTCGTCGTGACCGCCGCCGGGCCGGCCTTCGCCGTGGCGCCCGAGAACTGGCCTCCGACCGACAATGACTCGAAGCTGGATGCCTTCCTCCTGCTGGGTGGGGTTCCGCTGCTGCTGTTCGTGGGCATCTGGCTGCTGGCCGCGCTCCCGACCATCATCGGCGGCCAGAAGTTCGACGCGACTGTGGCCTTCCGGGAGAACCCAGAGTGGTTCGGGGGTCCTCGCCGCGGCGTCGACGCAGCCCCTGACGATGCGAGCGAGCCCCAAGGTCGAGGCGGTACCAGTGCCAACTGGTAAGGGCTTCACGGCGATCGAGCGTCAGCAGATCGACAAGGCAATTCGAGACGCTGAGCTGATCTGCCGCTTCGAGTTCTCGCTGTACGTCGGTCCGACCGAGGGCGACGCCCGCGAGTACGCCAAGCGCCTGCACGCCACCCTCGTTGCCCCGCGCAAGTCCGTCATGGTGGTCGTCGATCCCAGCGCGAGGGCGCTCGGCATCGTGACCGGTGCCGACGCGCGCGCGGAGCTGACCGACCACGAGGTCGATCTTGCGGTGGCGCAGATGCAGTCCGCGTTCGCGGAGGGAGATCTCGTCGGCGGGATCACCCGCGGGATCCTCACCCTCGCCGAGCACGCCCGCCGCCCGGAGACCTTGCACAGTTCGTAGGGTGGGCGGGTGAGCAACCCGTTCTTCGAGCCGAGCCCGCTTCCGTACCAGCTGCCGCCGTTCCGGAGCATCAGGGACGACGACTACCCGCCGGCCTTCGACCGGGGCATGGCCGAGCAGCTCGACGAGATCGCCGCCATCACTGCCGACCCAACGCCCCCGACCTTCGAGAACACCCTGCGGCCGCTCGAGCTGAGCGGTCAGCTGCTGGACCGAGCGCTGCGCGTGTTCTACAGCCAGGTCGCGACAGACTCGAACGAGCGCCTCGGCAAGTTCCAGACGGGGTACGCTGCGCGCTTCTCCGCTCATCACGACGCGATCGTCCTGGACTCGGCCCTTTACGACCGCATTGCCCAGGTGCACGCCGATCGCGAGGTCCTCGCTCCTGAGGAGCGCTACCTCGTAGAGCGTTACTTCATCGAGTTCACGTTGGCCGGGGCGGCGCTCGACGACGAGGAGAAGCAACGGCTCACCAAGCTCAACGAACAGCTGTCGACGCTCACCACCGCGTTCGAACAGGCACTCCTGGCCGACACGAACGCGCTGGCCCTCGTCCTCGATGACGTTGCCGAGCTCGACGGTCTCACCGCGGGAGAGATCTCCGCCGCCGCCGCAGCCGCCTCCCGACGCGGGTTTGAAACCAAGTTCGTCATCGACCTGGTGCTCCCCTCAGCGCACCCGCACCTGGCTGCGCTGACCACCCGCGACGTCCGTGCCCGGCTGACGGCGGCTCAACGGGCACGCGGCAGCCGGGGTGGCCCCCACGACACCCGGGAGCTCGTGCTGGAGATCGCGCGGCTGCGTGCTGACCGGGCGAAGCTGCTGGGGTTCGCGAGCCACGCTGCGTCCGTCACCGCCAACAACACCGCCGGCACCCCGGCGGCTGTCCGGGGCATGCTGGAGCGCCTGGCGCCCGTCGCTGCTCGCAATGCCCGCGCGGAGCAGACCGCACTGGAGAAGCAGGCCGGGTTCCCTATCGAGGCGCACGACTGGCCGTACTACGCCGAGCACGTCCGCGCCGCGGAGCACGAGGTCGACTTCGCCGCCATGCGCCCCTACTTCGAGGCCGAGCGGGTGCTGCAGGACGGAGTGTTCTACGCCGCGACCAAGCTCTACGGCGTCACTTTCAGTGAGCGCCCCGACCTCGTCGGCTACCACCCGGACGTTCGCGTCTTCGAGGTGCACGAGGAGGACGGCACACCGGTCGGGCTGTACCTCTACGACCTGTACACGCGCGACTCCAAGAAGGGTGGCGCGTGGATGAACAGCCTGGTCAACCAGAGTCGGCTGCTCGACCGGCCCACTGCGGTGGTCTGCAACAACCTCAATGTGCCGCAGCCTGCCCCAGGTGAGCCCACGTTGCTGACCTACGACGAGACGCGCACCCTCTTCCACGAGTTCGGTCACGCGTTGCATGGACTGCTGGCGCGCGTCACCTACCCGAAGTTCGCGGGTACGGCGGTGTTCCGCGACTTCGTGGAGTACCCCTCGCAGGTCAACGAGATGTGGATGCTGTGGCCCGAGGTCGCCGCCCACTACGCCCGGCACCATGAGACGGACGAGCCGCTCCCGACCGAGCTCGTGGACCGGCTCAACGACTCGCGCAGCTTCAACGAGGGCTTCGCGACGAGTGAGTACCTGGCGGCCGCTCTTCTCGACCTCGCCTGGCACGAGCTCGAGCCCGAGGAAGCCCGCTCCGTCTCGGACGTTGAGGCGTTCCAGACCGCAGCGCTGGCGCACGTCGGCCTCGACAACCCCGCAGTCCCGTCGCGCTACTACTCGCCGTACTTCGCGCACATCTTCCAGGGCGCCTACGCGGCGAACTACTACGGCTACATCTGGAGCGAGGTGCTCGCTGCCGACACCGAGCAGTGGTTCATGCAGAGCGGAGGGCTGACCCGGGAGAACGGTGACGCCTATCGCACGTACGTGATTGGCATCGGCGGGTCGGCCGATCCCCTCGAGTCCTACCGGGAGTGGCGAGGCCGCGACGCCCCGATCGAGCCCTTGCTCGAACGCCGCGGCCTGGTCTGACGCCTACGCGCGATCGCGCTCCTGAGCGTTGAGGGCGCGCTCCAGGTCGGCGGCGCCCTCGCGCACATAGCGGACGGCGGACGGGTTCGTCTCTCGACCGGTCGTCTCCAGCCACCCGTTGACCGTGTCGAGGGTCTCCTGGGTCGGCAGGGCGCGCGGGAAGAGGTACTCCAGGGCAACTCGGGCGAGCCAGACGCCTCGCGTCTCCATGATGTGCTCGGCGAGCTCCAGGTAGCGCGCGACGAAGGGCTTCAACAGCTCGTCCTGCCCGCTGACCTGGAAGGAGACCGCCGTCTGGCGGGCAGTCTCGTTGGGGACGTCCTCGCGGACGGCGGCGTCCAGCCAGGCGCGTTCCTTGGCCTCGGGGGTGGGCACTACCGTGCGACAGCCGGCCGCCCACTCCTGACCGGAGATCGTCCGGTCGCGCGCGAGCTCGTCCTCGATGTCGACCTCGCTCCTGCGACCGGCGTACACGAGAGACCTGAGCATCGTCCAACGGAGGTCCTGGTCGAGGACCAGCCCGTCGAGCACGGTCGACCCGTCGTAGAGACCAGCAATGAAGTCGAGGCCCTCGGCGCTGAGGGCTGCCCTGGCGTAGCCCCGGGCGAGAGCGAGCTGGTGGTCGCTGCCGGACTCAGCACCCTCGAGGAGCTTGCGCAGGCCGCGCTCCCAGGTGTCCTTGAGGGACGCCCGCGTGGTGGGGTGGGAGTACGTGTCGACCGCCGCCTTGGCGTAGCTGAGTAGAGCGCCGACAGCGGTGAGGTCGGTCTCGGTGCCGACGCCGCGCAGGACGAGTGCGACGAAGTCGGTCGTCGACATCTCCGCGTCGCGCGTCATGTCCCACGCCGCGCTCCAGCACAGTGCCCGCGCCAGCGAGTCGTCGAGCGTGTCGATGCTCGACACCAGGGTCTGCAGTGACCGCTCGTCCAGCCGGATCTTCGCGTAGCTGAGGTCACCGTCGTTGAGCAGCACGAGGTCGGGCTGCTGCTTGCCCACCAGCTCGGGGACGTCGGTCAGCTCACCAGTGACGTCGATCTCGAGGGTGGACCGGCGCACGAGGCGCTCGCCACGGCGCTCATACAGACCGATCGCGATGCGGTGCCGGCGGAGCGTCGGGAACTCGGGATGGGCGGTCTGCCGCACCTGGAAGCGGGTGAAGTCGCCGGCGTCGTCGACGTCGAACTCGGCCATCAGCCGGTTGACGCCGCAGGTCTGGAGCCACTCCTGGGCCCAGGAGTCGAGCTCTCGGCCCGACGCCTCCTGCAGAGCCGAGAGCAGGTCGTTGAACTCAGCGTTCGCGAACTGGTGCTTCTTGAAGTACGCCTTGAGGCCGGCCAGGAAGGACTCCTCGCCCACCCACGCGACGAGCTGCTTGAGCGTCGAGGCGCCCTTGGCGTACGTGATGCCGTCGAAGTTGGCTTCGACGGCCTCGAGGTCGTGGTTGTCGGCCGCGATGGGGTGCGTCGACGGCAGCTGGTCCTGGCGGTAGGCCCAGTTCTTGCGGGCGTTGGTGAAGCCGGTCCAAGCGTCGGTGTACTGGGTAGCCTTCGCCGACGAGTGGTGCGCTGCCCACTCGGCGAAGGACTCGTTCAGCCAGAGGTCGTCCCACCACTTCATGGTCACGAGGTCGCCGAACCACATGTGGGCCATCTCGTGGAGGATCGTGTTGGCCCGCTGCTCGTAGAAGGCTCGGGTCTGGCGGGAGCGGGGGAGGAACTCGTCGCGGAACGTCACGCAGCCGGCGTTCTCCATCGCACCCATGTTGTACTCCGGCACGTAGCACTGGTCGTACTTGCCGAAGGGGTACGGGAAGTCGAAGGCGTCCTCGAAGAACTCGAAGCCCTGCTTGGTGACCTCGATCAGCTCGTCGGTGTCGAAGTGCTTCAGCATCGACTGCCGGCAGAAGTGGCCGAGCTCGATCGTCCCGTGCTTGCCGTGGTACTCGTCGCGCACCTCGGCGTACTCGCCGGCCACCAGTGCGGTGATGTACGTCGACATCCGCTTCGTCTCGGGGAAGTGCCACAGCAGCTTGCCTTCGCCAAGGTCCTCGGGCGCCCCGGACTTCGTGTTGGACACGACCTTCCACTGCTCCGGGGCGGTGACGTTGAAGGTGAAGACCGACTTGAGGTCGGGCTGCTCGAAGGTGGTGTAGACCCGTCGAGCGTCGGGCACCTCGAACTGGGTGTACAGGTAGACACGGCCGTCGGCGGGGTCGGTGAACCGGTGCAGGCCTTCACCGGTGTGGCTGTAGGGCAGCTCGCAGAAGACCTTGAGCTCGTTCTCGGCGGCCAGGGCGTCGAGACGGATCCGGTGGTCGCGGTAGACCTCGAAGGCCTCGAGCGGCTCGCCGTTGAGCGTGATCTCGTGGATGGTGGCGCCGACGAGGTCGGCGAAGGTGGACGCTCCGGGCTCCGAGCACGAGAACCGGATCACGGTCGTGCTCTCGAAGACCTTGTCGGAGACGGTGAGGTCGAGGTCAACGGTGTACGACTCGACGGCGAGGATCGCGGCGCGGGTCTGCGCCTCCTCGCGGGTGAGGTTCATTCCTGGCATGCCCGTCACCCTACTTTTGCGGCCGGACAATCACGAACCGATAGCCGGATCGTTACCGCCGCTGGCGTATACAAGAGGCATGGCTTCCCGAGTTCCGGTCGACTTCTGGTTCGACCCTGCGTGCCCCTGGGCGTGGATCACTTCGCGGTGGATCGTGGAGGTCGAGCAGGTCCGGGCAATCAGCGTCGCCTTCCACGTCATGTCGCTCGCGATCCTCAACGAGGAGAAGAACCTCTCGGAGCCCGTCAAAGAGCGGCAGCTCGGGCCTGTGCGGGTCCTGACCGCCATCGCCCAGACGGAGGGTGAGCACCTGCTCCGCGACCTGTACACCGCGATCGGCACCCGGATCCACGTCGGCGCCACCAAGGCCTCGCCCGAGCTCGTCGCCGACGCCCTGGCCGAGGTCGGTGTCGCGCCGTCGTACCTCGACGCCTGGGGCTCGGAGGAGTACGACGAGGCGCTCGCCAAGTCGCACCACCAGGCAATGGAGCTGGTCGGCTACGACGTCGGCACGCCCGTCATCCGGGTCGAAGGTGAGGCGTTCTTCGGCCCGGTCGTGACCAAGGCCCCGCGTGGTGAGGCCGCTGGTCGCCTCTGGGACGGGTTCGTGCTCTTGGCCAGCACGCCCGGGTTCTACGAGATCAAGCGCTCCCGCACGGCCAACCCTGTCTTCGACTGACGGTGCTCAGGACTCCCCGGCGATGAGGTACTGCTCGCCGTCGAAGACCAGCTCGAGCACCACGTTGCCTTCAGACGGCCTGTTCTTCGGTCCGTCGTACTCGACCCGATAGCTGACCGACAGCGCTCCGGGGTCGGCCCGGATGTTGCTCGGGGTCGCGGAACGGATCGGGTTCCAGAACTTCTTGTACTCCTGGATCCCGCCCGACTCCTCCTGGAACGCGGGGGTGAGGAACTCGAACGCCGCGTCCGGGTCCTCGGTCACCGTCGACAGGTACGTCTGCACGAAGGCGACCATGTCCGTACTCGTCGGCGTCGGACCCGTCTCGGAAGGATCCGGCTCGGTCGTCTTGGTGGACGTGGACGTGGGTGTGCCGTTGCCTCCGGGCGTCCCGTCGTCGTTGCCGGTCAGGAGAAGCCAGCCGACGCCGCCGATCACGAGCACAGCCGCGAGCGCGGCGATCCAGGGGAGCGGTGAGCGCCGGGACGCGGGCGGGCGTGCCATCGGGTTGGGCGCGATGACCTTCGTCGGCTCCGGCGTACGACGGGCGGGCGGCGCGACCGGCACGGTGGCGGTTGCGCTGCCTTCGAGGAAGTCCCGCACCTGAGCCATCGACCAGCGTTGCTTCGGGTCGGTCGCCATGGTCGCCTCGAGCAGCGGAGCCAGCCAGCCGGCGGTGGACAGCCTCGGCGGCTCCTCGTGCACGATCTTGTAGAGCGCGCCCATCACGTTGTCGCCCACGTCGTACGGCGGGCGGCCGGTCAGGGCCTGGTACAGCGTGGCGCCGAGCGACCAGACGTCGCTCGCATCAGTCGCGCTGCGTCCCGAGGCCACTTCGGGCGCGAGGTAGGCGGGCGAGCCCGTCACCAGGCCGGTCTGGGTCAGCGTCGAGTCCGCCCGCGCGCGGGCGATACCGAAGTCGGCGAGCTTGGCCGTCCCGTCTGGCTTGACCAGGATGTTCGACGGTTTCACGTCGCGGTGCACGATGCCGGCCTTGTGCGCCGCAGCCAGGGCCTCGGCGGCTTGGCGGATGAGCGGAGCTGCCTGCTCGGGCGCCAACCCTCGGCGCTTCTTCGCGAGGTCGGCAAGCGTGGCGCCGTCGACGTACTCCATCACCAGCCACTGGGCGTCCCCGTCGCTGACGAAGTCGAAGACCGCGACGACGTGCGGATGGTTGAGCTTCGCCGCGAGCTTGGCCTCCCGCTCGGCCCGGACCAGATCCGGCGTACTGCCTCCGGGGAAGTGTCCGACGCGCTTGAGGGCGACCTCCCGGCCGAGCACCTCGTCTCGGGCCAGCCACACCGCGCCCATGCCGCCGCGCCCGATCTCGCGCAGCAGGGTGTATCTCTCGGCAATCAACCGGGCAGTCAACGGGGAAGGGCCTTCCGAGTGAGGTTCCCGTCGATCTTAGGGCGTCCATGGCGTTCGGTCGGGTGCCGAGGGGCGCCTCCGGCGCTTGGGCGCTGTGGCGGCCCCTCGGCCCCTTCTTGAGGAATGTCGACCGGATCGCCCCGGGATACCTGGGGCGACCGTCCGAACCCTCCCCGGCGGCTCCCCAGCCGCCTACTGCTTCACCAGAACCTGGGAGGTGGCTCCGGGCATGAAGCAGCACCTCCACGGTATGTCAGGCGGCCGCCGGAACAAAGGAGCAAAACGGACATTGTCCATATCCGGTCAGGGGGTTGACTTGGGCCCGTCGCGTTCGGTCAGGAGGCGCTTGGGGGCCTGGATCCGCCACGCGTCGTTGAGCAGCTCGGTCAGCTCGTCCACCCCGACGGCGGCCAGCCGGACCAGGATCGCGGGGAACCCGTTGTAGTGGTCCTCGGTGAAGAACTTCTCCGGGTCGGCGGCGATCAGCTCCTGCTTCTCCTCCTCGCCCGTGACCCGGACCCCGAGCACCTCGGGCTGGGGTACGCGGCGGCGCTTCGGCTCTGTCCGCTCCAGCCACGTCCAGCAGATGCTCTTCTTGCGCACGGCCGCGAACATCTGACCGGACGGGTTCACGTCGATGGAGGTCTCCGGGAGCGTGGCGACGATCCGGCGTACGTCGTCCTCGGTGGCCATGCAATCCACGGTAGCCACCCTGACTAGGCTTCGGCCCATGACCAAGGTCCTGTCCGCCGTCGCCTGGCCGTACGCCAATGGCCCGCGCCACATCGGTCACGTAGCCGGTTTCGGTGTGCCCTCTGACGTCTTCAGCCGCTACATGCGGATGGCTGGTCACGAGGTCCTGATGGTCTCGGGCACGGACGAGCACGGCACGCCGATCCTCGTGGCTGCCGACGCGGAGGGCGTCTCCCCGCAGGAGCTCGCCGACCGCAACAACCGGATCATCGTCGAGGACCTGGTCGCGCTAGGCCTCTCCTACGACCTCTTCACACGTACGACGACCCGCAACCACTACGCCGTCGTGCAGGAGATGTTCACGACGGTCCACCGCAACGGCTACATGATCGAGCAGACCACGCGTGGCGCCATCAGTCCCTCCACCGGCCGCACCCTGCCTGACCGCTACATCGAGGGCATCTGCCCGATCTGCGGGTACGACGGCGCGCGCGGCGACCAGTGCGACAACTGCGGCAACCAGCTCGACCCGACCGACCTGAAGAACCCCCGCAGCCGGATCAACGGCGAGACGCCGGAGTTCGTCGAGACCCAGCACTTCTTCCTCGACCTGCCCGCGTTGGCCGAGGCCCTGAAGGTGTGGCTCGACGGCCGCGAGTCGACCGGGCTCTGGCGGCCCAACGTCATCAAGTTCAGCCAGAACATCCTGGACGACATCCGGCCGCGAGCGATGACCCGGGACATCGACTGGGGGATCCCGATCCCGCTCGACGGCTGGCGCGAGCAGCCGACCAAGCGGCTCTACGTGTGGTTCGACGCGGTGATCGGGTACCTGTCGGCCAGCATCGAGTGGGCCCGTCGCACCGGGGACGCGGAGCGGTGGCGGGAGTGGTGGGGCGACCCCGAGGCACTGAGCTACTACTTCATGGGCAAGGACAACATCACCTTCCACTCCCAGATCTGGCCCGCCGAGCTCCTCGCGTACGACGGTCGCGGGGCCAAGGGCGGCGAGCCTGGTCCCTACGGCACGCTGAACCTGCCTACCGAGGTGGTCTCGAGCGAGTTCCTCACCATGGAGGGCAAGAAGTTCTCCTCGTCGAAGGCGATCGTCATCTACGTCCGGGACGTCCTCTCCCGCTACCAGGCCGACGCGCTCCGCTACTTCATCTGCGCGGCCGGCCCGGAGAACCAGGACAGTGACTTCACCTGGGCGGAGTTCGTCCGTCGTACCAACGACGAGCTCGTCGCCGGCTGGGGGAACCTGGTCAACCGCACGGCGAACCTCATCGCGAAGAACTTCGGTGCCATCCCCGAGGTGGGCGAGCTCACCGACGCTGAGACTCAGCTGCTGGCGACCGTGGAGGCCGGCTTCACCACCGTCGGCGACCTCATCGAGCGGCACCGGCAGAAGCAGGCCATCGGCGAGGCGATGCGCGTGGTCGCGGAGGTCAACAAGTACGTCTCGGACTCGGAGCCGTGGAAGGTGAAGGACGACCCGGTCCGACTCGGCACGATCCTGCACGTCACTGCGCAGGCGGTGAGCGACTGCAATACGCTGCTGGCACCGTTCCTGCCGCACTCTGCCAACGCGATCGACCAGATCATGGGCGGTGCCGGGGACCTCGCCCCGATGCCGGTGATCGAGGAGGTCGAGGACCTCGACGGCGGTGCGCCGTACCCGATCATCACCGGCGACTACACCGCCGTACGCCAGTGGACCCGCGTCCCGATCGTGCCCGGCACAGCCCTGACGAAGCCCGAGCCGGTCTTCACCAAGCTCGACCCTTCCGTGGTCGAGGAGGAGCTCGCTCGACTTGCGGGCTGACCCCCTAAGGGCGCGCTAGAACCTTGATCGACGGGATCTGCGCCAGTGCGTTCGCCACGGCGTTGAAGGCCAGGAAGATAATGGCGCCGGTCTCGTGACCCGAGTGCCACAGGGCGGCCGTCGCGACCACGATCATGCCGAGCTTGAGCAGGTCTCGGAGCAGCCCCTCGCCGAGCTTCGCCTGGGGAGAGGCGAACATCCACCAGCCGATCATCGTCGCGGCAGCCAGCCCGACGGCCAGCAGCCACTTCCAGTCGCCCCCGTTGTGCCAGCCCCAGTCGGCGAACGCCGAGATGGTGAGGGCTTCGCCGATGAAGACGAAACCGAGAACGATCCAGCCGAAGATGATCACGATGGGTGACCCTAGTCACCGGCGGCCCCGGTGTCAGGTACCAACTCCCGAGTTTTTTCCTGTCCCGTCTACTGTTTCGCGCATGACCGCCGAAATGTACGTCCCGCAGTTCCTCGTCAAGCAGAAGCTCACGATGATGGTGAACCGCTACGAGATCAGCGACCCGGACGGGCGCGTGCTCGCCATGGCCCAGCAGAAGCGGATGGCGTTCAAGGAGCAGGTCACGTTCTTCGCCGACGAGGCGCGCACGCAGCCCGTCTTCGGCTTCAAGGCTCGCCAGGCCATGGATCTCGGAGCCGGGTACGACGTCTTCGACGCGGCGGGGACGCCGATCGGGCACTTCCGCAAGGACTTCGGGAAGAGCCTGCTGCGCTCGTCGTTCCACCTCAGCGGTCCCGGGCTCGAGGCCTTCGGTCAGGAGCGGAGTCAGGCGATCGCGCTGATCCGTCGCTTCGTCGACATCCCGCTGCCCTTCCACTTCGACTTCACCGACACGGCCAGCGGCCAGGTCGTGCTGACCAGCGAGCGCCGGATGTCGATCGGCGACCGCTACAACGTCACCGTGCCCGACGACCGCCTCGACTTCCGCCTCGCCGCGGCGATGGCGGTCGGCCTGGACGCGCTCCTCGCCCGCTGACGCCGTTCTGGAACAATCCCGCCATGCGCGTACACCTCGGCTCCGACCATGCCGGCCTCGAGCTCAAGGAGCACCTGCTCAACTGGCTGGCCGACAACGGCTACGAGGCAGTCGACCACGGCCCGTTCGTGTACGACGCCCTCGATGACTACCCGGTGTTCTGCATCCGCGCCGCGGCCGGAGTCGTGGCGGACCTGGAGGACGGGGTCGACGCTCTCGGCGTGGTCATCGGCGGCTCCGGCAACGGGGAGCAGATGGCCGCCAACAAGGTGCCTGGCGTGCGCTCGGCGCTCGTCTGGAGCGAGGAGACGGCCGTCCTGGCGCGCGAGCACAACAACGCGAACGTGGTGTCGGTCGGCGGTCGGATGCACACGCTGGAGGACATGACCCGTTACGTCGAGGTCTTCCTGTCGACTCCGTTCCCGGGCGACGAGCGGCACGTCCGCCGCATCGCCATGCTCGCGGACTACGAGAAGACCCGGAACTTCCCCGAGCTGCCGGCTTCCGCGCTCGGCCTCGGACCCGATGCCTGAGGGCCACACTCTCCGCCGCCTGGCCGATGACCTGGACGCGACGTTCGGCGGTCTGATGGTTCAGGTGAGCAGCCCACAAGGCCGATTCACGGAGTCGGCCGGGCTGCTCGACGGCTCGCGGGTCGTGAATGCCGACTCGGCAGGCAAGCACCTGTTCGTCGAGTTCGAGGAGGAGCGGTTCGTGCATGTGCACCTCGGGCTCATCGGCACCTTCGCCGTCGTCCACGGGCCGGTTGCCGCGCCCGTCGGCCAGGTGCGGCTCCGGATCGCAACCGCGACGGCGTACGCCGATCTCCGTGGGGCGACTCAGTGCGAGCTGGTGACGCGCGAGAAGCGGGACCTGATCGTCGCTGCCCTCGGCCCCGACCCGCTGCGCAAGGACGCTGACCCGGGCAAGGCTTGGGCCAGGATCAGTCGCAGCCACCGTCCGATCGGCGACCTGCTCATGGACCAGGAGGTCCTGGCGGGTGTCGGCAACGTCTACCGAGCCGAGGTGCTCTACCGGCACCGGGTCCACCCGCTGCGGCCCGGCAACACGCTGCGTCGCAGCCAGTTCCAGAAGATGTGGGACGACCTGGTCGAGCTCATGACGTACGGCGTGCGGACCGGCCGGATCGACACGGTCCGGCACGAGCACACGCCGGAGGCCATGGGGCGCCCGCCGCGCGTGGACGACCACGGGGGAGAGGTGTACGTGTACCGCCGCACGGACCAGCCCTGCCTCGTGTGCGGCACGAAGATCCGCACGAGCGTCCTGGTGGGTCGCAACCTGTTCTGGTGTCCGCGCTGCCAGCCGGTCTTCCGGTCGCGCGCAGGCACGACGTAACGAATCGGATGAATCGCCCGCAGTAGATGGGCGCGCCAGGTAAGGGCAGGGTTAGTGTCGTGCCCGTGCCACCCACCGGCTCCGACCGCCCACGCGTACAACGTCCGCGTCGCCTGGTCAGTCGCGCCACTTTCGCCGCGCGCAGGTTCCGCGACTCGGAGACGCTCGTGCTGCTCCTGCTGATGGCGGTGGGTCTGGTGTGCGCCATCGTTCTCGCCGAGGTCCCGGACATGACGACCAGCATCCTGCTCATCCCGATGGTGATCGGCAGCGCCGTACTGGGGCCCAGATACCTTCCGTGGTTCGTCGTCTACCTCCTGGCGATGCTCGTGGCTGCAATCGGCTTCACGGTCCTCCAGGACCAGAAGGTCGAGGCGTTCCGCCAGGTCGGGATCTCCATCAACTTCTTCCTGGGCGGCATCATCCTGCTCGTGTCGTTCCGGCGCTCACGCCTCGGCGTCGCCGGGCTCCGAGGCGAGTCCATGCTCGTCGACCTGCGCGACCGGATCACCAAGCAGGCGGAGATCCCGCCGCTCCCCTCGGACTGGTATGCGCAAGGCGTGCTTCGGTCCGCGGGCGGTGCGTCCTTCGCAGGCGACTTCTTCGTCGCCACCCGGTCCCGTGAGACAAGTCGGCTGCAGGTCGTGGTCGTCGATGTCTCCGGCAAGGGCGTCCAGGCCGGCACCCGGTCGCTGCTGCTCTCCGGCGCATTCGGCGGTCTGCTCGCAGCCCTGCCGCCCGCGAAGTTCCTCCCAGCCGCCAACGACTACCTGCTCGACCAGGACTGGTCCGAAGGCTTCGCCACGGCCGTCCACCTGTCCCTGGACCTCGTCACGGGCGACTTCGAGCTCCGTTCGGCGGGTCACCCGCCCGGGGTCCAGCTGAATGCCGGCTCGGGCCGCTGGGTCATCCACGAGACCGAGGGCCCGATCCTCGGGCTGCTGCCCGATGCGGATTTCAAGCCCCTGACGGGCTGCCTCCTACCCGGGGATGCGCTGCTGCTCTACACCGATGGTCTGGTCGAGACGCCATCGCGCGACATCTCGCTAGGCATCGACCGGCTGCTCGGGCAGGGCGAGCGCCTGTTGCGCGGAGGCTTCGAAAACGGTGCCCGCCGCCTGATCGACCGGATCGAGTCCCTGAACGACGATAGGGCCCTGCTCCTGATCCACCGCCGGTAAAGGCGAGCAAGAAGGCGAGCGAGAAGGGCCGAAGGCCAGCGCGAAGCGCCAAAAAGAAAATGCCAAGGCGACCAAGACTGAACGGCACCGCGGCAACGACAACCCAAGCCGAAGGCGCGAATGTGCTGGAAGCGTGGAGGAAGAGTTCGATTCCCGCCATCCGGGCGAGTGAGCCCGAAGGGCGAGCGAGAGCGGATGACGGGAATCGAACCCGCGTAGCCAGTTTGGAAGACTGGGGCTCTACCATTGAGCTACATCCGCGTGACCGCCTGTGAAGGTTCAGAAGCGGCCGCAGACATGGTGCCACAGCCGTGCCGCTGGGCACGATTCGGGGCGATCGGCCCACGTGAACTAGACTCCCTGCGGTTCATCACCGGGGCGTAGCGTAGTGGCTAGCGCGCCTGCTTTGGGAGCAGGAGACCGCAGGTTCGAGTCCTGTCGCCCCGACGCGCAGTACCACCCACCATCAAGGAGAAACCCTGTGAAGAGCGCCGTCGAGACTCTGAGCCCCACGCGGGCCAAGCTGACCGTCGAGGTGCCCTTCGAAGAGCTCAAGCCGAGCCTCGACGCGGCGTACAAGAAGATCGCCCAGCAGATCAACGTTCCCGGCTTCCGCAAGGGCAAGGTCCCGGCTGCAGTCATCGACCGCCAGGTCGGTCGTGGCGCGGCCCTGGACGAGGCGATCAACGACGCGCTTCCCAAGCTCTACTTCGAGGCCCTCGAGAGCAACAACCTCCAGCCGCTGGCCCAGCCGGACATCGAGGTCACCAAGTTCGAGGACGGCGAGGCTCTCGAGTTCACCGCCGAGGTCGACATCCGCCCCGAGATCACCCTCCCGTCGTACGACGGCCTCGCGGCCCAGGTCGACGACGTCGCGGTGAGCGACCAGGACGTCGAGGAGCAGCTGCAGGCGCTCCGCACCCGCTTCGGCGCACTCAAGGATGTCGAGCGCGCAGCGGGTGACGGTGACTACGTGGTCATCGACCTCAAGGCGAGCAAGGACGGCGAGGTCGTCGAGGGTGCCGAGATCGCAGGCATGAGCTATCAGGTGGGTCGTGGCGGCATGGTCGACGGCCTCGACGAGGCGCTCGCAGGGATGTCGGCCGGCGAGACCAAGGCGTTCGCGTCGCAGCTGGTCGGCGGCGACCAGACGGGCGACGACGTCGAGATCGAGGTGACGGTCACGGGCGTGAAGGAGCAGGAGCTCCCCGAGCTCGACGACGAGTTCGCCCAGATGGCGTCCGAGTTCGACACGGTCGCCGAGCTGACCGACGACGTCCGCAGCCGTCTCGGCAACGGCAAGCGCCTCGAGCAGGCCGCTGCCGCCCGTGATGCGGTGCTGGAGAAGCTCCTCGACCTCGTCGAGGTCCCGCTGCCCGAGAGCATCGTCGCCGACGAGCTCAAGGCCCGCCGCGAGAACATCGAGCAACAGCTCGTGTACGCCGGCATGTCGATGGAGCAGTACCTCGACTCCGAGGAGCAGACCGTCGACGAGTTCGAGGCGGACCTCGAGAAGCGGGTTCGCGACGCCGTCGCGGCGCAGTTCATCCTGGACGAGGTCGCGAAGAAGGAAGAGGTCGGCGTCGACCAGAACGAGCTCACGCAGGAGATGCTGCGGCGTGCCCAGCAGTCCGGCGAGAACCCGAACGACTACATCAAGCACATGATGGATCACAACCACATCCCGGAGATCGTCTCCGACATCGTGCGGGGCAAGGCGCTCGCCTCGATCGTCGAGGCAGCCACGGTCACCGACGCCTCCGGGAACACCGTGGACCTGAAGAACCTTCGCCCCGACGGCACCATCGGTGAGCCGGCGGCGGAGGTCGAGGCTGAGGCAGCCGAGGAGGCTCCGGCCGAGGAGGCATAGCCGGCAGCGTGGCGGGAGGCACGCGGCGCTCTCGCTCGCTTGCGAGTGCGTGGACGCCGCCCCACCCGGAGCCACGCTCGGCCATGTGAGTGAGCCCTCGTTGACATACCGCGGGTATCCGGCCGAGACTTCGGCCATGACACAAGCTGCCGGGGTGGTCGATGCGCTCGCCCTCGCCCCGCTGTACGGCGACGAGGTGCTGCTGCACACGGTCCGCGACACCCATCAGGCCATCGCGAAGCGTGTCTTCGACCTGTTGGGCCCGATGGCGGCGGCGCCACGCGCGGTGCATGACGGCATCTCGGCCGGGGTGTACGCCGGCATCGGCGCAGGTCTCGCCGCGGCGGGCGTCGCGCTGCGAGCCGTCGAGGGATCGGGTCCGCGTCTAGCGCCGAGCCTGCAGTCCGCGATCACCGGCGTGATCGGCGACCGGCTGCGCGACGAGACGCACGCGCTCCACTTCGAGATGTCGGTCCGGATGCGCGGCGACGACGTCCCAGCAGACCACGCCTACCTCGCGGCGGCGTACCCCAACGCCACCGGTGACCTCGTGGTCTTCCTGCACGGGCTCTGTGAGACCGAGGCGGTGTTCAACTACCGCCACGAGGAGTCTCCGACGTACGCCCAGGCCGTCGCGTTGCAGGGCTGGACTCCTGTCTTCCTCCGGTACAACTCCGGCCTCTCCATCCGCGAGAACGGCGCGGCACTCGCCAGCCTGCTTCAGCAGGTCGTCGATGCCTGGCCCACCGAGGTCCGACGCGTGGTGCTGGTCGGCCACTCGATGGGTGGACTGGTCGTCCGCGCCGCTACCGCCCTGTCAGGCAGCCACGACTGGCCGGACCGCACGACGGACATTGTCATGCTCGGGGTCCCGCACCTGGGTGCCCCGCTCGCGCGGCAGGCGATGATCGGCGGCGGGCTGCTCAAGGTGCTGCCCGAGTCCGCTGCCTTCGGTCGCATCATCGACCACCGCTCGGTGGGCATCCGCGACATGGAGGTCGCACTCGACGCGCCCAACCTCGACCACGTCCGGTACCGCCTCGTGTCAGCGCAGATGAAGGGCATCGCCGGCGTTCTGCTCGGTGACCTGCTCGTGCGCCGTCCGTCGGCGTACGGTCGCTCGCGTCGAGACGACGTCTTTCCCGGTGCCGACACCGTGCACCTGGCGAACACCAACCACTTCGGGTTGCTCAACCACCCCGACGTACACACCAAGCTGAAGGAGTGGCTGTCGTGACCGCTGATCGTGAGCTCAAGGCCGAGGTGACCGTCGCTGCGTCGCCCGAGAAGGTGTGGGCGACCATCACCGACCTGAAGCAGATGTCGGACTGGAGTCCGGAACTGCTGAGCATGCTGCCGTTGAAGCGCGGCGGCCTGCGCCAGAACCAGTGGTACGTCGGCATCAATCGGCGCAAGGGCGTCATCTGGCCGACCCGCAACGTGGTCGCGATCCTCGAGCCGGGCAAGACGCTCGCGTGGGACACCAAGACGAGCGGTGCTCGGTGGATCTTCGAGATCGCCCCTGAGGGCGCCGGCACCCGCCTCACGCAGCGCCGCCCGGTGCCGAAGCGGCTGACCCTGAGCGGCCGGCTGTTCGCCAAGGGGTTCCTCGGAGGTAAAGAGGAGCATGCCGACGAGCTGGAAGTGGGCATGAGCCGCACCCTCGACGGGATCAAGGCTTCCGTCGAGAAGGGCTGACCGCGGCGTACGCCGTTGGCGAACAACACGGGCCACCCCGTGGATCCGTCGGCCGGTCCGGCTAGGGTCGGCTTCGTGAACAGCCCTCAGATGAACGGCTCCCTGCAGTCGTACGGACTCGACGACAACGTCTACCAGCGGCTGCTGCGTGAGCGCATCGTGTTCCTCGGTTCCGAGGTGCGCGACCAGAACGCCAACGCGATCTGCGCCCAGATGCTGCTACTGAACGCCGAGGATCCCAAGGCGGACATCTTCCTCTACATCAACAGCCCCGGTGGCTCCGTCGACGCCGGCATGGCGATCTACGACACCATGAACTACATCTCCAACGACGTCGCCACGGTCGGCATGGGCCTGGCTGCCTCGATGGGTCAGTTCCTTCTGTGCGCGGGGGCGCAGGGCAAGCGCTACGCCCTCCCACACGCGCGCATCATGATGCACCAGCCCTCGGGTGGCATGGGCGGCTCGGCGTCGGACATCAAGATCCAGGCGCAGCAGTCCCTGCACATCAAGAAGGTGCTCTTCGAGCTGATCAGCCAGCACACCGGCCGCAGCATCGAGCAGGTGGAGCAGGACGCCGACCGTGACCGCTGGTTCACGGCACCGCAGGCGCTCGAGTACGGGTTCATCGACAAGGTCGTGGCGAACGCCGGCCAGGTGGCCGACAGCGGGCGTCCCGCACGGGAGAAGTGAGGCAAGCGTGAACTACTACATCCCGCAGTGGGAGGAGCGTACGTCGTACGGCTTCCGCCGGATCGACCCCTACGCCAAGCTCTTCGAGGACCGCATCATCTTCCTCGGCACCCCGATCAGCGACGACATCGCCAACGCGGTGATGGCCCAGCTGCTCTGCCTCGAGTCGATGGACCCGGACCGCGACATCCAGATCTATATCAACAGCCCGGGCGGCTCGTTCACGGCGTTGACGGCGATCTACGACACGATGCGTTTCGTGAAGCCGGACATCCAGACGGTCTGCCTCGGCCAGGCCGCGAGCGCGGCAGCGATCCTGCTCGCAGCGGGTGCCCCGGGCAAGCGACTCGCGCTCCCGAACAGCCGCATCCTGATCCACCAGCCCTACACCGAGGGCACGTACGGCCAGAGCTCGGATATCGAGATCCAGGCCAACGAGATCCTGCGGATGCGGGAGCTGCTGGAGAAGATGATCGCTGAGCACACGGGTAAGACAGTGGAAGACGTCAGCCGTGACATCGAGCGCGACAAGATCCTCACCGCTGATGCAGCGGTGGACTATGGACTGATCGACGCGATCCTTGAGTCGCGCAAGGCCTCGGTTCCCGTCGGCTGACGGGTAAAGGGGTCAAGAAGGCCTGTCGTCGTGTCCCCATCCCAAATGGGGGCACGACGGGGTACCTTCACAGAGTAGAGAGATGCATGCACCCGCCGACCGGCGTTCATGGGACGTTGGCCGGCCCGGAGTTGTGAGGAGACGTCGCCTGTGGCTCGCATCGGTGACGGAGGCGACCTGCTCAAGTGCTCGTTCTGCGGAAAGAGCCAGAAGCAGGTCAAAAAGCTGATCGCCGGCCCCGGCGTCTACATCTGCGACGAGTGCATCGACCTCTGTAACGAGATCATCGAGGAAGAGCTGTCCGAAGGCAGTGAGGTAGGCCTTGAGGAGCTGCCCAAGCCGCGGGAGATCTTCGAGTTCCTCAACTCGTACGTGATCGGCCAGGAGAATGCCAAGAAGTCCCTCGCCGTCGCTGTGTACAACCACTACAAGCGTGTCCAGGCCGGCCTGGGCGTAGCCAACCACCGGCACCGTGCCGAGGACAGTGTCGAGCTGGCAAAGTCCAACATCCTGGTCATCGGCCCGACCGGCTGCGGCAAGACCTACCTCGCGCAGACCCTCGCCCGGATGCTCAACGTCCCGTTCGCGATCGCCGACGCCACCGCCCTCACCGAGGCGGGCTACGTCGGTGAGGATGTCGAGAACATCCTGCTCAAGCTGATCCAGGCCGCTGACTACGACGTCAAGAAGGCCGAGACCGGCATCATCTACATCGACGAGATCGACAAGGTCGCCCGGAAGGCGGAGAACCCTTCCATCACTCGCGACGTGTCGGGTGAAGGCGTCCAGCAGGCCCTGCTCAAGATCCTCGAGGGGACCACGGCTTCGGTTCCGCCGCAGGGTGGCCGCAAGCACCCGCACCAGGAGTTCATCCAGATCGACACGACGAACATCCTGTTCATCGTGGGCGGCGCGTTCTCCGGCCTCGAGCACATCGTCGAGCAGCGCATCGGCAAGAAGACCCTCGGCTTTGGCGCGACCCTGCAGACCAAGTCCGAGCGCGATGAGGAGAAGCTGTTCGCCGAGGTCATGCCGGAGGACCTGCTGAAGTTCGGCCTGATCCCCGAGTTCATCGGCCGGCTTCCGGTAATCGCCACGGTCGACAAGCTCAACCGCGAGGCCTTGGTCGAGATCCTCACGGAGCCGCGCAACGCGCTGGTGAAGCAGTACCAGAAGCTCTTCGAGCTCGACGGCGTCGAGCTGGAGTTCACCGAGGACGCCATCGACGCCGTCGCCGAGCTGGCGATGATGCGTGGCACTGGTGCCCGTGGCCTCCGCGCGATCATCGAGGAGGTGCTCCTCCACGTGATGTACGACGTACCGTCGCGCGAGGACATCGCCAAGGTGGTCGTCAACTCCGAGGTCGTGCGCGACAACGTCAACCCGACGCTGGTCCCGCGCACTCCTGAGGCGAAGAAGAAGAAGTCCGCCTGACCCCTCGGCAGATGTGACAAATCGGGCAGAATCAGGGACGATGGTCGCCGGCGCGATGGGGGTCGCGCCTGCCAGGCACCCGACTCGGATCCTCTTGGGGGGCACGCTTTGTCACCGCGGTTCGATCATCGCCCGCCGATCATCGCCTTCCTGTTCCTGGTCGTTGTCGCGATCGCCGTCGTCGGGACCAGCGCGCGTGCGGGCGACGGGCTCGTGGTCGCGGGCGACTCGATTGCCGCGCACGCAGACGCCAGCGGACTCACTTCGACGGCGCTGCGGTCCCAGGCAGCGACCGACAGGGTTCGGGTGGCCAGCCGAAGCCACGAGCGTTCGGCAACAGTGACCCGTCACACAGACCGGCCGACTCTCGAGCCGAAGCGGGCGACGCTCTCCGCCGTTCCAGCCACCTTGTCCCGCCTGCTCACCTCGCTCGACCATGGCAGGGGCGCAAAGCGCGGCTGGGACCGGCACTCGGCCCGCAAGCTGAACCGGCTGGTCGTGCACGTCGGCCGTCACCTGGGCCGGGTTCGCTGAGGTCCTAGAGTCGCAGCATGACTCTCGCTCCGCTGGCTCTGCCTGCCGCCGACGGCTACCTGTCTTGGCTCGCGGAGCGATGTGACACCCACCTGGCGCTGGCGCGAGAGCTGATCGCCTCGATCAAGTCCGGTCCGGGAAGTGCCTACCAGGCGTTGCGTACCTGGAACGACGTGAACCTGGCTATCAAGAACGTGCTTGCCGTCTCCGAGCTGATGGCCAACGTCCATCCCGACGAGCCCGTGCGCGAGCTGGCGGAGCGGGCGGAGCAGGATGCGAAACGACTCCTCAGCGAGATCGGCCTTGATCGCGACCTGTACGACGTACTCGCCGCCGCGGACTCCGGCCAGGTGGACGAGGGTGGTCGTCGCGTGCTCGAGATGTCGCTGCGCGACTTCAGACGCGCCGGCGTCGACCGAGACGAGGCGACCCGCGAGCGCGCAGGTCAGCTGCACGAGCGCATCACCGAGCTCCGTCAGGAGTTCGACCGCAACATCCGGGACGGGCATCGCTCAATCCGCGTGGCGCCTGATGCGCTCGCCGGCCTGCCCCAGGACTACATCGAGGACCACCTCAAGGGTGACGACGGACTGGTCGCAATCGGCATCGACTATCCGGACTTCATCCCGATGATGACCTTCGCCACGGACCGAGATCTGCGCCGCAAGGTTCTCCGACTCTTCCTCGACCGCGGCTGGCCCGAGAACGACCCTGTGCTCGCCGAGATGTTGGGCGCCCGGCAGGAGCTGGCCCGGCTGCTCGGCTATTCGGACTGGCCGTCCTTCGATGCTGAAGTGAAGATGATCAGCGCCGGGCCGGCGATTCTCGAGTTCATCGACCGGATCAGTGAGGTTGCCGGCCCCTCGGCCCGCAGGGACTACCAGCTGAAGCTCGACCGTCTGCAACACGACCACCCCGACGCCACGACGGTCGAGCACACCGATCGGTTGTTCTATGGCGAGGTGGTGCGTCGCGAGGAGTACGACGTCGACGCCCAGGAGGTTCGTCAGTACTTCGACTTCGCGAAGGTCCGGGCCGGACTGCTTTCGGTGACTGGCCGACTGTTCGGACTGGTGTACGACGAGGTGCCAGACGCCCCACGCTGGCATGACGACGTCGCCGTGTACGACGTACGCGCTGACGAAGGTCTGATCGGCCGCATCTACCTCGACCTCAACCCACGCCCAGGCAAGTACTCGCACGCCGCCCAGTTCGACCTGGTGCCTGGAGTGGCCGGTCGTCAGCTGGCCGAGGGTGTGCTCGTCTGCAACCTTCCCCGCGGGCTGATGGATCACGATGACGTCGTGGTGCTGTTCCACGAGTTCGGGCACCTCGTCCACCAGGTGCTCTCCGGTCGGCACGAATGGGTCCGTTTCTCGGGGATCGCGACCGAGTGGGACTTCATCGAGGCGCCGTCGATGATGCTCGAGGAGTGGGCTTGGACCGCCGAAGTGCTGCAGACCTTCGCGACCAACGCCGCTGGGGAACCGATACCGGGGGCGCTCGTCGAACGGATGCACGCTGCCTCGGACTTCGGGAGGGGGCTGTGGACCCGCACCCAGCTTTTCTACTCGGCGATGTCCTACAGGTTGCACCAGGACGTGCCCGAGGACCTGGCCGTTGCCATGGAAGAGCTGCAGGGACGGTACGACCAGTACGCCGCTCTGCCCGGCACGCACCTGCACGCCGGGTTCGGCCATCTCGGCGACTACAGCTCGGGGTACTACACCTACATCTGGAGCCTGGTGATCGCCAAGGACCTCTTCTCGGAGTTCGACCGCGCCGACCTCTTCGCGACTGAGGTCGC
>DATILB010000226.1:0-13250 GCA_035477015.1 Nocardioidaceae bacterium | reverse complement strand
GCCAGCCCGAGCACGTGGTTCTGAACCCCACCGGGAACGTCGAGGGAGTACGGGCAGACCAGTCCGACCTTCATCAGACGAAGACCTTCTGCATCATGTGCCAGTCCTGCGGATGACGCCGGATGCCTTCGGAGAAGCGGTCGGCCACGGCCTGCATCATGTGGGACGGGCGGCCCGCGTCGACCGGCGGGTAGAACGTCATCTCCAGGTCGCGGCCGGCGTACGCGAAGCTGGCCGGGATCACGGCAGCCCCCGTCTTACGAGCGAGCAGCGCCGGCCCGGCCGGCAGGTTCGCCCGCCGCCCGAGCAGATCAACCTCGATGCCCGACCCGGTGAGGTCCCGGTCAGAAAGCAGACAGATCAGCTTGCGCTGCTCCACCGCTGCGACGAGGCGAGCCATCGTGTCGGGCTCGTCGAGCCCGAGGATCTCCATCCCGATCGAGCGTCGGAAGGCGACGAACTCGTCGTACACCCGCTGCGGCCTCAGGCGCTCGGCCACGGCGACGACCGGCATCCCGGTGGCGCAGGCCCAGGCACCGGCCCAGTCCCAGTTGGCCGTGTGTGGCAGCGCCACGATCGCTCCCGGACCGGCGAAGGCGTCACGAAGGTTGTCCTCACCCACGACCTTGCTGCGTCGTACGACGTCTGCTGTGTCCCATGAGGGCAGGCGGAACGCCTCGCACCAGTAGCGGAGGTACGACCGCATCGCCTCGTGCGTCAGCGATTCGAGCTCTGCGTCGGGCGCGGCGACGGCGAGGTTCTCGCGGAGCTGCTGGACTCCCCCGCCGTTCTTCCGGTAGATCCGGTCGGCCAGCCGCCGGAACGCCGCGTGCGACGTGTCCTCGGGGAGCAGCCGGACGGCGCGCCAGGCCGCGACGAAGCCTGCCGAGACGAGCGAGTCGCGGTTCACGCGGCTGTGTTCGCCTGCTCACGCACGGTGAGGATGCGCTGGACGACGGTCACCGTGCTGGCCAGCGCGAGGGCGCCGAGGGTGACGGGGATGGCCCACAGCCAGTCCTCGTTGTCGGTCAGCAGGTGCAGCAGGTCGAACAGACCGGTCACCACGAGGATCGCGACGAGGCGGTCCGCGCGCTCGGCGATCCCCACCTTGGCGGTCATGCCGAGGGACTCGGCCCGGGCACGGGCGTAGGACGTCACCGAGCCCATCACCAGGCAGTAGATCGCAAGACCGGCGAACTGTTCGTTGTCGCCGGGTCCGACGTAGTACATCGCCAGCCCGCCGAAGATCGCCCCGTCGCCGAGGCGGTCCAGGGTCGAGTCGAAGAACGCTCCGAACTTCGACACCCGCCCCGACTGGCGTGCGAGCGCGCCGTCGATGAGATCCGAGAAGACGAAGACGGTGATCACGATGACACCGGCCATCAGCCAGCCCTGCGGGAAGAACACGAGGGCACCGGCGACCACCCCGAGGGTGCCGACCAGGGTCACCGCGTCGGGACTGACCCCGAGGCGCAGCAGCAGGTTGATGACGGGCTGGAAGAGGCCGGTCCAGAAGGCGCGAAATCGTTCAAGCATGGCGGGGCAAGGCTACCCGTCCTCGTGGGGTGCTCCGTTCAGGCCCGGGGCTTGCATGGCAGAGCCGGGGAAGGCGTTCCGGAAACGACGCAGGGTGTACGCCGTGACCACGGTGTCCCCAGCGGCCCGCGCGGACGCGCTCCGCGGCAGTCTGAGCAAGGGCGCGAGCTCCCCGAAGTAGCGGCCCTCCTTCAGTACGTCGATGTGGCGCTCACCACCGTCGAACAGCTCCTGGTAGATCGCGACTCCGCCGCTCTTCACGACGTACACGAGCTCGCCGGGGTCGCCTTGCCGGAACAGCACCTCACCGTCGGTGAGCTCGACGTCCTCGGGCTCACGGTCCACGCCGGCATGGGACGGAACCAGCTCGATGACGATGTCGGCGAGGTTCGTGACCCGGTCGTCGTGGGTGGCCACGACAACGATGCGACCAGGCTGCGCGAGGCTGCGGATCAGCTTGAGTACCCCTTCCACCTGGACGTGGTCGAGGTGGGCGGTCGGCTCGTCGGCCAGGACGAGCGGCGGGTTGTGCACGAGGGCACGGGCGATCGCCACTCGCTGCTGCTGCCCCCCGGACATCGCACCGGGTCGGTGGTTCATCCGGTCGCCGAGACCGACCTGTTCCAGCAGCTCCGTCGCCCGAGCCGAGGCCACCGACCGGCGGGCACCGGCGAGAGCCATCGGCGCGACCACGTTCCCGTGCGCCGTGAGGCTCGGGAGCAGGTTGAACGCCTGGAAGACGACCCCGACCTGGTTCCGTCGGTAGTCCGTCAGTGCCTCGCCCTGGAGGCGAGTGATCTCGCGACCCCCCAGGCGGATGCTTCCGCGCGTCGGGGTGAGGAGCCCCGCGAGGCAGGACAGCAGCGTCGTCTTCCCGCACCCACTCGGGCCGAGCAGGACGACGAGCTGGCCATCCTCGGCTGTGAGCGACTTCTTGACCAGGGGACGGACCAGCAGCCCGCCAGAGCTGTACTCGACGGTGAGGTCCTTGACGACGAGATCGTTCATTGGCCCGCTCCGAACGCGATGGCCGGATCGACGTTGACCGCTCTTCGAAGCGCCACCAGTGACGACAGAATCCCGACCCCGATCGCAATGAGTGGGAGGGAGACGTACGCCGCCTGGGTGACCTCTACCGGCACCGGGTACGCCGGTTTCAGCATCCACGCGCAGGAGATCGCCAACAGCGCCCCCAAGGCCGTGACGATGACCGACTGCAGCGCGACACCGACGAACAACGCCCGGGAGGACGCACCGACTGCCTTGAGGACCGCGAAGTCCCTGGTCCGCTGCAGGGCGGAGACGTAGATCAGCGCGGCCACGATGATCGCGGCGACGACCCACATCAGGTACTTCGAGTTGTTGACCGAGTCCACAGCGTCCTTCATCGGCTTGAGGCTGTCGACCGCGACCTCCTCGTTCGACATGAGCTTCAAGGTCGGCGGCAGCTGCTCAGGGTCTCCCTTGACCAGGATCGACGTGACGATCGGCTCCCCGCCGAACAGCACGCCCTGGGCCGCTTTGAGCGAGAGCCACGCGTTGGCGGTCCCGCCGAGCATCGTCATGCCTTCGACCAGGCCCACCACGTGGAAGGTGCGACCGCCGAGCACGAAGGTGTCGCCGATGTCCAGGTCGAGTCGCCGGTCCGCGACCGCCTCGTTGTTCTTGCGGACCGGCTCGCCCTCATCAGGCACGACCTGTCCGAAGCCCTTCGGGTCCGCACCGATCATCATGATCCGCTCGAGCCCCAGCGCACCACGGTCGGGCGACTGCAGCGAGATCACCATGCCGCTTGCTGCGGTGACCCCGGCCGTCTTCGCGATGGCACCGACCGTCGACTGCGGCATCCCGCCGATCGAGGTGAACGGCCCTGACGTCCCCTCCGGCACGACCCAACCGTCAGCGTCGGCCGAGGCGACGGTCCGGTCGATCTCGGCGTAGAAGCTGTTGACCATGCCGGCCAGGAGAAGCGCGATCGCGAACACGGTCCCGGCGCCTACGACCGCGATCAGGAACTGCCGGGCACGGAACCGCAGGTCAGCAATGGTGATGGCAAGCAAGTGCGACGCCTTTCGACCGGGCTCCCCGCGCTGATGCTAGGCGTCAGCCGGGTGGCGTCGCCATGGTCGTTTAGGACCATGCCCCCGCGAGCAACTGCCGCGTATCGGACATCAGCTGGGGCATCGTCTTCGTCTTGCCGATGATCGGCATGAAGTTCTGGTCCCCCGACCAGCGGGGTACGACGTGCTGGTGCAGGTGCGCCGCGATGCCGGCCCCGGCGGCGAAGCCTTGGTTGAGGCCGATGTTGAAGCCGTGCGCGCCGCTGACCGCACGGATCACCCGCATGGCGGTCTGGGTGAGCTCCGCAATCTCGAGCGTCTCCTCGGACGTCAGCTCGGTGTAGTCGGCGATGTGCCGGTACGGGCAGGCCATCAGGTGACCCGGCGCGTAGGGATAGAGGTTGAGCACCACGAAGCACTCCTTGCCCCGATGTACGACCAGGCCCTCCTCGTCGGACAGCGTGGGCACCCGGCAGAACGGGCAGGCCTCGGCGCTGCCGTCGTTCGGCTTGCTCTCCCCCTTGATGTAGGCCATCCGGTGAGGCGTCCAGAGCCGGTCGAGGGAGTCGGGCTCCCCCACTCCGTCCTGGACGTGCTCGTTCCTGGGCTCCTCCGGAGGCGGCGTCACACCTGCACCCGCGTCTCGACCGCCTCCACCACGCGGGCGACGGCCTCGTCGATCGGTACGCCGTTGTCCTGCTGGCCGGACCGGTAGCGGAAGGAGACCGCACCGCCCTCGACGTCGTCGTCACCCGCGATGACCATGAACGGGATCTTCTGCAGCTGTGCGTTGCGGATCTTCTTCTGCATCCGGTCGTCCGACTCGTCGACCTCGACCCTGACCCCTTGGGCGCGGAGCTTGGCGGCGACCTCGTGCAGGTAGTCGACGTGCCGCTCCGCAACTGGGATGCCCACGACCTGCACCGGCGCGAGCCAGGGCGGGAACGCGCCGGCGTAGTGCTCGACCAGCACGCCGAAGAATCGCTCGATCGACCCGAACTTCGCCGAGTGGATCATCACCGGCTGCTGACGCGAGCCGTCCGCGGCGACGTACTCGAGCTCGAAGCCCTTGGGCTGGTTGAAGTCATACTGGATGGTCGACATCTGCCAGGTGCGCCCGATCGCGTCACGGGCCTGCACGGAGACCTTGGGCCCGTAGAAGGCGGCACCGCCCGGGTCGGGCACCAGCTCGAGACCCGTCTCATTGCACACGTCCTCGAGCACCTTCGTGGCGACTGCCCAGTCCTCGTCGCTGCCTACGAACTTCTCCGGCTTGGAGTCGTCGCGGGTCGACAGCTCCAGGTAGAAGTCGTCGAGGCCGAAGTCCTTGAGCAGGCTCAGCACGAAGTTGAGCAGGTGCTTGATCTCGGCCGGTGCCTGCTCCTGGGTGACATAGGAGTGCGAGTCGTCCTGGGTGAGCCCGCGCACGCGAGTGAGTCCGTGCACCACACCGGACTTCTCGTAGCGGTACACCGACCCGAACTCGAACAGCCGCAGCGGTAGCTCCCGGTACGACCGCCCGCGCGACCGGTAGATCAGGTTGTGCATCGGGCAGTTCATGGCTTTGAGGTAGTAGTTCGCCCCCTCCATCTCCATGGGCGGGAACATCGTGTCGGCGTAGTACGGCAGGTGGCCGGAGGTGTGGAAGAGCCCCTCCTTGGAGATGTGCGGCGTCCCGACGTACTGGAAGCCCTCCTCGATGTGCCGCTGCCGGACGTAGTCCTCCATCGCCCGCTTGATCACTCCGCCCTTCGGGTGGAAGACAGCAAGGCCTGAGCCGATCTCGTCCGGGAAGCTGAAGAGGTCGAGCTCTCGCCCGAGCTTGCGGTGGTCGCGACGCTCGGCCTCCTCGATGCGGTGCAGGTGCGCGTCGAGCTCGTCCTTGCTCGGCCAGGCGGTGCCGTAGATGCGCTGCAGCTGCTTGTTGTTCTCGTTGCCGCGCCAGTAGGCCGCCGCGGTGCGCATCAGCTTGAACGCCGGGATGCGCTTGGTGGTCGGCAGGTGTGGACCGCGGCAGAGGTCCTTCCAGGCCACCTCACCGTTGCGGTTGAGGTTGTCGTAGATGGTCAGCTCGCCTGCGCCCACCTCGGCCCCGGCGCCCTCGGCCGCCTCGGCGGCGCCACCCTTGAGCCCGATCAGCTCGAGCTTGTACGGCTCGTCGGCCAGCTCGACCGCGGCGTCCTCGTCGGTGGTGACGCGGCGGGAGAACCGCTGGTTCTCCTTGATGATCTTGCGCATCGCGGTCTCGAGCTTGACGAGGTCCTCGGGCACGAACGGGGTCTCGACGTCGAAGTCGTAGTAGAAGCCGTTCTCGACCGGCGGGCCGATGCCGAGCTTGGCCGCGGGGAACAGCTGCTGGACGGCCTGGGCCAGCACGTGTGCGGTCGAGTGGCGCAGGATGTCGAGGCCGTCCTTGCTCGCCATCTCCACCGGAGCGACCTCGTCACCGTCGGCGAGCTCGTACGCCAGGTCCTTCAGCTCGCCGTTGACCCGCGCCGCGATCACGTCGGCTTGGTCGGCGTACAGCTCCCAGGCCTTGGTGCCCGTCGTCACCGCTCGCTCGACACGCTCGACTGCGTCGACGACGGTGACCTTGATCTCGGACACAACGGTGCCTTTCGTACGGCGGGAGTCGGGAGTCTCGATCGTAGCGAGGCTGGCGTGGCCTCCGCCGCCGGGTTAAATCCGGACACTTTGGTTATTCGGGCTATTGCCATCTACCCCACCAGATCGGACAATCGACCTTGGGGGATAGCCGTGGGGACGGCTGTCTAAGAATTAGCAACTAGGGGATTTCACCATGTGGTTGACGTGGGGGGCTTTGAGCCTGCTTGGTCTTGACGTACTGCTCCAGGTAACTGGAACGGTCGACTTCGCCGCTTCGATGTGGGTCGTACTCGCCGTGACGGTGGTCGGCTCGGTCTTCGCGGACATGGCGATCGGTCGGCTGCGTGCAGCCGCCGAACCGCTACGCGTGCCCGTCTCGCACTGAGTCGGACTGCCGCGCTTCACCTCCCGGTGGGGCGGCGTACCGACGTGCCGTCCTGAAGTAAAGGGTGGGCGATACTGGGTTCGAACCAGTGACCTCTTCGGTGTGAACGAAGCGCGCTACCACTGCGCCAATCGCCCCTGCTTCAGCGGCGGAAACAGTACCTCATCTGTGGCTCCAGCTCACAGCCGCCCCACATTGGCAGGAATGTCCGTTTCTGGCCCACCGGATGATGCCCGGGCCTGAACGGATGATTTCGAAAGCTGAACGGGTGGAACCTTCCGTTACCTCTCGCTTATCCCGAGCGGGGGATGCAGGGTTTCCTCATTGGGAGAAGAAACCCCGGAAGAGAAGTTCGACAAACAGCGTCACGAGCAGGTTGGGAGACCGTCTCATTGTCGAACCACCGGGAGATAGGGATATCGAGCCATGGACAACAACACGATTAACTCAGCGAAGAGTGGCGTGACCCAGAGTGTCACCCTCGAGCTGATCGACGCCTCTGGCGCAGCAACACCGATGCAGGCAGACCTGACGTACGACCCCCGCGACCCGTACGCCGTCACCGCGGTCTTCATGACCGGCGCCGGCAACGTTCGCTGGACCTTCGGCCGTGACCTCCTGGTCGACGGTCTCTACGAGCCCACCGGCGACGGCGACGTCCACGTGTGGCCCTGCCTCGACGCCGACGGTCACGCCGTCGTCATCATCGAGCTCTGCTCGCCCGACGGTGAGGCCCTCGTGCAGGCCCGCACCGGCGACCTGACCACGTTCGTCGAGCGCATCACCACGTTGGTAGCGGCCGGCGCCGAGTCGGACTTCATGGACGTCGACGCGACGATCGCCGCGATCTTCGCCGCCGAGGCCGCCTGAAAGCTTCACCGCTTCACTCCCGGATTACGCTTGGCCGGTGTGGGACTCTGTCCCGCACCGGCCTCGCCCTTTGTACCCCCGTTTTGCCGCAACACCTTGGGAGCCCCCGTGCTGTTCAGCCACGACACCGAACACTCGCTCGCGAGTGTCGTCGACCTGGTCAACACGGCCCCGTCCGCCGGCAACGGCGAGCTGCTCCCCGATATCGCCGCGCTGAACGAGTGGGTCCGGATCCAGGACGTCTCGGGCCTGAGCCGGCTCACCCAGGCCGACCTCGACTCGGTGCGAGCGCTCCGGGAACGGATCCGCCCTGTCTTCGGTGCGCGCGACGACGCTGCGGCCTCGAAGATCGTCAACGCCCTCATCTCGCAGGCTCCGGTCACCCCGCGACTGACCGACCATGACGGCTACGACTTCCACATCCACTACTTCTCCGAGGGTGCCTCCCTCGTCGACCACCTCGCGATCGACGGCGGGATGGCACTGGCCCAGGTACTGGCCGCGGGTGAGCGCGAGCGGCTGCGCCTCTGCGAGGCCCCGAACTGTCAGCAGGCGCTCGTCGACCTCTCGCGCAACCGCAGCAAGCGCTACTGCGACGCCCGAACCTGCGGCAACCGCCTGCATGTGGCGGCGTACCGGTCGCGCCAGAAGGCCGCCGGAGCCTGACCCGCTTGGCAGCCTCAGGGGTCGAGGTGCTCGCGCTCCTTGGCAGCCCAGAGCGCCATCGCCTCCTGGGTCACTGGACCGGGCGCCGCGAGGACGCGCTCGTCCACCCGCTCCACGGCCTGTACGTCGCGCGTGGTGCTCACCAGGAAGATCTCCTCGGCCCGCTGGAGCACGTCTAGCGGCTCGTCCACCTCGCGGCCCCCGAACCACTCGAGGAGCAGCGCCCTGGTGATCCCGGCCAGGCAGCCCGAGGCGAGCGTCGGCGTCCGCAGCTCACCGTCGAGCACGTAGAAGACGTTCGAGCCGGTGCCCTCGCAGAGGTTCCCTGCCAGGTTGCCGAAGACCGCCTCCCCCGCACCGCGCTCCTTCGCGTACGCCAGCGCCACGACGTTCTCGGCGTACGACGTGGTCTTGAGGCCGGCGAGGGCCCCTCGTTCGTTGCGCGGCCAGGGCACGGTGGCGATGCTCGCGGTCGGTGGCCAGTGGCCCATCGGGTTCGCGACGACGACGAGGGTCGGCGGCTCGTCTCCACGCCCTGACCCGAGCGGCGCCACTCCCCCCGTGTAGGTGATCCGGATGCGCCCGAGCGGGAGGTCCTGGCCCTCGAGTACGGCGGCGACGCCACGGCGTACCAGGTCGTCGCTCAGTGGCGGGAGACCCAGCCCGGCCGCCGAGTGTGCCAGCCTGGTGAGGTGTCGGGTGAGAGCGAAGGGCTGCCCGTCGAGCACCTTGACCGCCTCGAAAACCCCGTCACCGACGGTGAAACCGTGGTCTACCACGGTGATCGCCGGCGCGTCCGGATCGTCCAGGATCGTGCCGTTCACCCATGCGCGCATGAGACAGACCCTAGAAGCCGCAGACCGGACGCAACGCGCCGAGACCCGGAATTTGTCATTCAGGCAACGTCGGCTAAAGTTTCGTCTCGCACGTTCGGTCCGGCCGCAACGCCGGACCGTCTGTTTGCAGGCGGACGTAGCTCAGTTGGTAGAGCGCAACCTTGCCAAGGTTGAGGTCGCGAGTTCGAGCCTCGTCGTCCGCTCGGAGAAGGGTCCTGATGTCGGAGCCCCTCCTACTACATGGTGGAGTGGCCGAGAGGCGAGGCAACGGACTGCAAATCCGTCTACACGGGTTCAAATCCCGTCTCCACCTCGGGCGATTGGCGCAGCGGTAGCGCGCTTCCTTGACACGGAAGAGGTCACTGGTTCAAACCCAGTATCGCCCACCAGAGTGAGAGCCCCTGATCCGCGGAGACGCGGTCAGGGGCTTGCTCGTTCAGCGGCAGCGCCCACCAACCGCAGTGAACCTGTCATCGCACGCGGCGAGCGGACTGCCTGACCTGACAGCCATGACGACCTCCTCGATGGCGGCTGCCATGAGCTCGGTGGCGTCCTCGTGAATCTCATGTCCCGAGCCGACCGCGATCAGGTGGATTGAGTTGGTGGAGAGCGCCGCCAGGCGTTCGTGGCTCCTCAACCAGGGCCGGGCGAGGTCAGGCGTCAACTGGTCCTGGGTCAGAACGACGACTGGGAGTGAGTCGAGCGTGAGGCCTGCGATGTCGCGGGTCGACGCGTCGGTGTCGATGGTCCTGCCGCCCTCCGTCCACTCGATGAAGTCCCAGTCCGGGTCGGCGAACTGCTCCACCACCGAGCTGTCCTCGAACACGACGCCCGCAACCGTGTCGGGATGGCGGTGGGCGAAGGCCTGGGTGACGATCCCGCCGTACGACCATCCGACCAGGACGTACGGCGGCTCGATCCCGTCCTTCACCAGGCTGACGATGAGCTCGTCGGCCTGCGAGCCCGCCGACGGGTCGTCAGCGTCGGCAGGGAGCGCCGGGCTGTCACCGAGACCGGCCCGGGCGTAGCCGCACACACGGACCGTCGAGGGCAACGCATAGAGAAGGCTCGCGAAGGCGTCGGGAGTGGTCCCGAGCCCGGCGTTGAGCACCACCGTCGGCGAGCCGGTCCCCTGGCACTCGCCGACGAGGTGATCCGGCTCCGTGGTGGGTGCGGGCGTTGAGGTCGCAGTGCGAGTAGGAGTGGGCGTGGACGACTCGCTCGGCAGCGCACCGGGATCCTCCAGGCCTCCGCAGCCCGCCAGCGCCAGTGCTACGCACAGCGCCAGGCCGGCGGGGATGAAACCAGGTCGTGCCCAGCGACGCGTCATGCATCGAAGCAAATCAGAAGTCGTTGTCCCGGACGATGACCTCGAGCATGAGCCGCTGGTCCGAGCCGCTGGCCCGGTACTCGGCATAAGCGCCGTACTGGAAGCCATCCTGTTTCGTGTCGGGCCAACCAGCGAAGGTGTGGCTCAGGCTCGACCCCTCCGGGTTGTCTGCATTGCCGATGGCGGCGAGGCAACCGTTGATCATGCTCTGCCGGGCAGGGGACTCCGCGTCGTCGAACACCCGCTCCCCCGGCAGACGAGCGAACCTTTCACCGGGTCGCCAGGGATCGGGCGGGGGCTGCACGGCCGCCAGGACACCAAGCTCGTCCTCACCCGGCGCCTCGGGCTCGCCCGAACCACAGGACGAGAGGACAGCCGAGGCCAGAATCAGGGACAGCGTCGCGATGGATGCGCGGATGATCGACACGACCACGATCCTCGCCTATCGCTAGGCGCGTCGGCTCCATTGGCGCCCAGAGTGGAGAATGCGGCCATGCCACTTCTCTGGCCGCTGGCTGACCGGACCGACCTTCGGGACCGCCTGGTCGCGGCGTACTCCACGGCCCGTGGCTATCACGACGTCCGGCACCTGGAGGAGGTGCTCGACCGCATCGTCGAGCTCGGCGAGGCGGACAACCTCGACGTCGTGCTGGCCGCCTGGTACCACGACGCGGTGTACGACGCGGCAGGCGACAACGAGGAGCGTTCGGCCCAGCGTGCGGAGTCCGAGCTGTCCGGCCAGACCGAGGTCGATGTCGAGGAGGTCGCCCGGCTGGTCCGACTCACCACGACCCATCGGCCCGACCAGAGCGACCACAACGGCTGTGTCCTCAGCGATGCCGACCTGGGCATCCTGGCAGCGCCGCGCGAGCGCTACGACGAGTACGTCGCCGACGTACGCCGGGAGTACGCCGCTGTGCCGGACCGGGACTTCGCCCGAGGCCGACTCGCGGTGCTCGAGGCGCTGAACGAGAAGGCTTCCCTCTTCCACACCGAGCTCGCACGAAGTCTCTGGGAAGCAGCTGCGCGAGCCAATCTCACGCGCGAGATCGACGAGCTACGCGAGCACGTCTGACTGCAGGGGCGAGTGCACCCGCACCGGATAGTCCAGGCCTTTGCACTCGACCTCCCCACGCTCCTCGCAGCTGACCCTCTCCTTGACGAGGTGCCAGCTGGCGTCGCTGAGCAGGACCCCTCCGGGCTCGCACTGCGACTGGATGCGGTACGCGATGTTGGTGTCCAGCCCGATCGCCGTATAGGTCATGCGGCCCTGCGACCCGAAGCTCCCCACACTGAGCACGCCCGTGTTGATGCCGATGCGCATCGTCAGCGGCTCGCCTACCCCGAGCGTGCACCAGGCGTCGTTCAGGGTCGGCAGCTGGGCCTGCATCGCCTGCGCAGCCCGGACCGCGAACACGGCCTGGTCCTCGGGCTCGAGCTCGTCAGGAGCTCCGAACAGCGCCATCAACCCGTCGCCGGCGAACTCGTTCACCGTGCCGCCGAACTCGTCGACGATCTCGCTCATGGTGGTCATGTAGTCGTTCACGACAACCGTGAGCGCCTCAGCCTCGACTCGGTCCGCGAGCGTGGTGAACCCAACCAGATCAGCGAACAGGACGGTGACGCGTCGCCGCGACGGTTGGTCGATGCCGGCGATGTCTCCGCCCACGATGTGATCGGCGACCGCCGACGGTACGTAACGCCGGATCGTCTCGCGACTCAGGTGCAGCTCGCGCTGCTGCGAGCCGATGATCTGGTCCTTGATGAAAGTATGTCGGCTCACGATCTCGATGACGATGCACACCAGCAGGCAGCCCAGGTAGGCGATCCACTGAGCGGCGCCGAGTCCGCCGGCCTCGACAGGCCTCAGGTCACCCGCGTCGTAGCTGTCGTACAGCCGGTACGACGCGAATGCGACGTACGGCGTCACCGCGACCATGGCCAGGGCGGGTGGGATGCGGAAGATGGCGAACCCGAAGAACATCACGATCAGCATCCCGGCGGTCATCAAGCCGGCACGCGACTGCGGCGACACGGCCGTGACCACGCTGGAGAGCAACCAGACGACCAGGAACCCGGCCAGACAGTTGGCCAGTGCCGCCAGCGGCATCACCGACCGCCGGAGGGACTCCGGAAACGTCAGTCCGGTGAGCACCAGGAGCAGCAGGATCCACCCGGCGATGGGCGGACCCGATGTCGGGAGGGAGTCGGGGTCCAGCACGGCGAAGGCCCCCAGCAACAGACACCAGCTCGGAGCCGACCCGACGTAGCCGATGCGCGCGAAGGGCGTCGCTGTCGCGATGTGCCATTCGCGGTACTGCCGCTCAGTGCTGTCGGCGACGAACCGGAGCCCGAACCAGCGCAGGGCATGGTCCAGCTCGTTGCCGCCCAGCGCCGCCACAACCGCCACGGCTGCAGCCTAGAGGTCTGACTTGCGGCGGCGTAGACCCGAAATGATCAGTCGGCGGACCAGTTCCCTGCTGGACACGGGGGTCGCGCCGGCAGCCACCGCCGTGTCGTAGTACTCCCCCGGTACGTCGTAGTGGTCACGCTCGAACGCCCGCGGCGGGATCCCGAGCTCCGCGGCGAACGCGTGCAGCTCGTCGAAGGACTCGTCCGACGCGAGGTGCGACCACATCCGACCATGGGCCGGCACTGCCGGAGGGTCGATCAGGACGGTCACTCGTCCTCGTCGCTCGTGCGCTCTCCGTGGGTGCCGGGACGCGGTGCCCAGGGCAGCTCCTCCGAGGGGCGCACGACGATGAGCCGGTCGCCACGGGCGAGGGTGGTCACGATGGGGTCGAAGTACCGGTGCACCTTGCCGTCGCGGACGACTGCGATCACCTGGTCGGGCAGCTGCTGCGGCTGCTTGCCGACCTCGAGCACAAGCAGGTCGCGCTCAGCCACCTCGAGGCCCTCGCCGTACGACAGCAGGTCCTCCATCACGTAACCCAGCGCTG
>DATILB010000225.1:0-5017 GCA_035477015.1 Nocardioidaceae bacterium | reverse complement strand
GAGCGTGAGGTCGCCAGCCGTTCGGCCCTTGAAGAGCGAGAGCGTGCGGCGGCCGTTGAGAGTGAGGCACTGTTTTCGCGGGCGGCAGAGGAGGCTTCGGCTGTACGACGTGCCGCGGAGTCGTTCGCAGGGGAGCAGCGTGCCGAGGCGTCGGCCGTGCTCGAGCGGGCCCAGGCAAAGGGCGCCGAGGCTGTACGTCGTGCCGTCGCCGAGGCGCAGAGCATCACGACGAAGGCGCAGGAAGCTGCTACCCGCGAGCTCGCCGAGGTTGCCGAGCAGGTGACCTGGACCAAGTCGATGGTTGCCGACCTGCTGAACACTGCCGAGCTCGAGAGCGCTCGGCTGGAGCAGCGCGGACACCTGGCCGCCGGGGCTCGCATGCGCGACGGACGCCTTGCGATCGCTGAGGTGTCTGCACGCGTGCGCCAGCGCCTCGCGGACCTGTCAGCCCGCGCCGAGATGGCTGCCGAGTCGCTCAACCACGCCGCGCACGACGTACGAGCAGCTGCCGACGCCGACGCCGTACGCATCAGGAAACACGCCAACGAGGACGCCGAGCGGGCCCGGCAGGAAGCCGACAACTACTTCCAGACCGTCGAGTCCAGGGCGCAGCGGCGGTTGGACGAGGCCGAGTCCGGTGCGAAGGTGCTGCGCGAGCAGACCGCCGAGGAAGTCATGCGTACCCAGCGCGAGGCCAGGGACGAGGCGCGACGGCTGCGCGAGGAAGCGGCTGAGTTCCTGTCGACGGCCCGGACGGAGGCCGACAACCTTCGCGAGCAGTACCGCTCGCGTGTGCAGGAGTCTCGCGACGAGCTGGTCTCGCTGACCCAGCGACGAGACGAGATCGCGGCCGAGCTGCGGCAGCTCTCCGGCGTGATCGAGGCGCTCGCCGTACCCGCATCGGCCGAGGCTCTGCTGCGAGACCTACAGACCATCCCCGCTCCTCGAGCGATCGAGGACGAAACCGAACGTCAAGAAGAGGACGAGACATGAGTGACGCAGACGGACAGTTCCGAGTCGTACTCCGCGGCTACGAGCCGGCCCAGGTGAACCACCGGGTCGAGGAGCTCGTCGGCACGATCGAGGAGGTGGCTCGTCAGCGAGATGCGCTCGTCGAGCAGCTCCGGCTGGCGACCGAGCAGCACGCGATGACCGTTGCCGAGCCGGCTGCGCCGGTGGGCCCGCCGTCGTTCGACCACCTCGGTGCCCGGGTCGGCGAGATCCTGAAGCTGGCCGACGAGGAGGCCTCGGAGTTCCGTCGTGTGGCAGTCGAGGAGATCGCCGCGAAGCGCCAGGAGATCGACGCGGACGCCGTACGGCTGAAGGCGGAGACCGACCGGTACTCCACCGACAAGCGCAGCCACGCCGAGACCGAGGCGATGCGCATCGTCGAGGACGCCCGCCGCGCTGCCGACGACCGCCTGGACAACGCCGAACGTGACGCGGCCGCCCGCATCCAGGAGGCGGAGGCGATCTTCGAGGAGCAGCGCGCCAAGGCCGTCCAGGCTGCCGCCGACTTCGAGCAGACGCTGGCGAACCGGCGTAAGGCTGCTGAGGACGAGTTCACGCGCCAGATGGCGGAGGTCGAGAGTCGGCTCGACTCGGCCAAGCGGACCGTGGAGGAGGCCCAGACCGAGGCCGAGGTCACGCGGGCCGCTGCGAACACCGAGGCCGAGAACGTCGTACGCGCGGCGATGGACCAGGCGCAGTCGATCCTCGAGGATGCCAAGACCAAGGCCAACCGGGTGCGCTCCGAGTCCGACCGCGAGCTGTCTGCGGCGACTCAGCGGCGGGACGCGATCAACGCGCAGCTGGGGAATGTGCGGCAGATGCTGCACACGCTGACCGGGTCTGTTGCTGCGCTGGATCCCTTCGAGGAGGCGGCGCCTGAGGCTGCTCCGGTGGAGGAGCCGGTTGTTGAGGCTGAGGCTGAGGTCGCAGCCGAGGAGACCGAGGAAGCTAGCGAGGCGGCCCGCTAGGGGGACGGCGCTCAGCCTGCCTGATGCGCCGCTATCCACAGCGTGGCCCGCTGCGACCGGGGAGTGTCGGAGCCGGTTGAGACGCTGGTTGCGTGCTCGATGACGGACTCTTCGCCGCTGACCTGTTCACCCTGCCCCTGGTTGAGGAGCGGTTTACGCGCGAGGACGCTCGTCGGTCGATTGACGAGCTGGTCGGCGAGGCGCTGCGTTACCGCTCGAGCGAGAAGTTCCAAGAGCTGCTGGAGTTCATCGGCCGCTTCCGGAGGCTAAAGCCGTTCAACGCGATGCTCGTGCACGCGCAGCGGGAGGGTGCGGTGTACGTCGCTCCGGCACACCGGTGGTTGGCAGACTTCGACCGGCGCGTGAAGCCAGGCGAGCATCCCTTGGTGATGCTGCAGCCGTTCGGTCCGGTGATGTTCGTGTACGACGTGTCGCAGACGGAGCCTCTCGGAGACGACGAGTTCATGGACGGCATCGCCAACCCGTTTGCGATGCCGCCCATGCACGGCATTGACGTTGCGTTGGCACTCACGCTGGCCAACGCGAAGCGGGACGGCGTGCGCATCGTGTTCGCTCCGGCCGGCTCGCAGCATGCGGGTTGCATCCAAACGGTGGAGTTCGGCCAGACGCAGAAGGTGGTGGGCAACCGCCGCACAGGGGAGCACCAGCAGGTGCCCGTGCGCTACGAGGTGGTCATCAACGTCGCGCTGTCGCCATCGGAGCGCTACGCCACGCTGGTCCACGAGCTGGGCCATCTCTACTGCGGGCATGTCGGCAGCCCCGATCCAACGTGGTGGCCAGACCGTCGGGCGCTCGGCAAGTCCGTGCGGGAGTTCGAGGCCGAGGCCGTCGCGTACCTTGCCTGCCGTCGCGTAGACGATTCCGCACGTATGCCGACGTACCTCGCGGGCTATCTCGACGAGCATGAAGCGACGCCGAAGGGGATCAGCCTTGAGCGGATCGCCAAGGCTGCGGGGGATGTGGTGGAGCTGGGGGAGTCGTTGCTGAAGCCACGCGGACTCGTCCCGCGCGTGGCGCCCACTGATCCGCACGCAGGAACCCGGCTCGACCCTGAAGAGATCCTGCGCGAGCTGGACGAGGATCGTCGCTGATGGCTGTGCTGCGGGATTTGTGTCGGGCCCCTTTCCTACTGTCGTGAGACAGGGCCCCTCGAGGGCCAGGGGTCGGACCCAGCCAAGGCTGGGCGAGTGTGCATGGGGAACGTCATGAGCAACACATGGGGAAAGTGCGGGGCTACCGGGAAGCGTCGTTTTCGGGATCACCTTGAGGCGTTGAAGCCGGTCTGGGCTGCGGCGACGGCGCGTCACTTCGCCGAGCTCGACGGCGTGGGCTGCGAGCGCCAAGAACGTCGCGCCTACGAATGCTCCGCGTGCCAAGGTTGGCACGTGACGAGCTGGGCTACGTGGGGCGAAGCTGCGTGAAGCTTACGCCCGAGCAGCTCGACCGCGCGTGCGGCGCCGTACTCGGGTCGGCTGTTGGTGACGCTCTGGGGGCGGCCTACGAGTTCGGGTCCGCGACTGTCGGTCCGGAGGGGCCACAGATGCTCGGCGGCGGGCTCGGTGGGTTCGCGCCGGGGGAGTGGACCGACGACACGACGATGGCCTGGTGCATCCTCGACGTCGCTGCGGCCGGGGTCGACCTGCGTAGCGAGGAGGGGCTGACCGAGATCGCTCGGCGGTTCCGGGACTGGTACGACTCCGACCCGCCTGACATCGGCAACCAGACGCGGTTGGTGCTCGGTGCTGCCGCTCCAACCGGCGCCGCCTTGACCGCGGCGGCGTACGACCTGCATGTCCGGACCGGGCACACGGCGGGCAACGGCTCGCTGATGCGTGCGGCGCCGGTCGCGCTGCCTCTGCTCGAGGACCCGCTGGCTGTGGCCGAGGCTGCGCGCCTTGTCGGGGCGCTGACTCATTACGACCCGCGTGCCCAGGAGGCCTGCGTGCTGTGGTCGCTGGCGATCCGGCACGCGATCCTGCACGCCGCGCTCGACGTACGAGCCGGCCTTGCGTATCTCTCGGCTGAAGCTTCGGCGTACTGGACCGAGCGCCTCGACGAGGCGGAGAGCTCCTCGCCAGGGCGGTTCCGGCCGAACGGGTGGGTGGTGACTGCCCTCCAGGCTGCCTGGTCCTCGATCACGCACGGCGAGGGTCTGGTCGACACGTTGGCCATCGCGATCGGGATCGGGGACGACACGGACACGGTCGCAGCGATTGCCGGCGGGCTGCACGGCGCCCGGTGGGGTGCTTCAGCTGTGCCGGCTGAGTGGCGAGGCATGCTGCATGGCTACCCGGGCATCACGGGCGAGCGACTGGTCGGGCTCGCCGAGCAAGCCCTACCTTTGCGCTAGGGGACGAGAAGGCCGGAGGTTCAGCGATGACCGTCACGCTCGAGCTCGTGCAGCGGTTCGATGCACCCGCTCAGGCTGTCTGGGATCTCATGACGGACACCTCGGCCTGGCCCAGGTGGGCCGGCGTGCGTTCGGTGCAGGTGGATCGGCCGGGAGACGAGGCCCGTGGTGGCGCCGGACAGCTCCGCACCATCAAAACCTGGAGCGGCACCGTGCAGGAGGAAGTAACGGCCGTCGAGCCCGGACTCTGGTTCAGCTACTCGCTCCTCTCGGGTGCACCGGTGCATGACTACCGGGGAACGGTCAGCCTCGAGCCGGACGCCGGGGGCACGAAGGTCACCTGGAACGTTGAGTTCCTGCCTCGTCGCTTCTGGGGTCCTGCTTTGCGCGTGGCTGTCTCACGGATGATGCGTCGGGCAATGCGGGGGCTTGCCGCCGAGTTGTGACGGCGGAGGTGGTCCGGTTCCAAGGTCGGCTGCCGGATGGTCTCGACGCGTTGATCGCCCTTGGGGCGATCGTCCGGCTCGACCGGCGGGGGTCGCCTCGGCTCCGCGTCCGGCTCGACGGGCGGCGGGGCGCTCCCGCTCCGCGTCCGGCTCGACCGGCGGAGGGTTGCGTTCCGCTCTTCCACCGGGTTACACGGCGCAATGAGCCGCGTGACGATCCC
>DATILB010000224.1:0-4825 GCA_035477015.1 Nocardioidaceae bacterium | reverse complement strand
GCGCCTGGTACCTCGTCATGACCTGGGTCGTCCTGCGCGCTGTGCGCGAGGAAGCCCTCAGCCTCTCCAAGGAGTCCCTCCATGAACCAGCCTTCGCGTGAGACCGACGTCCTCGTCATCGGTGCCGGCCACAACGGCCTGGTGTCCGCCTGCTACCTGGCTCAGGCTGGCCTGTCGGTCACGGTCGTCGAGGCCTCGCCCAACGTCGGCGGGATGATCTCGACCAACCCGATCTTCCCCGACGCCCCCGGCCACCAGATCAACGAAGGCGGCATCCAGGCCTCGTTGTTCCGGTCCTCGGGCATCGAGAAGGACCTTGGGCTGGCGAAGTACGGGTTCCGGCAGATCGTCGCCGACCCCTTCCACGTGCACCTCGACCCCGAGGGTCCCTCGCTGGCGTTCTGGTACGACCCGGCCAAGACGGTCGACGAGCTCCGCTACTTCTCACCGCGTGACGCACGGAAGTACGAGGAGTTCGCACGACAGCTCGACGCAGCGATGGACGTCGCGATCCCGTTCATGAACTCGCACCCGACCCGACCCGGTGGCGCAGCTTTGCGCGAGATGATCCCGGCCGCGCTCAAGAAGCGGAAGGAGCTGATGCCGCTGATCAGCTTCCTGACCACCTCGCACAAGGAGCTGATCGAGGAGCGCTTCGACACCCCGCTCTTGAGGGCCGCGCTTGCCTCGATGCCGCCGTTCTGCTGGATGACGCAGGACGGTACGGCGTGGGCGCTGATCTACATCGCGATGTGCCATCGCACCAACTCGGCCCGCTTCGCGGGTGGCACCGGTGCGCTCACCAACGCGTTGGCCCAGTGCCTGCTCGAGCACGGCGGCTCGATCCGCGTGAACTCTCGCGTGGCAGAGCTGACCACCCGCGGCAGCACCGTGACCGGCGTACTCCTGGAGAACGGCGAAGAGCTTCGCGCCAAGACCGTGCTCGCCTCGTGCAGCCCGAAGGCGACGCTGGCGCAGCTGCTTCCGGAGGGCATCCTGCCCGACCACCTGCAGCGCCGCGCCAAGGCGATCCCGACCAACGTGCTCGAGACCACGACGCTCAAGATCGACGTCGCCGTGTCGGGTCGGCTCGAGATGCCCAAGCACACCAAGTGGCGCAAGGACGGGCTCGACCTCTGCGAGCCGATCGTCAGCTGGCAGACCTACGAGGACCACCTCGACGCGTGGAACAGCGCGGTCCAGCGGAAGTACCCCGAGAACGAGTGCTTCATCGGCATCGTGCCCTCGCGGCTGGACCCCACCCAGGCGCCCGAAGGGGAGGACACGTTCTGGCTCTGGTCCGGGATCTTCCCGCGCAACCCCGACGTCCCGTGGGAGACCATGCGCGACAAGATCGGCGACAAGGTGCTCAAGGAGTGCGCGCAGTACTACGAGGGCCTCGACACCCTCGAGATCAGCCGCCGGGTCATGTCGGCTCCGGAGCTCGAGGAGCGCTTCAACGTCCCGGACGGCAACGTCTACCACGTGGAGCCTGTCGGAATGCGCTTCGGACCGCTGCGTCCTGCGCAGGGGTTCGGGAACTACGAGACCCCGGTGCCCGGCCTCTGGATCACGGGCGCGGGCACCCACCCGACCGGTGGCATCAGCGGGCTGCCCGGCAAGAACGCCGCTCAGGCGATGCTGCGTGAGGCTCGCGGCGGCCTGACCGAGCGGCTACGTGATCGGCTCCGGTCGTGAGTGCGCCACCGATCGAACCCGGCGGCCCGTACGCCGGCACGGTGAACCGTGTCGTCGCCTATGTGCCGGGCTCGGTCCGGTCCGTCGTCGATGACGCCGGAGGAATGGCGCAGCTCATGGTGGGGGTGCTGTGGAGCGCCGTACGCCACCCCCGTGGCTACTGGTCCGACGTCGTCGACGAGATGCACTACACGGTCAAGCGGTCGTGGCTGTCGATCACCATCGCCCTCGCGGGCTTCCTGATCGCGCTGTCGGTCCCGGCGATGCAGTTCATCACCCTCGCCGGAGTCGGTGAGCTGTACGGCCCGATGCTCCTGACCCACAGCACCCGGACCTTCACCGTCTGGGTCGCCTCGCTCCTCGTCGCGGGTGTGATCGGTGCGTCGATCACCGCCGAGCTGGGCTCGCGCAAGGTGCGCGAAGAGCTCGACGCAATGCAGGTCATGGGTATCGACCCGATCCGCACGCTCGTCGTACCCCGCGTCGTCTCGGTCACCCTGATCACGACGCTGCTGAGCATTCCCGCGTTGTTCATCACCATCGGCACGATGCAGTTCTCGGCCAAGTACATCGGCGGCCTCAAGAGTGCTGAGTTCTACGACTGGCTGTGGCTGGCAATGAGCACGACCGAGCTCGTCATGATGGTCGTGAACTGCCTCATCGCCGGCCTCCTGATCGGGGTCGTGTGCTGCTACAAGGGGCTCAACGCTTCCGGTGGCGCGATGGGACTCGGCAAGGCGGTCAACCAGGCTGTGGTGATCTCGTTCGTGTCGCTCTTCGTCTTCCAGCTGGGCTACAACGCGCTGGTCCTCGGGTTCTTCCCCGATCTCGGCACCTTCCGCTGACCGTCTCGGCGGATCATGCTGGGACGCACACGGAGGTGCTCCATGCAGACCCGCTCGTTCCCCTCAACCCCGGACGACCGCTCGCCTGCCGGGGCCGAGATCCGGATCCTGATCAACGGCGAGACCGGCGACATGATCCACTCCACCGTCCCGCCAGGTCAGGTGAATCGGGCGACCATCCACGCCACCGTCAGCGAGTTCTGGCATGTTCTCTCGGGCGAGGGGCAGATCTGGCGACGAGACGGCACTGGTGAGGAGACGACCGTGCTGGAGAGCGGTGTTTCCATCGACATTCCCGTAGGAACGGCATTCCAGTATCGCTGCACCGGTGTCGACCCGCTCCGGTTCCTCTGCATCACGATGCCGCCCTGGCCCGGGCACACGGAAGCGACGGTCATCGAGGGGCCGTGGGTACCGAATGCTCCCGAAGGGTGGACGCCCAGCTAAGCCGGAATCCGCTCGGTGGAGATGAAGATCGCGTCGTGGTCGTCCGAGCCCGTGATCTTTCGGTCGACCTCCTTGCGCTCGAGCTTGCGCACCTGCTTGGCGTCGTAAGCGACTATGTCGACCCCCTTGCGCTCGACCTTCAGCTTGCCCCGTGATGCCAGCGCCTTGTACAACGCGAATTCCCAGTCAGGGACCTTCGTACGCGGCCGAGTGTTGCCGTCGGCCGTCACGAACACGACGAACCCCTCATCGCGGACCCGGTCGATCTCGCTCAGGAGCCTCTCGACGTGCCGTACGTACTGCGTCTCGCGGCGGTTGAGCATGATCCGTCCGCTGACGCCGCGGAACACGATCTCGTCCTCGGGTACGACGTGCAGGTGCGTGTTGATGTGGGCCACCTGCACGCCCTGCTTCAGGTAGCGAGCGATCGCGATGTTGCGCGGCCGCGAGGTCGACGTACCCGTGCCGGCTGCGGCCGGGATGAACTCGGCATCGAGCAGCTTGAACCTGTTGTGCACCAGGATCGGGTTGCTCCGCTCGAACAGGTCACCCCCGCCGTCGGCCACGAGCTGGTAGTCCTCGAGGGTGCGCAGCTCGGGAAGGTGCTTGCCGCCCTCCTGGATGCCGATCGAGTCCGGGGGTCGGGTCGGCCGGAGGGCGTTCACGAGATTGCGGATGCCCTGGGCCGGGTCCTCGTTGTTGACGTAGAGGTTCGCCGTGGCGACTCGGATGCGCATGCTTGAGAGTGGCAGGACGGCACCGAAGATCAATAGTCCGATCGACCCAGCCCGTTCGGGCTAACGTCGGAGCATGTCGTATCCAGACCCGACGTACTTCGGCACCGGCGACGTACTGGCCCGGTACCGCCCGGCCGACACCCCGCCTGAGCTCCCGAGGCCGGGCGGCACGGCCAGCTATCTCGCGACGGGGGCCACCACCGGCGGCCGGTTCGGGCTGTACCGGTGGGACATGGGCCCGGAGCCGGCGGGAGCCAACGCGCACTACCACCGGACGATCAGCGAGTCGTTCTTCGTGGTGTCGGGAGTCGTGAGGCTTTTCGACGGGAACGAGTGGATCGACGGGCAGTCGGGGGACTTCCTGTACGTCCCCGAGGGCGGGCTGCACGGCTTCCGGAACGAGTCCGGGGACCCCGCGTCGCTGCTGATCCTCTTCGCGCCCGGCGCCCCGCGCGAGGCCTACTTCGAGGGGCTGGTCGCGATGGCTGAGGGGCGCTGGAAGCCGAGCCCGGACGAGCTGCAGGCGTTCTTCGTGGAGCACGACAACATCTACGTGTAGCCGCCCGGCCGCAGGGCAGAAAAAAACCTGGTGCGGGTCTCGGGTCCCGCACCAGGCACTGTGGTAATCGATTGAAGTCCCCCTGAGGTTACGGGGGACGGCAGGTGAATTTTCAGCCCAGCCCGCGGCCGACCACGGACACGAACGAGACGAGCCCGCCAGGGCGTCCGCCCAGGTTGTGGGTGAGCGCGGTCCCAGCGTCGGGAACCTGCCGCTCGCCGGCCTCACCCCGGAGCTGCAGCCAGGCCTCGTAGAGCATCCGCAGGCCACTGGCGCCGACCGGGTGGCCGAAGGACTTGAGCCCGCCGTCGACGTTCACCGGCAGTCTTCCGTCGAGGTCGAACGCGCCGTCGAGGCTGTCCCGCCAGGCCTGCCCTCGGGCGGAGAATCCGAGGTCCTCCATCAGCACCAGCTCGGTCGGGGTGAAGCAGTCGTGCACCTCGGCCATGGCGATGCGGCTCACCGGGTCGTCGATGCCGGCCTGGGCGTACGCGTCCTGGGCGCAGGCGGCGATCTCGGGGAACCACGTGTAGTCGTAG
>DATILB010000223.1:0-6520 GCA_035477015.1 Nocardioidaceae bacterium | reverse complement strand
CCCCGGCACCCCGCTTTTCACGCACCGACGCGACGCTCAGCTCGGGCCCGAGCACCCCGGGCAGCAACACCCGCGAGGCGCTCGAGGCCTGGGGCATCGAAAATGTCGACAAGTTGATTGAGTCCGGCGCCGCCGAGCAGGGATAGCCGGCAGCGCGGCGGGAGGCACGCGGCGCTCTCGCTCGCTTGCGAGTGCGTGGACGTCGCCTCGACCGGAGACGCGTCTCGGCCGAATTGACTAGTTAGCGCGCTTGGCGGCATGGCCGCGGCGTACGTCGGTCATCGCCTGGCTGAACGCCTCGACGAGCGCGGCGACCGACGCCGGTTGGAACGACTCCAGCATCTTCACCATGTGCTCGGCGGGGATGTCGCCATGGCGGTACTTCGGCCAGAGCATGGTCCGGAAGACGTCGGTGAGCTCCTCGGCGATCGCGCGTCCGTGCCGGGTGTAGATGTCGTTGCAGGCGCTCAGCACGTCCATCGGGACTTCGGTGTCGAAGAGCGTCACGCCGCTGCTGAGCCGGCTCGTGACGACGCTGTAGAGGCCATCCCCCTGCTCGTGGACCACCTCCATGGCAACGAGCTTGTGGACCTCTTCGTCTGACAGGCGCCGGCCGGCCAGCCGCTCGAGCTCACGTCGTGACGCGACCTGGGGCTTCTCGACCAGCCACGGCTGCAGCGTGACCCGGTGGACAGCGATCTCCTCGGGGGTGGACTCCTCCGGGATGCGGGCGACGTACTTCTCGATGGCGGCGAGCGTGAACCCGTGGGCCTGGAGCTCCTTCACCAGCTCCAGGCGGGCGAGGTGGTCGGGCGAGTAGTACCCGGAGCGGCCGCGCTTGATCGGAGGCGGCAGCAAGCCGCGAGTGGTGTAGAAGCGGACGTTTCGCACGCTAATACCCGTGCGCTCGGTCAGCTCCTCCAGCGAGATCAGGTTCGGGTCGTCGGGAACCGGCTGTGCGGTCATCTCAACCTCCCTCGCCTCTTCTGTGGTCTACATCTCAAATGAGATGATGCCTCTTGGGTGTCGACACTAACAGTATTAGTGTCACAATCGAAGGACCGGCGTTCTCTGGCCGGGTTATCCCCATCAGCCGCAAGAGTTGGGAAGTTCTCATGGCACCAGCCACCGAAGCATTCGTGTACGACGCGATCCGCACGCCACGCGGAAAGGGCAAGAAAGACGGCTCGTTGCACTCGGTCAAGCCCGTCGACCTCGCCGTAGGTCTGATCGACGAGCTCCAGACGCGCAACCCGAGCCTGGACCCCGAGCGCGTCGACGACGTGATCCTCGGTGTGGTCAGCCCGATCGGCGACCAGGGTGGCGACATCGCCAAGACCGCCGCCATCGCCGCCGGCCTCCCGGAAACCACCGCCGGTGTCCAGCTGAACCGCTTCTGCGCCTCGGGCCTCGAAGCCGTCAACCAGGCAGCCGGCCGCGTCCGCGGTGGCTGGGAGGACCTGATCTTCGCCGGTGGCGTCGAGTCGATGTCGCGTGTCGCGATGGGCTCCGACGGTGGCGCGTGGGCCATGGACCCCTTCACCAACCTCAAGACCGGCTTCGTGCCCCAGGGCATCGGCGCCGACCTCATCGCAACGCTCGAGGGCTGGAGCCGCGAGGACGTCGACGCGTTCGCCGCCGAGTCGCAGGCCCGCGCGGCCAAGGCGCAGGCCAACGGCTACTTCGACAACTCCGTCATCCCGGTCAAGGACCTGAACGGCTTGACCATCCTGGACAAGGACGAGTTCATCCGCCCCGGTACGACGGTCGAGGGCCTCGCCGGTCTGAAGCCCTCGTTCGCGGACATGGGTGAGCAGGGTGGCTTCGACTTCGTGGCGCTCGAGAAGTACCACTGGGTCGAGAAGATCAACCACGTCCACCACGCCGGAAACAGCTCGGGCATCGTCGACGGCGCCTCGCTGGTGGCGATCGGCAACGAGCAGGTCGGCAAGGACCTCGGTCTGACCCCCCGCGCGCGCATCGTCTCGGCCGCCGTTTCCGGCGCCGACCCGACGATCATGCTGACCGGCCCGGCCCCGGCCGCCCGCAAGGCGCTCGCCAAGGCCGGCCTCACACCGCAGGACATCGACCTCTACGAGATCAACGAGGCGTTCGCCGCGGTCGCCATGCGCTTCACCCGCGACCTGGACCTCGACCCCGAGATCGTGAACGTCAACGGCGGCTCGATCGCCATGGGCCACCCCCTGGGTGCGACCGGCGCGATGATCCTCGGCATCCTCATCGACGAGCTCGAGCGTCGTGACCTGCGCCGCGGCCTCGCCACGCTCTGCGTGGGCGGCGGCATGGGTATCGCCACCATCGTCGAGCGCGTCTGACCTGATCACCTGGCTGGAGACCAGCAACGCCTGACACCTCCACCAAACACATAGGGGCTTCTAAATGCAGAACACTGAAACCAACCTTGGCGTGCGCTACGAGAAGGACGCCGACAACATCGTCAACCTCGTGCTGGACGACCCCAACGCCAGCGCGAACACCATGAACGACGCCTTCAAGGACGGCTTCACCGCGGTCCTGACCCAGCTCGAGAAGGAGGTCGCCGAGGGCACGGTCACCGGTGTGGTGATCACCAGCGCGAAGAGCACCTTCTTCGCCGGCGGCAACCTCAAGGACCTGCTCTCGATCGGCCCGGACCAGGCGCAGGAGGTCTACGACCTCTCCGCCCAGCTGAAGGCCGGCCTCCGCAAGCTCGAGACGATCGGCGTTCCGGTCGTGGCCGCGATCAACGGCGCTGCCCTTGGTGGCGGTTACGAGATCTGCCTCTCCACGCACCGCCGGATCGCAGCCAACAACCCGAAGACCGAGATCGGCCTCCCCGAGGTCACCCTGGGTCTGCTCCCCGGCGCCGGTGGCATCGTCCGGACCGTGCGTCTGCTCGGTCTCCTGACCGGCGTCATGGACGTCCTCACGACCGGCACCCGCTTCAAGGTGGCCAAGGCGCTCGAGAAGGGCCTCATCGACGAGGTCGTCGAGACCCAGGACGAGCTCGTCCCGGCGGCCAAGAAGTGGATCCTCGAGAACAAGGACAACGAGGACGCCCGCACCCAGCCGTGGGACCGCAAGGGCTACAAGATCCCCGGCGGTGGCCCGACCCACCCGGCGATCGCGGGCTTCCTGCCGGCCGTCCCGGCCAACCTGAGGAAGCAGTCCAAGGGCGTTCCCTACCCGGCACCGCGCGCGATCGTGTCAGCTGCCATCGAGGGTGCCCAGGTCGACTTCGCCAGCGCCGAGAAGATCGAGGGCCGCTACTTCGCGTCGCTCGTGACCGGTCGCGTCTCGAAGGCGATGATCCAGGCCTTCTTCTTCGACCTGCAGGCCCTCAACGGCGGCTCGCTTCGTCCGGAGGGCTTCGACAAGTTCACGCCGTCGAAGGTCGCCGTCCTCGGAGCCGGCATGATGGGCGCCGGCATCGCCTACTCCAGCGCGCGCGCTGGCATGGAGGTCGTCCTCAAGGACGTCTCGCAGGAGGCAGCCGACCGCGGCAAGGACTACTCGGTCAAGCTGCTGACCAAGCAGGTCGAGCGTGGCCGTCTCACGCAGGACAAGGCCGACGAGATCCTCGCCCGCATCACGCCGACCGCCAACCCTGAGGACCTCAAGGGCTGCGACATGGTCGTCGAGGCAGTCTTCGAGGACCCGTCGCTCAAGCACAAGGTCTTCCAGGAGATCGAGGACATCGTCAACGACGACGCCCTGCTCGGCTCGAACACGTCCACCCTTCCCATCAGCGGCCTGGCCGAGGGTGTGAAGCGCAAGAAGGACTTCATCGGGATCCACTTCTTCTCGCCCGTCGACAAGATGCCGCTGGTCGAGATCATCCGTGGTGCCGACACGTCCGACGCCGCGCTGGCCAAGACCGTCGACTACGTCCTCGCGATCAAGAAGATCCCGATCGTCGTCAACGACAGCCGCGGCTTCTACACCAGCCGCGTCATCGGCTTCATGGTCAACGAGGGCCTCGCGATGATCGCCGAGGGCGTCGCGCCGTGGAGCATCGAGCGCGCCACCACCTCGGCCGGCTACCCGGCCCCCGTGCTGCAGCTCACCGACGAGCTCAACATGGAGCTGATGGCCAAGATCGCCAAGGCAACCCGTGAGGGTCTCCAGGCCGAGGGCAAAGACGTCGTCGAGCACCCCGGCATCGCTGTCGTCGGCCAGATGCTCGAAGCGGGTCGCCCCGGCCGGCTGCGCAAGGCGGGCTTCTACGAGTACGACGAGGCCGGCACTCGCGGCACCCTCTGGAGCGGTCTGTCCGACCTCTTCCCCGTGGCCGCCGAGCAGATCCCGTTGCAGGACATCCAGGACCGGATGATGTTCGCCGAGGCGCTCGAGACCGCGAAGACGTTCGAGGAGAACGTCATCGAGTCCGCCGCCGCGGCCAACATCGGCTCGATCATGGGCATCGGCTTCCCGGCGATCACCGGTGGTGCCGTCACCTTCATGACCAACTACGAGGGCGGCCTGAAGGGCTTCATCGCCCGGGCCGAGGAGCTCGCAGCGACGTACGGCGACCGCTTCAAGCCCACCCCGTGGCTGATCGAGAAGGCCGAGAAGGGCGAGGGCTTCCCCGCCTGACCCAACTCCAAAAAGAGCGCCCCGTCTCCTAGAGACGGGGCGCTCTTGTGTCTCTCGTCAGCCCTCAGGCTGGCTTCCATGGCCCGGACCCGCCGTAACCGAACTCGGTGACTTCCCTGCCGTTGTTGCGGGCAATCCGCAGTGGTCCCGCGTAGGTCGGCTGGTAGGAGATCCGAGTGCCGTCCGGCGACCAGGCGGGGTTCACTCCTTTGGGGACCACCTGGGTGAGGCCTGAGCCGTCGACGCCGATGGTCCAGAACCCCCCCTCCCCCGCCTGTCGGGCGATCATCAAGCGCTGGCCGTCCGGCGACCAGGCCAGATCGTCGACGTGGCCCGAACCCAGATCGTCCACCAAGACGCGGATGTCCGTGCCGTCCGACCTCATCACCCTCAGGCTGTGGCCCCAGTCGCCCATGCCGTCGAAGTAGGCGATCAGCGTCCCGTCGGGGGAGAACGCAGGGTTGTACAGCTCGCCGAGGTACTCGGTCTGTTCCCCGGGGTAGGGGCGGGACACATGAGCAAGGAGAAGGTGCGGGGTTCCTCCGTCGGAATCGACGGTGTAGATCCCGCCTCCGCCGTACCAGGCGTAGATGACCTGCGAGCCGTCAGGCGAGAAGGAGCCGTCGAGCCCATACCCGTCGCCGTCCACTACCCGATTCTCGGTGCCGTCAGCGTTCAGAACGACGAGACCGCCGTCCCCCGTCCGATCAACAATCTCGTGCCGTCGAACGAGCAGTTTCGTGCCGTCGCTGGACCACTCCAGTGGTGCATCCGACAGCCGGTCACTCAACTGAATCTGGTTGTCGGGGTCCCCAGGCCCGGTCGGGTCCACGGCCCAGATGCCGCGCGAGCGGTCGCCGTAGACGATCCAGCCGTTGATGTCGAAGCAGTCCGGACTTATGTCCTTCGGGCACCACGTGCCGCGGCCCTTCTCGGTGCTATCGGCGGGGTGCGGGGTGGACTGCGGATCGCCCAACTGCGCAACGGCGAACCAGGCGGCGACGACCAAGCCGCCCACCGCGACGAGGGTAGTCGCCCGGCGCATCGCGACGCGTCGACGACCTCGCCGGACGTCGTCGGCCAGCGGCGCAATTGGCATCAGGGCGGGTCCTTTAGTTGGTAGGTTCGCGTGGCTCTCGTGCCAATACGCGACGACGATCGGGGTGCCATCGACGTCGACGACCAGGAAGTCGATGACGACCTTCCACGATGCTCATCGGTCACCTCTGCGGTTGGGTTCACCCCTGTAACGCGATGGTCGGGCGGTTTGGTTCGTCGCGCCAGCGGACTTGCCTGCTTCGTTCGCTGCGCCTCACGGGAACGTTGGCAACTGCGGCCTAGGCTCGGTCAGGTGAACCGACGATGAGCAAGATGGACGCCATGCGGGCCATGCGAGAGGCTCGCTACGAGCAGCGGACGGCCTCCGCTCCCCAGCGCAACGAGGCACGGAAACCGCAAGAGCCCGCCGCCCCAAGGCTCACCGAGGCGCCAGACTCATCAAGCGAACCGGAGGGTGTGCCACTGTGTGGTCACAAGGCCATCAGCGGGCGCACCTGCACGCGTGACCGCGGTCATTCGGCGAAGAGCCACCGCTACTCCTGAGCCCTCGGCGCCTATTCGCCCGCGAGGGGTCCCCCCGAAAGCACGAACGCGACCAGCCCCAGGGCGAACACGGCGGTAGCCGCAGCCATCACGATGACCGTCAGCCTCAGGGCGACGTGGTTGCGCTTCGGGGAGGGCTTCATGCAGCCATCGTGCGCGTCACAAGGCTCGTCCCACATCCGCGTTCGTACTCAGCTCGCGTAAGGATGCGGTAACCAGGCCCTAAGGCGCTCGTCATGGAGTCCCACGCCACCCGCCACGAGGCTGGAGATCCACCGGCAAACAGCGCCGGCCGAAGCTGGAGGACTCACATGTTTGGCAA
>DATILB010000222.1:0-10522 GCA_035477015.1 Nocardioidaceae bacterium | reverse complement strand
GAGGTCCAGGTTCAGCTCGGCGGCGAGGTACCGCTCCAGCATCGACCGGTGCAGCGTGGAGACCTTCCCGCGGATCTCGTGGGTGCCGTCCCCGTTGTCCCACAACGACAGAAACGCCTTGCGGGCAGCCCTGCGTTCCTCCCGTTCGAGCTGGTCGGCCAGCCGTTGGTCCGCACCCTCGGGGTCGATCACATCCAGCAGGTACTTCCCGAGGCGCTTGAGCGCGCGGGCGTCATGCACGGCGGCCAGGTCGATCAGATGCCGTTCGGCTTTCTCCCGATCCTCCCTACCGACCGAGTCGGGCAGGGCAGCGACCGCGGTCAGGATCTCGGTGGCCTGCGCGACGTTGACCGCACCGGTCAGTAGCGCCTCGGCGGTCGCCGGCATCTTCTCCAACAACCCGGCGGTCTTGACCGCCCGGTTCGCCTCGACGACCGTCATCCGCGTCAACGAGCGGAGCAGAGCAGCCGTGTTGACCTGACCCTGCTCGGAAGCCAGGTTGGTCCGGTCCGCGTGCCCCACCAACCCCAGCGCGTGCGCCTGGACTCGACTGACCCCGGCCTGCAGCTCGGTCAAGGTCTCGGTCAGCTCGGTCTCGGAAAGCGACCACAGCGCCGGTGAACCCAACCCATCCGATGCCAGATGTAGCCGACCCACGAACAGGTGCAGCGGATGTGTCCGCTCCCCGATCGCAGTCCCCCGACTCATGGATCAAGAATCCCAGACAGCACCGACAGTTCTGGTCGTCGATCCACACTTTTCGCACGCGTTCGAAAAATGGGAATCGTCAGTCTGCCACCACCAGCTCGGCCAAGTGGCGCAGGGAGTTGTCGAGATGGTCCGCCGCGAACGGCGGGAAGTGAAGGTACCGGCGGGGACCCGGTCCGACCCCGGACCAGTCATACGAGAGCGTCACCTCGGTCTCGTCGGGCCCAAGCTGAGTCAGGTGGTAGCGCCAGACCCAGCCGCCGAACTTCAGCTCGCCCGTTGCCGACGAGACATAGCCCGGCTTCCACGAGATGAGGCGCGGCTCCTCGAACTCGAGGACCAGGTTGGCCATCTCGTAGTCACCGTCCGGGTGCTTCTCGTGGTACATCGCCACCCGGAAGATCTGGCCGGCGCCGGTCAGCCGCTCGCTGTCGACGGAGTCGCGAACCCGGCCGGTGCCGTCGATGTCGGAGTGCCGGGACGGGTCAGCCAGCACCGCGAAGACGGCTTCAGGTGAAGCGCTGATCCGAATGGTTGCGCTGACGGTCTCGTCGGCGCCGCTCACGACGAGCTCGACGCCTGCTCCAGCTTGGCCAAGCCCTTTTCGAAGTCCTTTCCGACGAGCTTGTCCATGTTGAAGACGAAGCCGAGCATGCGCATCATGAACGGCTTCGGGCCGACCATCTGCCACACGACCCGCGTGCCCTTGCCCTCCTCGGTCAGCGTGAACGTCGTGACGTTGCTCGACTTGAACGGCTTCACGAAGGCCAGGCGGATCCGGACCTTGCGCCCGGGCACCGCCTCGCTGATCTCCATCCGGCCCTGGCCGGCCTTCTTGTTGCCCGACCACGCGTAGATGGCGCCGACCCCGTGCGTCGTACCGCTGTAGGTCCGCTGCACGTCCGGGTCCAGCTCCTCCCACGGTGACCACTCGACCCAGCGGTGGAAGTCCTCGATCAACGCGTACACCGCGAGGGGTGGCGCTGAGAGGGTGGCGGAGCGCTCGACGGTGTAGGTGACAGACATGGGCCAAATAAATCATCGAAGGACCGATGAGTTCCAGGGACGACAGCAGTTTCACCAGATGTCAGAGTTGGCACCAGGAGGAGGAACACCATGGACTGGAAGATCGAGGTCATCGTCGTACCCGTCACGGACGTGGATCGGGCGAAGGCTTTCTACGTCGAGCAGATGGGCTTCGCGCTCGACGTCGACCACGTGGCAGGGGAGCAGTTCCGGGTCGTGCAGTGCACGCCACCGGGCTCCGGCTGCTCCATCACCTTCGGGATCAACGTCGGTGGCGGCGAGCCGGGCACCGTCAAGGGCATCCACCTGTGCGTCAACGACATCGAGGCGGCCTTTGAGCAGCTCGAGTCGAACGGCGTCAAGAACGGCGGCATCAAGCACTTCGGGCCGGCCGGCCAGATGGAGGACGGCCCGCACCCCGAGCGCAGCGACTACGGGTCCTACATCTTCCTCGACGACCCCGACGGCAACTCCTGGGCGGTCCAAGAGGTCAAGCACAACGTGCGATGACCGCACTGACGGAGGAAGCCCTGCAGCGGCACCGTCGTGAGCTGCAGGTGCACTGCTACCGCATGCTCGCGTCGTACGACGAGGCAGAGGACGCCGTGCAGGACACGTACCTGCGCGCCTGGCGGAGCCGCGAGACGTTCGACGGTGACCACCTGCGGGCGTGGCTCTACCGCATCGCCACCAACGTGTGCATGGACCGGGTTAAGGCCCAACAGCGTCAGGTCTCGGCACTGAACTCGGCCGCCGAGGTGCCGTGGCTGACGCCGTACCCGGACAGCGAGCTGGATGGTCCTGACGAGGTGTACGTCGCCCGCGAGACCGTCGAGCTGGCGTTCCTGGTGGCGCTGCAGGTCCTGCCGGTGCGGCAGCGGGCAGCACTGCTTGCCCGCGACGTGGTGGGGATGCCCGCGGCGGAAACGGCTGAGCTGCTCGGCACCAGCGTTGCGGCGGCGAACAGTGCCCTCCAGCGCGCCCGGGAGACGATGAAGAAGCACCTGCCCTCGCATCGCAGCGACTGGTCGGCTCGAGAGGTGACGCCGAAGGAGAAGGAGCTGTTGGCGGCCTTCATCGACGCGCACGAGCGCTGCGACGCCGAGGCTGCCGTCGCGGTCGCAGCGCACGACCTGCGGATCACGATGCCGCCGCTCCCTGCCTGCTTCGATGGCCGCGACACGATCTACCCGATGCTCAAGACGGCGTTCGGCCCCGAACGCGACGGCGACTGGCGGCTACTTCCGACGATGGCCAACCGGATGCCGACCGCGGCGTCGTACCTGCGTCGGCCGGGGGACACGGTGTTCCGCGCGTTCAAATTCGACGTGCTGAGGATCGAGGACGACCTGATCGCGGAGATCACGACGTTCGGGCCGGAGCTCTTCGCTCATTTCGGACTCCCCGACTCATTAACGAGCTGACCGGCCTTGTAATCTCCAACCATGTTCTCCGCACTCGGAACAATCGTCGTCCGCGCCCGCTGGTTCGTGATTGGCCTCTGGGTCCTCGCCGCCGTGGTCATCACCATGACTGCGCCCGCGCTCGAGTCCACCCAGGACCAGTCGGAGTTCCTGCCGTCGCACTACGAGTCGGTCAAGGCGCTCGCCGTGCAACAACTGGCGTTCCCCGAGCGGGGCGAGACCGGTGCCATCATCGTGGTCGACCGAGCCGACGGCGGGAAGCTCACGCCTGCAGACCAGGGTGTGGTCAGCCGCCTCGCCGACGCGCTCAACACGGAGACGTACGAGAACCTTGGCACCGCAGCGGCAACCCCTGCCTCTCCGAACGGGCTGATCCAGGCCGTCTTCGTGACGGTCAAGCAGGGCAAGAACGCCTTCGACCCGAGTGCGATCGACGACGCCAAGAAGCTCCGCGCAGACATCGCGCCGCTCATCGACGGCACCGGCCTGCACGCGGGGGTCACCGGCCCGGCCGCTCAGTCTCTGGACTCGCAAGAGTCGTCGGAGAAGGCCCTGGCCGTGGTCAGCGGTGTGACGGTGCTGCTCATCGTGCTGCTGCTCGCGCTGATCTTCCGCAGCGTGATCGCGTGCATCATGCCGCTCATCACCGTGGGTCTGGTCGGCACGGTAGCCAACGGCCTGATCGCCATCGCCAACAAGGCATTCGACCTCAAGGCCGACAGCTCCATCACGGTGATCCTCTTCATCGTGCTGTTCGGGATCGGGACCGACTACATCCTGTTCTTCCTGTTCCGCTACCGAGAGGCGCTTCGGAGCGGTCAGGAGAGCCGCGCAGCGGTGTCGTACGCCGTCGAGCGGGCTGGAGAGGCGATCGCCTCCGCAGGTGGTGCGGTGATCGTGGCGTTCCTGGCGATGATCCTGTCGTCGCTGAGCATCTTCAGGTCGATCGGCCCGGCGCTCGCGATCGCGGTCGCCGCGGCCGTCGTCGCCGCTCTGACGTTGGTGCCCGCGGTGGTCGCCGTGCTCGGCTCGCGGACCATGCAGTGGCCCTCGAAGAAGTGGATGGCCGAGCCCGACGCGTCACGGTTCCGCGCGATCGGCGAGTCGGTCGCAGCCAAGCCCGTGCGCTACGCCGTCCTCTCGGCTGGTGCGCTGGGCGTGCTCGCCGTCTTCTCCCTCGGCTTCCAGCCGACCTTCAACTTCAACGACGACAGCACCCTGAAGAGCGAGTCGGGCAAGGCGCTCACCGAGCTCCAGGAGGCAACGTCGAGTGGTGCGGCCGACCCCACCACTGTGCTGCTCCAGTCAAAGGACGGGTCGAGGCTCGACGCTGCCGACCTCACGGCGTACGCCGGCACCCTCGCCGACCAGCCTGGAGTCAGCACCGCCGCATTGGCCCAGCGCACCGACGACGTGGCCGTGTTCAGCGTCGTACTCTCCGACGACCCGTCGTCCGATGCGGCGTTGGCCAACGTCAAGGGGCCGCTGCGCGACGTGGCTCACGAGGCTGCTCCTGAGGGCACCGAGGCGTTCGTCGGTGGCAGCACGTCGATCTTCGTTGACCTCGACAAGGCGATGACACGCGACTACTCGATCGTCTTCCCGGTCGCGGCCATCATCATCATGCTGATCCTTGCGCTCCTGCTCCGCAGCCTGGTCGCGCCGTTGTACCTGATGGTCTCCGTCGGTCTGGGCTTCGCGGCCAGCCTTGGCGCGACGGTGCTGATCTTCCAGCACGCGATGGGGGAGCAGGGCCTGATCTTCATCCTGCCGATCTACATCTACCTGTTCGTCGTGGCGCTGGGCACCGACTACAACATCCTGATGGTCGCGCGTCTTCGCGAGGAGGCCCGCGAAGGCCTACCGCCACGCGAGGCTGCCGCCCGTGCGATCGAGCACGCGGGACCGACGGTCGCAGCGGCCGGCTTGATCCTGGCCGGGACGTTCGCATCCCTGATGCTCGCCGATGGCACCTTCTTCAAGTCGATGGGCTTCTCGTTCAGCAGCGGCATCGCCATGGCGGCGTTCGTGATGGCGCTGTTCCTGACGCCGGCTCTCACGGCGCTGATCGGTCACGCCGCCTGGTGGCCGGGTCACGGCGACGTGGCGAAGGAGCCGAAGGCGCCAAAGGAGAAGGTCAGCTCGTCCCCGGCCTGACCAGGGCGTTGTCGAACGCGTAGACGATCGCGGCCGCCCGGTCGCGCAGGTCGAGCTTGGTGAAGATCCGGCCGATGTGGCTCTTCACCGTCACCTCGGAGATCACCAGCTCGTCGGCGATCTCGGTGTTGGACAGGCCGCGGCCGATCAGCCGCAGCACCTCGAGCTCGCGGGCAGTCAGCTCCGACGGAGACACCGCGGGCTGTTCCGACTCGGGCGTCGCTCGATAGGTCTCGAGCACGCGTGCGGTGATGGCGGGGTCGAGCAGCGCGCGGCCGGACGCGACGGTCTGCACCGCACGGACGAGGTCCTCGGCGGGTGAGTCCTTCAGCAGGAAGCCTGCCGCCCCGGCGCGCAGAGCGCCCGACAGCAGCTCGTCGTCGTCGAAGGTCGTGAGCACGAGCACGGGTGGTGCGTCCGGCGTACGACGAAGCCTGCGGGTTGCCTCGATGCCGTCGACGCGGCGCATGCGCAGGTCCATCACGACGACCTGCGGCTGGAGCTCGGCCACCGCGGTCTCGACCTCGTCGCCGTCGGCGCACTCGCCCACGATCGTGATGCCGTCCTTGCGGCGCAGGATGCGACGAAGGCCTGACCGGACGAGGTCCTGGTCGTCGACGAGCAGGACCTTGATGAGGTCCTCCTCGGTGAACGTCGTCACGCCGTCTCCGGGGTGCGACCGAGCTTCGGCAGCGGGCAGGTGTGCGCGTGGGGGTTCTTGAGCTCGACGAGCACCTGCCAACCGTTGCCGACCGGCCCCGCGGAGAACGACGCACCGAGGTGGGATGCTCGCTCGCTCATGCCTCGGAGGCCGGAGCCGCCGTTGGGGTTGCCCACGGCGTGGGTCAGCGTGTTGCGCACTGCCAACCTGGCCGGGTCGGTGGCGAGGTCGAGCGTGACGGTCGCGGAGGCGTGCGGCTCGTGCTTGGCGATGTTGGCCAGCGACTCCTGGACGATCCGGTAGAGCCCGGTCCTCGCCGCGGCGGTGAGGGTCGAGTCGTCCCCGGCAGTTTCGTAGTCCACGTCGAGGCCGGCCGAGCGGAACTGCTGGACCAGCGCGGGTACGTCGGCGAGGTCCGGCGTCGAGGTGCGCGTGCCCGACTCCTCGTTGAGCAGCCCCACCGTCGCGCGTATGTCCGTCATCGCCTGGCGGCCGATCTGCTCGGCGTCCTTGAGTGCGGCGATGGCCTCGCCGGTGTCGCCGCCGTCCTCCAGGTCGCGTCGGGCTGCGGTGAGGTGGAGCAAGGTGACGCTCAACGAGTGCGCGACCACGTCGTGCACCTCGCGCGCGATGCGCTGGCGCTCCTCGAGCGTCGCCTTCAACAGACGTCCGGCCTGGTCCTTCTGCTGCTGGTCGATCCGTCGCTGCTGCATCTGCAGGATCCAGCCGATGTCCCAGCTGACGATGACGACCGTGATGGCGTAGGCAGCGCCGTCGAACCCACCCGTTGCCGTCAGAGCCACGCCGACGATCGCCATGGCACAGATGAGACCGCTCCTGCGCATCGACTCGAGCGCTCCGAATCGGCCCACGATCATGCCCGCGACGATGACGCCGAAGTCGAGGTCGACCGGGTACTGCCACATCAGGACACTGATCGCAGCTAGCGAGGTCGGCGCGAAGAGGTACCAGGGCACCATGCGGGGGTTGATCGCCTCGCACACGACGTACGGCAGCAAGGTGAGTCCCGCCAGGGCCGCCGCCTCGGCGACGTACCCGTCTCCGCTGCGCTGGGCGACCGCCGCGACGGCAGCGGACAACGTGATCGAGTGGAACAGCAGTGGCACCCAAGGGGCATAGTCCGGGTAGCCCGCAGCCACCCAGCGCTCCTTGGCGTTGAGGTACAACCGCCGCGCCATCACCCCTCCAGGGTAGGCGGAGGCGAACCGCTAGACATCCGACTGCGGTAGGAGGCGTACCCGCCCCAGGTGGCAGCCGGAAGACCCTTCTCCAGCACGCTGTTTCGCCGTCGGCCCGCTCCTAGGTTTTGACGTACGACGAGAACCGTCGATCGCACCGCGTCAAAGGAGATGGCTATGACCAGCACGACCTGGACCGAGTACCACCGCCGCGCAGCCGCCCTCAAGGACGTGCTGGCCACCATCGAGGCGAACCCGGGCAACGACCTGCCCTGGCCCGACATCGCGGCCGAGACCTTCAAGGACGAGGCCGACCTGCTCGTCGCCCTGCACGACCTCTGGACCCGACGCCTCGAGATGCGCATCGACCTCTTCCTCGAGACCGACGACAACGCGCTGGGCACCAGCGTCGGCAACGCCTGGCACGCCGTCGCCAGCGAGCTCCCCGGCTTGCGGGACCTGCTCGACCGGTACGCCGACCACCCGGCCGTGCAGCACCACGAGCTGTCCGAGCACCGGCTGGTGGCTGTTGCCGCCGGACTGGCGACCCTCGGCGACCCGGTGACCCGGACCGCCCAGGCCGGCCGGGCGTTCGTTGCGAAGGTTCGGCAGGCAGGGCCGCCCGCGCTCCGGAAGCCGCTCAGCCTCGGCCAGCGCCTGCGTGAGGTCCTGTCTGTCTGAGCCTGCTCGACCGCCGGGGGTCGGTAGGTTGACGGCATGGCTTCCGCACGGCCGACGATCGTGGTCACGGGCGGGCCTGGCTTTGGCGAGCAGATGCAGGCCGAGCTGGCCCACCGGTACTCCGTCGACTACGACATCGTCCTCTGCGGCAGCCTCCAGGAAGCCCGTGCCCAAGGGATGGCCTTCGCCCGCGAGGGCACCCGGGTAGCCCTCATCGTCGCCTCGCCCGAGCTGCCGGACGGAGACGGTCTCGCATTGCTGCGCGATGCGCACACCTACGTGCCTTCGGCCAAGCGGCTCTGCCTGGTCCCCTGGGACCAGTACGCCGCCAAGGTCGATGACCTGCGGACCGCAGCGGCCGACGGGGTGCTCGATGCCTTCCTCCCGATCCCGCGTGGCCCTCGTGACGAGGAGTTCCATGCGGCGGTGGTCGAGCTGCTCTCCGACTGGGGCTGGTCGACCGCGTCGCCGGAGGTCGACAGCGTGCAGATCGTCGCGGACGTCGTGACTCCCGAGCTGGCCAGGCTCGAGGACTTCTTCCAGCGGATGGGCTTTCCGCATCGCCGCTACGCGAGTACGTCGGCGGTCGGTGCCGAGGTCATCGCGGCGGCCGGCACCTCGGAGCAGCCGCTCCTCCGCACCATCCAGGGGCACGTCGTGTCCCGGCCCACACTGGCGGATGTCGGCGCGGCGCTCTACGGAACGGTGGCGGACCTCCCGCCCGAGTACGTAGCCGACCTGCTGGTCGTCGGCTCGGGTCCGGCTGGTCTCGCTGCTGCGGTGTATGGCGCATCCGAAGGACTCCGGACTGTGGTGCTCGAGTCCGAGGCGGTCGGCGGTCAGGCCGGCACGAGCTCGATGATCCGCAACTACCTCGGCTTCCCGCGCGGCATCTCGGGCATGCGGCTCGCACAACGCGCGCGCATGCAGGCGCTCCGTTTCGGGGCACGGTTCTTCGTCGGCCGCCCGGTCGTCTCGATGACGGTCGGGTCGCCGTACGTCCTCACGCTCGAAGGTGGTGCGACCGTCGCCGCGCACGCAGTCGTCGTCGCCACCGGTGCGGCGTATCGCCGGCTCGGGGTGGACAACGTCGAGGAGCTCGTAGGCCATGGCGTCCACTACGGCGCTGCCACCAGCGTCGCGCGCGAGTGCAGCGGCAAGGACGTGTACGTCGTCGGTGGCGGCAACTCCGCCGGTCAGGCGGCGCTGCATCTCGCTCGCTTCGCCCGCACGGTCACGATGCTGATCCGGCGCGAGTCACTTGGGGCCACGATGTCGGACTACCTCATCCGCGAGCTCGGCGCGAACTCACGCATCCAGATCCGCGGGGAGACGACCGTGGTCGACGGTGGTGGCGACGGCCGGCTGGAGTGGCTGACGCTGGCCAGCGGCACCGAGCGCGAACAGGTGCAGGCCGATGCGCTGCTGCTGCTGCTGGGTGCGGAACCCTGTGCGCGCTGGCTGCCCGACGACGTGGCCCAGGACGAGTACGGCTTCGTGCTGACCGGCCGCGACGTGCCGTCGGACGACTGGGTCGGCGGTGTGCCTCCAGCTGCCTTGGCGACGAGTCTGCCCGGGGTGTTCGCCGTGGGTGATGTGCGCAGCGGGTCGATGAAGCGGGTGGCCTCGGCCTCGGGCGAAGGGTCGGCCGTGGTCCCGCTGGTGCATGCCACCCTGAGCGCTACCAGCGACCCAGAACTGCTCTGACCGTCCCGCGCATCGCCCTGCCCTCCAGGTAGTCGCGGCGGGGACGGTGCCCGAACTCGACGGTCACCGCGGTGCCGTCCTGGCGGTGGTTGAACCACTGCGTCATCGTGCCGTGGCAGCCTCCGTTGCAGGTGAACCACCGCCGGGGGAGGTCCAGCTCACCAGCGAGCCGTCGCTGGAAGGCGGCACGCTCGAGTGTCCGGCCAACGCCGTACAACGGCTGGTGGAACGACACCACGAAGCGCGGACGGACCTCGTTGAGGAAGTCACGGAACGCCCGCGTCTCCGGCTCGCTGAACGGCTCCGGCCCGGAGTAGTAGCGTCCGGTCAGCGGTGCCCAGCGGAAGCGCCAGTTCCGGTTGAGGTCGACGCCGTGTGCGTTGCCGCGCGTCCCCCGGCCGACACCATCGGGGTTGATGGTCGGCACGACCCAGAGGTCGACTCCCTGGAACGGCCTCGCCTCCTTGACGGCGCGGGCCAGCACCATCCCGGCCGGCTCGTCGCCGTGGATCGCTCCGAGAAGCACCGCCTTGACCCGCGCCTCGGGGTCGCCCACGCGGAACGCCCAGATCGGGCGACCATGCACGCTCTCGCCGATCCTGCGCCACTCGATGACGTGGGTCGCGGGGTCGCCTGCTGCGGCGGGTGGACCTGCGGCCGCGACCGACGCGAGGAGTCCGATCAGCAGCAGGCGTCGCAGCACCCCTCCAACTTAGGGACTGATGTTGAAGTTCGCGCGGAAGACGTTGCCCGGGTCGTAGGCCCGCTTCACCTCGCGCAGCCGAGCCAGCGTCGCCGCCGGGTAGAGCCGCTCGATGTCCTCGGGGACATTGGTCGCCACGAAGCCGGCGTAGGACCCGGACCCGAGGGCGTGCAGGCCCTTGAAGTGCTCGAGCAGCTCGGCGGACAACAGATCGTCATCGGCGTCGATCGGCGCGAACACGTTGCCGAGGACGAGT
>DATILB010000221.1:0-10944 GCA_035477015.1 Nocardioidaceae bacterium | reverse complement strand
GCGCGTGCTCGGAACCCCAGTTGTGGCCCAGCATCCCGCGCCAGTTCTGCAGGACCGACTCCTCGCCGTCGACGACGATCCTCCCGTTGACCGTGGTGTCGGGTCAGGGGCTGGTCGACTTCGTGCGCGGCACCGGCGCGGAGTACAGCCACGGCTTGGGGAGGTGGCTCATCGGCTCCTCGGTGCCACTGAACGAGAGCTCCCAGCTGGCCTCGAGACCGGGCACGCTCAGGCTGCCGGTCGCTCCGTCGCGGCTGACCCAGCCATGGTCGCCGATGGCGATCGGCCGCCCCTTTGAAGTGCCGGGAGGCGCGTTGACCTTCCCCGCACGTGGGCCGTCGGGCGTGAACTTCGTGAACCAGAGAGAGCCGACCGGCTCCTTGCCCGGCTCCTTCCGGATCGTGTGCCGGATCCAGTACGTCGTGCCGTTACTCGGGTGCGCGGCGGTGAGGTAGATGCTCTCGTAGTGCGGAGCTTTGTTGGGAATGCTCGGGAATCGGGGCTGGAGGTACTCCATGCCCTCAGAGTGCCATCCCCTGTGCACCCGCCTTGCGCTTCGCCACGGTTGGCGGCTTGATGCCCGCGCCCTTCTCCAGCTCGAGCAGCGCCTCCTCGACGGCGTCGGCCATCTCGTCGATGTCGGGCGCGACCTCGGGCGTCGTGACGAACCCGAAGTCGAGGGAGTCCATGTAGCTGAAGCAGGTGATGTTGAGTGCGACGTCCAGGACCGGCGGGCCGATCGGGACGAGCGTCTCGACCTTGGCGCCCGCCATGTAGAGCGGGATCGGCGGCCCGGGCACGTTCGAGATGACCAGGTTGATCGGCGCGAGGTTCTTCGATAGGCCGGACGCCGTGTAGGTGCGTGCCGCGAGCTGGAGCAGACCGGGCGGCGTCGTCTCGGTGAGCCCCATGATCTGGTGTGCGGTGAGGGCCTTGGCCATCTCCTTCGCGCCGTTGGCGCTCTCGTGGATGGTCAGGATCCGCAGTGCCGGGTCCTCGATGTCCGTCGCCAACGACACCGTCATGGAGCTGACCTGGTTGCCGACCTGGCCCGCGCTGTCGTCGGTGCGCGTCGACACCGGCACCTGCGTCACCAGGGGCTTGTCCGGTAGCTCGCCCCGCTCGAGCAGGTACTTGCGCACAGCTCCGGCCACCAGGGCGAGCACGACGTCGTTGAGCTTCACGCCGTACGCATCCTTCACGGCCTTGACCCGGGCGAGCTCCACGCGCGAGCCAGTGATGCGTCGGTGTGGGGAGATGCGGGTGTTGAAGCGGGTGCGCGGCGCCTCGAAGTAGCGCGGCGGACGGTTCTGGAACCCACGCACGGCGAACTGCTGGCGGGCGGTCTGCTCGAGGATGCGCGCGATGCGGTACGGCGTCTTGATCCCGACGTTGAGCAGGCCGCCGAGGGCGCGCCGCTCGAAGCCCGGGAGCTGGAAGCCGACCAGCGACCCCACCGTCCCCTTGGGCGCCTCGCGGGGCTCCGGGGTGATGTCGAGCAGGATCTCGCCGAGGCCGGCCCCCGAGACGCCGTCGATGATGGCGTGGTGCATCTTGGTGAGCGTCGCGACGCGACCGCCTTCGACGCCCTCGATGAACCAGAGCTCCCAGAGCGGCCGCGAGCGGTCGAGCTTGTAGGACATCAGCCGCCCGATCAGCTCGTCGAGCTCCTTGCGGCCGCCTGGCGCAGGCACGCCGATGCGGCGCAGGTGGAAGTCGATGTCGAGCTCGTTGTCCTCGACGAACCAGGGTCGGTCCAGGCCGAGCGGACCGGCCACGACGCGCCAGCGCAGCTGCGGCATCTGCGGCAGCCGCTCCACGATGAGCTCGCGCACCCGGTCGAAGCTGAAGTCGGGAGCGTCGGTCGGATCGCACACGGCCACCGCCCCGACATGCATGTGCCAGCCGGCTGTTTCGCCGTACCAGAATGCTGCGTCAACGCTCGACAACCTCTTCATAACAACCTAGGTTAGTGCGTTTTGCCGAAAACTAGAACACGTTCCACTTATTGGAGGTACTCGGCCCGGACCTTCTTCGGCACGCACATGCCCCAGGCATCGGTGACGAGCTCCCTCATCTCGGCCTCATCGAGGCGATCCAGCCGGACACAGACCCAGTTGTAGCGGAGGTCGCTCGTGCGCGGCATCAGGAACTTGTCGGGCTCGCTCTCCACGAGTGCGACGCGCTCCTCCTTGGGGAATCCGAAGCCCATGATCGTCTCGTCGCGGGAGAACGCCACGTAGACGAGGCTGCCCACCCGGAACTTCACCCGGTCGTGGATCAGGTGCTCGGTCGTCCTCGGCAAGGAGAGCGCGAGTCGGCGTACGTCGTCGACGTTGACCATGGAGGCAGTATGGCCACATGGACATCGACCGCCGTACCTTGCTTGTCTCGGGCGCAGCCGGCGCCGCACTCCTGACGACCTCCACCGCCTCCGCGGCACCCAGCGTCACACGCGTCCTGGCGCGCAACCTGGAGGTCCCGTGGGGCCTCACCTTCCTACCGAACGGCGACGCGCTCGTCGCCGAGCGGATCAGCGGACGCATCCAGCGCGTACGCCGTACCGGTGGACGTCGGCTCGTCGGCCGCATCACGCAGGTCGCGGAGAATGCCGAGGAGGGCGGCCTGCTCGGGCTGGCGCTGAGTCCTCGGTTCCGACGCGACCGGTGGTTGTACGCCTACTACTCGACGAACTCCGACAACCGGATCGTGCGGATGAAGTACGTCGACGGGCGCCTCGGCGCACAGCAGGTGCTGCTCGCCGGCATCCCGGTCAGCTCGATCCACAACGGTGGCCGGCTCGCGTTCGGGCCGAGCGGTGCGCTCTTCGCGACGACCGGTGACGCGTCCGATAGCGGCGACTCGCAGGTCGTCGGGTCGCTCGCCGGGAAGATCCTGCGGCTCACGCCTGCGGGGGGAGTCCCCTCGGACAACCCGTTCGGCAACTACGTGTGGACCCTGGGTCACCGCAACCCGCAGGGCCTCGCCTTCGACAGTGACGGCCGGCTCTGGGCCGCCGAGCTCGGCCAGAACACCCGCGACGAGTTCAACCGCATCGTCAAGGGTCGCAACTATGGCTGGCCGATCGTCGAGGGTGGCGATGGCGACGGACCGTTCGGCGACCCGCTCGCCACCTGGACCACCGAGGAGTGCTCCCCCAGCGGCGTGGCCATCACCAAGGGGCGTGCCTGGGTCGGCGCCCTCCGCGGCCAGGCGCTGTGGTCAGTCCGCCTCACGGGCCCTCACGCGGGCCGCAAGGTCCGCTACTTCCACGAGCAGTTCGGTCGCATCCGCACCGTCCAGAAGGCCCCGGACGGCTCGCTCTGGATCACGACCAGCAACCGGGACGGCCGAGGACTCCCCACCCCCGATGACGACCGGGTGTTGCGTGTGGTGGTCTGAATTGACCCGCGCACGCCATTCACACCGACGGGATCGGGTGTCAGACTCCGGCTAGGACAGGGGGTCCTAGGCTCCGTCGGGCTCGGGCGGGGGCCAATCGTGGGGGTTGGCTATGACGTCCAATGGCACACGCACGCGCGTGGGGATCGTGCTCGGCAGTCTGCTCGTGTCTGCCCTTTCCGTGATAGCGGCGCCCGCGCTTGCCGTCGACGAGCGGGGGACCCTCAAGCTCGATCCCAACCCCGCCATCGCCGGCGAGCAGGTCCGCGTCCGCGCTCAGATTCCCGGGCCGGCCCGGGTGCTGTACCTCCAACGTCTCCGAGGCACCACGTGGGTCAACGTCGAGCACAAGGCAAGCAGTCGCGACGGCAGTGTCGTCTTCGCACTGTTGGCGCCGGCCCAGGCCACGTCGTACCGGGTCTACGCGTACCCCGCGACGGTGAACGGGAAGAAGCTCCCGGCCGTGCACACGCCGGACCGAAAGCTCAAGATTGTCGCGCAGAAGGGGTCACTGACCTTCCTGTCGCCAGTGAACGTGGGGGTATCCGCGAAGGCGAGCGTGGCCTTTACTCCGGCTCGTGCGAACCGACCGGTTGAGCTCCGACGGAAGGTCAACGGGACCTGGCAGCTGGTCGCCAAGTCCACAGAGCTGGCGAACGGAAGTGCAACGTTCGCCTTGCCCACCGGCACCGCCGGGACCTTTGTCTACCGAGCCACCGCGCTGAAGTTCCACGGTGCGGCCGCGTTCTCCACCTCGGAGAGGACCCAGGCTGTCGTAGTCCCCGACACGACGCCACCGGCGGTGCCGACGGGGCTCGCTGCGACGCCCGGGGACGGCACGGTCCACGTCTCATGGGACCCCGTTGCTGCACCCGACCTGGCCGGCTACCGGGTGGCACGTGCCACTGCCCTGGGCGGGCCATATGCGATGGTCGGACCGCAGACCACCCAGACCGCGATGGACGTGTCGGGGACGAACGGCACGACGTACTGGTTCAAGGTGTGGGCCATCGACATGACGGGCAACAACTCACCGCTGAGCACCGCGGTCAGCGCAACGCCGGCAGACCTCACGCCTCCACCGGTTCCGGTGAACCTGGCTGCGGAGCCGGGCAACACCGACGTGTCGCTGACGTGGGATGCGGTCAGCGCGACCGACCTCGCGGGCTACCGGGTCTACCGGGCCACCAACGCGGGCGGTCCGTGGACCCTGCTCACAGTGAGCCCGATACTCCCGCACGACTACACCGTGACCGGACTGACCAACGAGACGGCGTACTGGTTCACGGTGACGTCCGTCGACACCCACGACAACGAGTCACTGAAGTCGACCGCCGTGTCCGCCACACCGACCTCCGTCGGAGACACCACGCCTCCACCGGTCCCGACCGGACTCGTCGCCACCACGCCGGTCACCGAGTCCGTGCACCTCGCGTGGAACACGGTCGTCGCAGGAGACCTTGACGGCTACCACGTCTACCTCTCCACGTCCCTACCCACGCCGTTGACGGTCTGGACGAAGCTGACCGTCTCGCCCATCAGCGTGGCCGAGTACGACGTCAACGCCCTCACCAACGGCACCCAGTACTGGTTCAGCGTGACCTCGGTGGACACGAGTGACAACGAGTCCGTGAAGTCCGAGCCGGCGACCGCAACGCCCGCCGATCCGGGCGAGTGGAGGATGGTCTCCGCCGGGAACACCCACACCTGCGGTGTGAAGAACGTCGGCACGCTCTGGTGCTGGGGAGTCGGCCACGACGGCGCGGGCGAAGGCGATCCCGCGATCCCGTCCCAGGTCGGCGAGGCGTCGACCTGGGCGAGCGTCGACGCGTCGTACTCGTTCTCCTGCGCGTTGACGACGGCCAACGCCCTTTGGTGCTGGGGGAACAACTCGCAGGGACAGCTCGGTGACGGCACGACGACGACGCAGCCCGCGCCATACGAGGCCCTCCCTGGCACGTGGGAAGCGGTGGCGACCGGAACCGCTCACACCTGCGGGGTGCGCAGCGACGGAACCCTCTGGTGCTGGGGCGAGAACAGCTCCGCGCAGCTCGGTGACGACACCACCACGCCCCGGGACGAGCCGGTGCAGGTGGGCACAGGTACCACCTGGGTTGACGTGTCCGCAGGTCAGTCACACACGTGCGCCACCGACTCCGACGGCAACGGCTGGTGCTGGGGCTCCAATGGCAGCGGTGAACACGGGACCGGAGACACCTCCACCCACCAGACCCCTGCTCTTGTGACGTTAGGCCCTTGGTCACGCTTGGCGACGGGCAATCAGTACACCTGTGGGATCAAGTCGGCAGGCTCGCTGTGGTGCTGGGGCTACAACGCCGTGGGACAGGTCGGCGGCTCGGGCGGCGGAACGACCAAGAGCCAGGTCACGGCTGCCTCGACCTGGTCCGCTGTCACGACCGGGGGCGAGCACGCGTGCGGCATCGCTACCGACAAGAGCCTGTTCTGTTGGGGCCTGAACCTCTACGGACAGGTCGGCGGTGGCCCCGACGTCCCGGCGTTCCCCGCTCCACCGACCGAGGTGGCCCCTGGGTCGGAATGGCGTGCGGTCGGTGCGGGCACTTACCACAGCTGCGGCGTGAAGACCGATGGCAGCGCGTGGTGCTGGGGGAGGAACGACTCCGGACAGCTCGGCGACGACACCGTGATCGACAAGAACGTCCCGGCGGAGGTCGTCGGCTAGCGAGCCTCAGGCGTTGGCGAACGCCTTGATGACACTGGTGAAGAACGAGAGGCCATCGGTGCCGGGACCACAGAGATCCTCGACGGCGTGCTCGGGGTGGGGCATGAGGCCGACGACGGTGCCCTTCTCGTTGGTCACGCCGGCGATGTCGCGCAGCGAGCCGTTGGGGTTTTCGTCGAGATAGCGGGCGAGGACTCGGCCTTCGCCCTCCAGCATGTCCAGGGTGGTCTCGTCGGCGATGTAGCCGCCCTCGCCGTTCTTCAGCACGATCGTGACCTCGGCGCCCTCGTCGTACTCGAGTGTCCAGGGGGTGCGGTTGTTCTCGATGCGGAGGCGCTGGTCGCGGCAGACGAACTTGCGGTGGTCGTTGCGGATCAGGGCGCCCGGCAGCAGGTGCGACTCGCAGAGGATCTGGAAGCCGTTGCAGATGCCGAGGACCGGCATGCCACGGCCGGCGGCGTCGATCACCTCGCTCATGATCGGCGCGAAACGCGAGATCGCACCGCAGCGCAGGTAGTCGCCGTACGAGAAGCCGCCGGGGAGGACGACCGCGTCGACACCCTGCAGCGAGTGGTCACCGTGCCAGAGGGCGACGGGCTCCGCACCAGCGAGGCGTACGGCGCGACGCGCGTCGACGTCGTCGAGGGAACCTGGGAAGGTGACGACCCCGATCTTCACGAGGGCACCTCGACCGTGAAGTCCTCGATCACCGGGTTGGAGAGCAGCTTCTCGGCGATCTCGTGGATCTCCTTGAGCTTCGCGTCGGTGAGCTCGCCATCGACCTCGAGCTCGAACCGTTTGCCCTGACGGACATCGGCGATGCCGTCGAACCCGAGGCGGGGAAGGGCCCCGTGGACCGCCTTGCCCTGGGGGTCGAGAATCTCCGGCTTGGGCATGACAGCGACGACGACGCGGGCCACGCGAGGCTCCTTGGTGAAGACGGGATTGCGCGCTCAGTCTAGAGGGACCGCTCGCAGAAAACTCACGGGGCTAGGCCTATCCCCGGACAGCGGCGCGGGCCTACGTTGCGAATGAGGGAGCTCAACCGTTGAGCCTGCGTGGTCGTGTCCGGCCGTTCGCTGGCCGGGTCACGTCGCGGCACTGGGAGCCGCCCGCGCTCGGAGCGCTGAAAAAGGACGATGCTCCGACCCCCCGAGCCAGGGGAGGAGACCCTGCATGTCATCAACTGTCGCTACACCCATGCCGAAATACGGCTGGGGCGTAGCTGCGCGGACCGTCGTACTGACGATCACCGTGCTCGCTGCCGTGAGCAGCATCTCGATGCGACCCGGCACGCTCGCCGTACGGATCGCCGATGCGCAAGACCTCATGGCGAGGTACGTCGCAAGCCTCGCCCTGTCGGTCATAGATGACGACCAGACCACCAAGCCCACGCCACCGAAGCCGCAGCAGTCCCGGGTGCTCGGCCGGGCCGCACCCACCTTCTCCGGGGTCGGCGTCGTCATGGGCGGCGGCAAGGCGCCCGCGCCGACGAGCGACACCTGCTCAGGCGTGGTGTTCGGAGCGCTGAACAACTATGGCTTCACCAACACGGCCCTGGCCATAGCTACCGGCATCAGTACCAAGACGCTGAGCACTCGCGTGAAGACCTGGTGCGCCTCCGGGCTCTCACCGGCTCAGATCGCCGCCCAGGTACTTGAGGACGCCGGCAAGACCCCGGTCGTGACCGGTCAGTTCCTCGAGACGTCGTTCCAGCTCGCAGCCGTTCCCGCCGCCACCATCCTCGCGGCCGTGGGGTACGACGGCACCGAGATCGCGGACGCACTCAAGAACGTCTTCGACCTCGCCGCTCAGGGCATGGCCGAGGTGCTCAAGGCGCTCGGCTTCGACGCAACTGAGGTCATGGAGGCGCTCGCAGAGATCTACGCCGTGCTCGCCCAGGGAGCAGCAGACATCCTGAAGGCGATCGGGTTCCTCGCGGACGCCATTCTCGAGGCGCTGAACGTCGTCTTCGACCTGCTGGCCGAGGCGGGCGCAGCCATCCTCAAGGTGGCTGGCTTCCTCGCGGACGCCATCCTCGACGCCCTCAACGTGGTCTTCGACCTGCTCGCCACAGCCGGGGCAACGATCCTGAAGGCGATCGGGTTCCTCGCGGACGCCATCCTCGACGCCCTCAACGTGGTCTTCGACCTCCTGGCCGAAGCTGGAGCAGCGATCCTCAAGGGCATCGGGTTCCTTGCCGACGCCATCCTCGACGCCCTCAACGTCGTCTTCGACCTCCTGGCCGAAGCTGGAGCAGCGATCCTCAAGGGCATCGGGTTCCTCGCTGACGCCATCCTGGACGCGCTGAACGTCGTCTTCGACCTCCTGGCCACAGCCGGGGCCACCATCCTGAAGGCGATCGGTTTCCTCGCCGATGCCGTTCTTGATGCGCTGAACGCCGTCTTCGACGTACTCGCCGAAGCAGGAGCAGCCATCCTCAAGGGCATCGGGTTCCTGGCCGACCAGGTCGCAGCGGCACTGGGTGCCGTCTTCGACCTGCTGGCCGACGCGGCAGCGGCAATCCTGAAGACCATCGGCTACGCGCTCAGTGAGATCGCGCAGGCGCTGGAAACCGCGTTCGACGTGCTGGCCGATGCCGCCGCGGCGATCCTCAAGGGACTCGGGTACGCCATTGGTGAGATCGCGGACGTGCTGCAGGACATCTGGGATGCGACGGCAGCAGTCGTCGGAGACATCCTGAAGGGACTCGGGTATGTGATGGAGGAGATCGCGAACGCGTTGACGACCGTGTTCGGTCTCGCCCAGGAAGCACTCGAGGATCTCCTCGTGGGCCTCGGGTATGCCCTCGACGCCATCGGTGACTTCTTCGAAGACATCTGGTGCGGCATCTTCGGATGCTGAGGAGCTGAAATGCAGAGCGTCCCGGCTCGGGCCGGGGCGCGCTGCGGCAGACTGACCGCGTGAACGACGCCGCCCCCGACGAGCAGCGCAGCTGGCTACCCCTCGCCCTGGCGGGGGGCTTCGTCGCCTTCGCACTGGTCGTGGCGCTGCTGGCCTACTTCGCCAACGACACGAGCAAGCCGGTGAGCGCGCGGTCCGTCGACGAGGTCGCGGAGCTGGCCATCGAGGCCGTGGAGCGAGCAGACGCCGACTTCGCGCAGGAGCTGTCCTGCAGCGACGAAGCCAGCACGCCGTACGTCGGCGATGAGTCGGCGCAGGCCACGAAGTCGGCCGTCGAAGGTGAGGCGACCGGCAGCTTCCGGCTGACCATCCCCGGCACCGGGCAGTTCGCGCTGACGGTCGAGCAGGACGGCGACCGATCGTGCGTCGCCGGAGTCATCCAGATCGACTAGAAGGTCTCGCCCGTCAGGCGCTCGTACGCCTCGACGTACTTTGCCCGCGTGAGGTCGATGACCTCCTGCGGAAGCGCGGGCGGTGCGTCGTTCGAGGACTTGTCCCAACCGCTCGCCGGAGATGTCAGCCAGTTGCGCACGATCTGCTTGTCGAACGACGGCTGGGTGCGACCCGGCTGCCACTCGTCGAGGGGCCAGAAGCGCGACGAGTCAGGGGTCAGCACCTCGTCCGCCAGGATGATCGAGCCGTCGGTCCGCGCCCCGAACTCGAACTTCGTGTCGGCCAGGATGATGCCTCGCTCGCGGGCGATGGACTCGGCCCGGCGATAGACGTCCAGCGTCAGGTCGCGCAGCTCGGTGGCCAGGCCGGAGCCGATCTCCGCAGCGACGTGCTCGAAGGAGACGTTCTCGTCGTGGTCACCGACCGCCGCCTTGGTCGCCGGCGTGAAGATGGGCTCGTCGAGGCGGCTTCCGTCCACCAGCCCTTCAGGGAGCGGTACGCCGCAGACGGCACCGGTAGCCGCGTAGTCCGAGAGGCCGCTTCCGGTGAGGTAGCCACGTGCCACGCACTCCACGGGAAACATCTGCAGCTCCTCGCAGATCACCGCTCGACCCTCGACCGACGCGGGCACGTCGGTGCTGAGCACGTGGTTGGGCACCAGGTCCTTGAGCTGCTCGAACCACCACAGGGACATGCGGGTGAGGATCGCGCCCTTGTCGGGAATGGTCGACGAGAGCACCCAGTCGTACGCCGAGATCCGGTCACTGGCCACCATCAGCAGGCGGCCGCCATCGAGCCGGTACAAGTCGCGGACCTTGCCCGAGTGGATGTGCTCGGCGCCCTCGATCTCAGGCGCTGGCGGGATGTTCGATCCGGGCGTCGTCATGGTGCGAACCCTATGCGGTCACCGCACCGTGGTCTCGACGCGTTGCTCGCCTCGCGGCTCGCGTCCGGCTCGACCGACGGGGGTCGTCTCGTAGTCCGCAGGATCGAACTTCTTGGTCCGACGGCGGTACTCCAGCAGCCGCATCGGCCAGTTGGTGCTGACGCGTCCGTTCTTGTCGCGGTACCAGCTCTCGCCCTGGAGCCAGACGGTCTTCTGCATCCGCTGCTGCACCTCGGTGTCGAAGGCTTCCTCGACCTCCTCGCGCACCGCGACGTACGACGGACCCTGTTTGTCCAGGTGCTCGACGGCCCTGCGGATGTACTGCGCCTGGCCCTCCTGCATGTAGATGATCGAGCCGGCACCGACGTTCGTGTTCGGGCCGTACATGAGGAACATGTTCGGGAAGTTCGGGACGCTGAGGCCGAGGTAGGCGCGCGCACCGGTCGAGGACCAGTACTCCTGCAGGTCCTTGCCGCCGAGGCCGCGCACGTTGATGGTCGCGAGGAACTCGGTCGCAATGAAGCCGGTGCAGTAGACGATCACGTCGACGTCGTGATGGGTGCCGTCGGCGGTGCGGATTCCCGTCGGCGTGATCTCCTCGATCCCGGCTGTGGTGACTGTGGCGTTGTCGGCCTCG
>DATILB010000220.1:0-16605 GCA_035477015.1 Nocardioidaceae bacterium | reverse complement strand
GTTCTCGCAGATGCTCCACGAGGGCGAGTACCCGGAGTACGACAACGGCGGTGAGGCCTGGTGCTCACCGACCTCGACGTCGATGGTTCTCGCTTACTACAACGCGCTGCCTCGACCCAAGGCCTACGCCTGGGTCGACTCTGACTACCGCGACCGGTTCGTCGACCACGCCGCACGGATGACCTTCGACTACTCGTTCGAGGGCACCGGCAACTGGCCGTTCAACACGGCGTACGCCGCCAGCCGGACCGGCGGCGCGTTCGTGACGCGGCTGCGCAACCTGCGCGACGCGGAACGCTTCATCGCGGCAGGCATCCCGGTCGTCGCGTCGATCGCCTTCGGCAAGGGCGAGCTCACGGGTGCCCCGATCTCCTCCACCGATGGCCACCTGCTGGTGATCGTCGGCTTCACCGCGAACGGCGATGTGGTCGTGAACGACCCGGCGGCCCCGACCAGCCACGGCGTACGACGTACGTACGACCGAGGCCAGCTCGAGGCCGCCTGGTTGAACGGATCGGGAGGAGTGGGCTACGTCATTTCAGACGCAGCCCACCCACTGCCCCCCGGCACCGACAGCTCCCCTTGGTAGGGGCTACTTCCGGCTAGCGCTAGGGCCTACCGCCCTTCTTGCCACCACCCCCACAGCCCACCGGCTTGTGGAGCTGGATGTTGCCGCTGACCGCGGTTCCGTTGGTGTAGCCGGTACTCGTCGACACGGTGATCGTGTCGTTCGTGCCCGGCTCGCCGTTGTCGGCCACAGTCACCGTGATCTTCGCGGGCGTGCCGTTGACGGTGCCCGAGTAGACCAGCCGCCGTGTGGTCGTGTTGACCACCGTGTAGGTGTCGACCGTGCCGGCCTTGATGTGCGTCCGGGAGCCGTTCTTGTCGACGAGGTTGAAGTGACCCGACAGACCGTTGGGCTTCTGACCACCGACCATGCCGAACGACGTGTTCTTGCCGACGATCTGACCACCACCCGTGACGAAGTCCAGGACCTGGCACGGCGGAGGCGGCGGCGGGTTGTCGCCACCCTGGCAGTTGATGTCGGAGTGCGACTGCGAGATGACCACGTCAGCGTCGACAATCGCGTCGAGCGGCGAAAGGGTCTCGACGTGCAGTGCGTTCACCGTGATCGAGTTGGCCGTCACGATCTGCTCGTTGATCGTGATCCGGGCGACGCCCGGGACCGTGATCGACGTGTTGGCCGGAGCAGCGAGGTTGATCGGGTACGGCACACCAGCTGCGGTGATCGTCAGGTCGACGATGTTCGCCCGACCGCTCAGCTCGGCACCCGTCGCGCCGCACTTGGCCAACGTGCTCGACCGGAGCAAGCCGGCCCTGATGCTCAGCGTGTCCGGGGACAGTGCACCCAAGCCGACGAAGATGTCGGCGACCGATGCCGCTGAGTGGGCACGGTCACCCGAGCCCGCCGTGCTGGCGCTCGCGACGTGCGCGTCGAGCCACAACGGCGGCCCGTCCGCACCCAGCTGCAAGAGGTGATCGTGGTCGAATCCACCCGTTGACGGCAGTGGACCTACATCAGACAGTTGGAGGTCGACCAGCTTCGGGAACAGACCCCCGAGCAGACCGACCTGTGCGTCGACGACGACAGCACTGCCGCTGTACGACGTCGCGTTGGTAGTACCACCACCACCGCCCCCCGGCGGCTTAGCAATAACAGGCGACGCAGTGAGCGCCGTCGTGGTGAGAACAGCCGCAAAAGCGGTCGCCAATGGAATGCGTGCGTTGAACATCCGGCCTCCTGTTCAAGTGCCGGAGCATTAGCTAAAGCCCCACCGCCCCGGGCACCGAACTCGGTGTGATTGACCCCCCATGCGCACCCCCTCGCGCGCCGGTCATTGATTCGACGGTAGACCTGTGCCTAGCCCCGGTCCAGAGGCCGGATGTTCTCTTTGCCAAGTTATGCCCGATTTTTACCGTGTCTGCTCGATCACCTCGGACGCCAGCGAGGCACGCGGAACGTCGAGCTGCCGTACGACGTACGCCGCGTCCTTGCCCACGCCGCCGACGGTGTGCGAGTTGAACATGAACTGAAACTCCTGCCCAAGCACGAACAGGCCGGCCTGCCCCTGCACAGCACCGCGCTCGTTGCCCAGGCGCCCTGACGAGTCCAGGCCGGGCAGGTCGATCCATGCGAAGTCGGACCGGAAGCCGGTGGCCCAGATGACGTTGGCGACCTCGAGCACCACACCGTCCTCGGTCTGCGGACGGCCGTTGACGACGCCCGCAATGCGTGACGTGCGCTCGATCCCGGCCGCCACGAGGTCCTTCTCCTTCTGACGGATCAAGAACTCGCCGTGACCTTCCAGCGCTTCGGCCTGCACCTTGCGTCCGGGCTTCTTGTGCTCGGTGAGCACGTGCTCCCACATCCACCAGATCACCGGGAACATCAGCTTGCCCTGCCAGTTGCCGATGTTGATCGGGAGCTGGCCGACGTTGCGGCCGGCGAGCAGCACGTGGTGCTTCGAGGCGATGTCGACGCCGATCTCGGCGCCGGAGTTCCCCGCCCCGACGATGAGTACCGTGCCCGGCTTGAGCTGCCCGGGATTGCGGTAGTCAGCAGAGTGCAGCTGGACGATGTCGTCAGAGAGCTCCTCGGCGAAGCCCGGCCGCTTCGGCGCTCGGTGTACGCCGGTAGCCAGGATCACGTTGTCGGCGAGGAAGGACTCGGTCCCCGCGGTGACTCGGAAGCCTTCGCCTTCGCGGAACAGCCCGTCCACCGGAGTGGAGAGCCGTACCGGAAGGTCGAAGTGCGCGACGTACCGCTCGAAGTAGTCGATGAGCTCGTCCTTCGGTGCGAACGAGTAGCCCCCGCCGAACTCCATGCCAGGAAGCGAGTTCCAGTGCGAAGGAGTGAAGAGCTTCAGGGAGTCCCAGCGGTTCAGCCAGGAGCCACCGATGCGGTCTTCGCTGTCGAGGATGAGGAAGGGCTTGCCCCTCTTGGCCAGGTGGTACCCGGCAGACAGGCCGGCTTGGCCGGCGCCGATGACGATGGTGTCGTACGTGTTTGTGGTCATGGCTCGACGTTAGGAACGGCGACCCTCCCGCCGCGTCGGCGGAAGTACCCAATCCGACCGGGCGACCGAATGGGTACCACCGACTGTCGATCCGGTGAGCGATGAATGGCCGAATGGGCCCGTCAGAGTTGGGCGATATGCCCGTTTCCACTGTGGGAGTAGGGAGCGAGCGCGGACCCCGCGGTTGCCAAGAAAGGGAGATCCGATGTCCATCGAACAACTGCTGGAGCTGTTGAGCCCGTACCGGACCTTCGATGCGGCCGACGAGTGGGAGCTGCGCGACTCAATCGCTGCCGCGGCGCGTACGACTGCACAACCTGCCTTTGTGATGCCCTACGGAAGCTGACGCGGCTGCTCTTTGTTCAGCCGCCGGATCACCAACGACCCGATCCGTTCGACCAACCCAGCAATGACGACCAGGGGCCGCAGCCCCACGCGTGTCACCACGCCCAAGATCGAGCTCTGCCTGCGGAGTAGTCCCTCAGCCATGGCCACCTGGACCGCCACCACGCCGGTGAGCGGCCGCGTGAAGGCCCAGAGCTCGCGCACCTGATCATCTTCGGTCAGGTCGAGCCAGACCACACCCTGCACGGGTCGGCGGTTGAACTCGGTGTGAAAGCGCAGGACGAGGCGCTCATCCTCGCGCAGCTCATCGGTGAAATGTGACGCTGACGTGGAGTCCATAACCACGCGCATGAGCTCAGCGATGGCATGCCGGCCACGGATGACGGCTGCCCCGATCACCGGTGAGTGGAACTCACCGTCGGGCGTGAAACAGGCGGCGACCGCGTCGGGATCTCGGGCTTCCCACGCCACGCGAAACGGATGGGGCTGCATAGGGCGATCCTCCAGGTCAGACGAGCTCTCGCTCGAAGGCGTACGCCGTGGCGGCCGCTCGGGTCGATACGCCGAGCTTGCTGAAGATGTTGCTGACATGCCGGTCGACCGTGCGTTCGCTCAGCACCAGCTTCTCGGCGATGGCGCGGTTGGTGGCGCCGGTGGCGAGCATGCGCAGTACCTCGAGCTCACGAGGGCTGAGCACGTCCTGCTCCCCGTCGAGCCGCGCGAGGTCGGGTGCCGCAGCAAGTTCGATCAGGATCCTGCGCGCCGCTTCGCGGTCGACCTTTGCGGACTCGCCGTCGCCGAGAACCTGGCAGGCATCGGCCACGAGCAGCCGCGCCCGGGCCTCCTGGTACGGCGCGTTCATCTCGAGCCAGCCACGCAACGCAGTGCGCGCGGAGCGGAGGGCGACGTCCGCCCGCCCCGAAGCCAGGTGCAGTGCTGCGTCTGCATGCGCGCTCGTTGTGGTGACGATCGAGATCGGCCGACGGGTCGCGATACCGACAAGCTCCGCAACGGCATCCGCAGCAGGTTGCGACTCTCCGGCTGCCAGGAGGATCTCGACTGCGGCGAAGAGCACCTCGACGCGCTTCGCGTCACCCTCGGCCTCAGCGAGGCAGCGGCGTGCCATCGCCGCGGCGGCCTGGATGCTCCCCTGGGCAAGACGGAGCAGAGCCAGACCGGGTTGGGGGTCGAAGCCGAGGCGCGCAGCCTCGCTGAAGTTCTCCTGCGCGGAGTCGTAGCGCCCTTGGAGTCGGTCGAGGTTGCCACGCAGACACGCGGCTGCGCCTGCCGCCCACAGGTCCACGTCGGAAGGGCTTACCCCCGCGAGCTCGGCCCACGCGTCGTCCCAAGCGCCGTGCAGATGCTTGAGCTCGGCTCGCCTCACCTTGCACTCGGAGGTGAAGTTCCGCAGGTCTGGCTGCGCGTCACACCATTCGGTCATGGCGGCCGTCCACTGTTGCGCACGCCACAGCTCGTGGACCGACCACAAGCCCTCGATCGACCCGCAGAAGATGATCCCGGTGACCATCGGCGACAGGTCGCCGGCCGTGAGCGCCAACATCGCCTCGTCGAGCCGAGCGACTCCCGCGTCGACTCGGCCGGCATGGAGCAGGAACTGTCCCTCTTGGTGCAGGGCGAGTGCCAAGAGGTCGGGCGCCCTGAGCCGCCGACCGGCAGCGATGGCCTGTGCCGTCAAGGCCAGCGCCCCGTCGAAGTCACCGGTGGCGACAGCCCCGAACGCCTGCCCCATGAGCAGGACCCCCGCCGGGATGGAGTCCGAGCCGTCCTGCTCCACAAGGTCCGCCGCCCGAGCCATCCAGCCCATGCCCCGACCCGGGTCACCCATGGTCAGCCTTTGCATGCCGATCCACAGTGCAGCACCCGCCGCCTCGACGAGGTCGCCCTCCTCGATCGCCTGGTTGTAGGCCCGCTCGCGCACGGCGAAGTACTCGTCCATCTCCGCCAACAGCATCGTGGCGATCGCGAACCGATCCAGGTCCGTCGCATCGAGGTAGGGCTCGGATGCGTACAGGTCGTGGGCGCGCTGCCACTCCCGCGCGTCGTACGCCTGCCTGGCCTCGTCTGTCGTCACCCGACCAGTATCGACCTGCTCAGACTGACTCCTCCTCGTCGAACCGCGGGTCGGCCAAGAGGTACTGCACGAACAGGCCCGGCGCCTTGTGCGGCGGCCGGACCGGCTCCGGAATCATCCGGCCTTCCGCCGCGTCCCAGAAGGAATCGACGGCGTGCAGGACGCGACGCGCGACCTTGCCACGGACTCCGAGGTGGGGTGCGTACGGATGCGGCCGAGTGGGTGCCGCAAGCTCGGCGCGATGCAGCTCCGTCGCGAGGTCGTCGAGCTCGCCGACCTCCAGCTCCTCGCTCAGCTGACCGACCATCTCGGCTTCCCATCGGGCTTGCATCTCCAGCTCGCCCCTGACCTCTCCCCACACGTCGTCCCACGAACGTCGGATCGCGTACGCCGAGCCGTACTCACGCGCCTTGGCGTTGGCGAGCGCGACCTCCAGGTGCTTGCTGGTGCGCACGTAGCCGTGCGCCAGCTGGGAGCCTTCGTCGACGTGTTTCCTGACCGCCGGGACGAGTACCTCCTCGACGGCGTTCAGGTGCCGGCTCGCGGCAGCGAGGAAGGTGTCGGTGTGTTCGTAGCCCTTGCGCGGCTGGCCGGGCGTGTTCACCATCGCTGCGGCGGTATCGAGCCGCGCGACCAGTTGTTTGTGCGTCTCCTCAACGGTGTGGAGGAGGCTGTGCAGTGCGACCATCAGGACCGCCTCCTTTGCCTTCCATCGTGCCCGATGGGGACTTACCTCAACCCCTACCCGTCTGCAGTGAACTCGATCGCGTGCCAACCACTCGCCCCATCGGGTGCGACCGCGGTCTCCACCGGGGTCTGGGTGGTGCCGGTCAGGTCAGTGGCTCGGACGGCCAGCGTGTGGATGCCGGGCGAGGCCTCGACCGTCCCGGACCACTGCACCCAGGTGTCGACTCCTGGCACCCGGGCCAGCTCGACCTGCTCCCATGGGCCGCCGTCCAGTCGCACCTCGACCTTCTCGATGCCGGTGTGCTGGGCCCAGGCAACGCCGGCCACCGTGACGTCGCCCGCCATCGCACGACCGCCTCGAGGGACGTCGATCCGGGACTGGGTCTTGATCGGCGCCTGCTCGGACCAGCTTCGTGTCGTCCAGTACGCGTCGAACTTGTCGAAGCGGCTGACCTCGAGATCGACCACCCACTTGGTGGCGGACACGAAGCCGTAGAGGCCGGGGACCACCATGCGCACCGGGAAGCCGTGCTCGAGCGGAAGCGCCTTACCGTTCATGGCAAGAGCGAGCAGGGCGTTGCGGTCGTCGGTGAGCGCCTTGATCGGCGTACCGCAGGTCCACCCGTCCTGCGACGTCTGCAGTACGGCGTCCGCGTCCGCATGTACGCCGGCCTCAGCCAGCAGGTCTGCGATGCGTACGCCGCTCCACCAGGCGTTGCCGATGAGATGGCCGCCAATGGGGTTCGAGACGCAACAGAGCGTGACCCATGCCTCTGTCAGCTCGCGGGCGACCAGGTCGTCGTACTGGATGGTGATCTCACGGTCGACCATGCCGTGAATCCGCAGCTCCCACTCCGACGGCTTGATGGTGGGTACGACGAGGGCGGTGTCGATCCGGTAGAACACGTCGTTCGGGGTCTGCCACGGGTACAGCCCCTTCACGTCGAGACCTGCCCCGGCGGGCACAGTGCCCCGGGTCACCGGCAGGCGCAGCTGGCTGCGGGCCGCCTCAACGGCGCGACGCGAACGACTGAGGAACCTGCTGCTGACCCCGACCACGGCGGCAGCGGCAGCGACACCACCAACCCGGATCAGGAACCCGCGCCGGTCGGTGGCACCGACGACGTCGTACGGCAGTGACTCCGAACGGCTCTGCAACGGACGGAGGTAGGTCAGCGTGACGACCCAGGCTGCCGCGCCCATGACGACGGGAAGCAGGCCGGCACTAGTCGCACCGTGACGTGTCATCACGGCGACCCCGGCGATCACCGACATCACCAGGAAGACCGCAGCTCCGGCCAGCAGCTGACGACGAGCCAAGATGCCCGCCCAGGCGGACAAGCCCAGCAGGCCGAGGGTGACTCCAGTGAGCAGCAGCGGCTTGTCCGCCGTCCCAACCAGGTGGATGAGCTTCTCCGCCAGCGGCCCGGGCGTGATGTCCCGGACCATCTCGGAGACCGACTGCACGGGGTTGGCGCGCTGCCGCAGGAGCGACGTCACCGCGAGGGCTACCGCGAGGCCGGTGAGGCCGGTGACGATGCCCGCAAGGGCGGCTGGCCATCGCGGCGCCTGGGGCTGGTCCGTGCTCACCTCTTCATCGTCGCGCACGGTGCCAGGAAAACTTGTTACGAGTAGGGGATGATCGGGCCGTGAGCCTCCCCCGGGTCGGTATCGGGACCGACGTACACCGTTTCGCCGAGGGCGTGCCCCTGCACCTCGCGGGCCTCCACTTCCCCGACGAGCCGGCCGGACTCGAGGGGCACTCCGACGCCGATGTCGCCGCCCACGCCGCCTGCGACGCCTTGCTGTCGGCCGCCGGGCTGGGCGACCTGGGCAGCAACTACGGGACCTCAGACCCGGCCTGGGCCGGAGCTTCCGGCGCGGCGCTCCTCTCGGAGACCGCCCGACGGGTACGCGCGGCCGGCTACGAGATCGGCAACGTCGCGGTGCAGGTGATCGGGAACCGGCCGCGGCTGGGACCCCGGAGGGACGAGGCGGAGGCCGCGCTGAGCGAGGCGGTAGGCGCACCGGTCACGGTCAGCGCAACGACGACCGACGGCTTGGGGCTCACCGGTCGGGGCGAAGGGGTGGCCGCGATCGCCGTAGCACTCGTCACCACGTAGCCGGTGATCGAGCCGCGACGCTCGCGAAGCGAGCGAGCGTGTCGAGATTCATTCTTGGATGAACTGCCCGATCTCTTCACCCATCGCCTCGTCGATAGCGGTGTTCAGCCGGTCGCGGAAGATCGCGACCACGGCCTGCGAGGCGACGGGCAGCAAGCTCTCGATCGTGTTGAGCATGGTCGGCCACTGCTCGGACGGCATCCCCGCATCGGCGAACGGACGCCACAGCTGGGTCCGCACCTCGTCGACGAACCGGTGCGCGATCGCATCGAGGTGCTCGGAGAGGAACGGAAGCAGGGAGAGCACGGACTCCAGCTGAAGCCCCATCGCCACTGCCTGGGCCCCTGCCTTGACGACGAACGGCTTGAGCAGGAGCAGGTTGCCCTTGTCGTCGAGGCTCTGGACCAGGCCCATCTCGACGAGCTTGTCGACGAAGTCGGAGTTGGGCTCGACGTTGGCGAGCCGGGCCAGGCCGTCGGCGGTGATCGGCTCGGGCTGCTCCGGTGACCGCGGGTCGGACAGGGTGTCGAGCAGGTCCAATGCGTGACCCGCGGGCAGCCCCGAGTTCTTCGACAAGGCGTCCTCGACGGCGCTCAGCGTGTAGCCCCGGTCGAGCAGGTCGCGGATCAGCAGCAGCCGGTTGACGTGGTCCTGGTCGTAGTAGCCGGTGCGGCCCACCAGTCGGGGTGCCGGGATCAGCCCACGTGACGCGTAGGCGCGCACATTGCGCACGGTCATCTTCACAGCTCCGGCGAGCTGGTCGATCGTCAACTCCTTGGCGGTCCCCACGAGGCCGATTCTCTCAGTCGAATGGACCGATCCGGCCATGGCGCGCCTCCCCTGGACAGGTGGACCCTAATACGTGAATGTGACGTTACGGGGCTGTGCTTGACAGGTAACCAAAGCTATGTGCCATCATCTATGTTACATAGATTTTGTCGTATAGGCCAGGAGGCCCGACATGTTCTTCGCAGCAGAAGTAGCCCCCTCCGCAGGAGGCGCTGCTCTCGACGAGGTCCTGATCGTCAGCGTCTTCACCTTCGTGGTGTACGGCGTGGTCGGTTGGGTGATCCTGCGCGAGCGAGCGGGGAAGCCGACCCTGCTTGGTCGGGTCGCCGACATCGCTGCTCGCATCGACGGCGGTCCGCGCTGGTTCGTGCTGCCGACGCTGATTTCGGTCGGCGGTGCACTGGCCGCTGCGACGGGCGTCTACTGGGACGTCAGCCTGCACATCGAGGACGGTCGGGACACTGGGCCGCTGGCCAACCCAGCGCACTACTTCATCTTCCTGGGCCTCATGCTCATCTTCACCGGCGGCGCCCTCGGCATGGCGTTGAAGGACGAACGGATGCCGCGACGCACCCTTCGGCTGAGCCGCAACTGGAGCGCTCCGCTCGGCGCCACGCTGGGCACAGCGATCTCGATGCTGGCACTCGGCGGCTTCCCGCTCGACGACGTGTGGCACCGGCTGTTCGGTCAGGACGTCACCGAGTGGGGCCCGACCCACCTCATCATGATCGGCGGCACGATCATGCTGCCGTACGCCCTGCTGCTGAGCTCTGCAGAGGCTCGCCAGGTCGGCGGGTCGAAGCTCGCCGCGTTCTGGGAGTACATCGGTGTGGTCGTCCTGATGGTCGGCCCGGTCGCGTTCCTGCTCGAGTACATGTACGGCGTCCCGCAGAACCCGCTCATCATGGACGTCGTCCTGGTCACCATGGGCGTAGTCGTCGGACTCTCCTACGCGATGTACAAGGGACCGCTCTACGTGATCGCCGCGTGGGCGGGATATGCCGGCGTCCAGTGGGCACTGCAGGGCGTCAACGTCTTCATCTGGCAGGCGATGACGCCTGAGCACCCGCTGCTCCTCGGCGGTGCGGTCGCCGCGGCGGTGCTGGCGAAGTGGGCGAAGCCCACGGTCGCGTTCGCCGCCGGCGCCGGCGTCGTGATCGCGCTCGCCAACCTGGTGGTCGACTACTACTGGAGCAAGTCGTTCCGGCCGATGGAGTGGCCCGAGCACATGATGGGCTGGGCGGCCCTCACGGCGGTCGTCGTCGGTGCCGCAGTCGGCCTCATCGCCACGTGGATGTTCATCAAGCTCTCCATCGTCGCGGCCACGACCGAGGAGGACGCGGCCTTCGCGCGCATCACGTCGCGGACCAAGGTCTCGGCCACCGGTCCGGTGGGCGGCGCTGTCGCAGCCCTGAGCCTGCTCGCGGTCATCGGCGTCTTCGCCGTCCACGTCGCGCCGAAGACCGAGGGAGTCGGCGATGCCGACGTGACGATCGGCGAGATCAGCGACGGTCGAGCCTCGGTCGAGATCGCGGTCTCCGACGGCCTCGTCGAGGACGCCTACTGGTTCGAGTGCATGTCCTGGCAGGGTGGCGGTCAGATCCGCTCGCAGGTCGAACGCATCGGCGTGAACGAGTACCGCTGCGAGGACCCCATGCCGGTCTCCGGCTCCTGGAAGACGCTCGTGCGGCTGCAGTTGCCTGTCCACGTCGAGGTCGCGCTGCCGATCTACATGCCGGCCGACGAAGCGGTCCCGGTGGAGGCCTTTGAGGCCGTGAGCGGGCCTCGCCCGTTCCAGAAGGAGAAGGACATCCTCCAGCGCGAGGTCAAGAAGGGCGTGAACACCGGTCTGTGGACGGTGGCCTACCTCGTCGTGGCGATGGTGTTCTCCGGACTCTTCGTGGCCGTTGCCGTCGGCTACTCCGTCGCGGGACGCCCCGGAAGGGGCGAGCTTCGACCCACGCTCCGCCGGAACCACGAGCTGACCGGGTCCGACGCGTGAGGACCCACGACGGTCTCGAGCTGAACGTCCGGGTCGATGGTCCCGCCGACGCTGCCGCCACCGTCGTGTTCTCGCACGGCTGGACCGAGGACAACGAGTTCTGGCGCTACCAGGTGCGTGACCTCAGGGCCCACTTCGGTCACGACATCCGCCTCGTCAACTACGACATGCGCGGTCACGGCCTGTCCCAGGAGTCCACGCTCGAAGGGGCGACGATCGCCAACCTCGCGCGCGACCTGTCCGACATCATCGACACGTTCGCCCCGGCCGGCGACCTGGTCCTGGTGGGCCACTCCATGGGCGGCATGACGATGATGGAGCTCTGCGACCACCGGCCGGACCTGTTCACCGAGCGGGTCGTCGGCGTGCTGTTCGTGGCAACCTCGGCAGGAGACCTGGTCAACATCACCTTGGGGCTCCCCCGCACCGGCAAGCGGCTCAAGGCACAGATCGCCAGAGGACTCGAGCTGCGCGCGAAGATGCTGTCGCGCAAGCGTCGGCTGCGCGCGCCGGTCGTCGAGTCGCTGTTCGCCCGGCGGTTCCTCTTCGGGGACACCTACCGGATGCGCGACCACATGCTCATCGTGGAGAGCCTGATCAACTGCCCGCCCACGACGATGCGCGGCTTCTTCGACGACATGATGCTGCACGAGCGGCACGACCACGTCGGCGTGCTCGCCGACATCCCCACGCGCATCCTGGCCGGTGAGAAGGACCTGCTGACCCCCGTCTCGCACGCTCGCCGGCTCGCCGCGGAGATCCCGGGCAGCCGGCTCATCATCTCGCCCGGCTGCGGTCACATGATCGCGCTCGAGCGTGACGAGCACGTCTCAGAGCAGCTGGTGGAGATGATCCGTCCGGTGCTGGAACGCGCTCAGGCCACGCGAGTCGTGTCGGCCACAGCACCGGTCATCGCCATCGCCAAGTAGCGACGCGCGACTAGCTCAGCCACCATGCGGTGGCTGCCGAGCACGTCGGCAACAGCGGCGCACCCTGCGACGGTCGCCTGCGCCCGCGCCTTGCGGGCGAAGTAGCCAGGAGCCAGCAGGTACGGCGCCGCCGCGATCCGCCGATGCCCCTGCGCCCAGAGCGACTCGACCGCCTCGTTGACGTGCTGGCCCGAGCCGGACAGCTGGGCCACCTGGACCGGGGCACCCCAGTGCGCCTGGAGCAGTCGGCCCATCGCGAGCGTGTCGACCAGAGCGTCGCTGTCCCGCGACCCCGCGGCCACCATCACCACGGCATCGCCACGTCGAGCGCCCGCGGCTTGCAGTCGGTGGCACATCATGGCGGCGAGGAGCGGGTGCGGACCGAGCGGCCGGGCGATGCGCACCGGACCTTGTGCCGCCTTCGCCATTTCGGGCAGGTCGTGGTTGGTGTGGTAGCCGCTCGACAGCAGCAGGGGTACGACGACGGTGGGGCCGCGCTGCGCCGCCATCACGTCGCTGAAGAGGGGCTCGTTCAGCTCGACGTACGACGTGTGCACGTCGGCCATGGGAAGCCTTCTGCGCACCTGCGCCATCAGGGCCTCGATGGTGTCCGGGCCGGACGGCGTGCGCGTGCCATGCGCGACGGCAACGAGGGCTGGGGTGGTCATGGGGCCGGTACCCGGTAGCCGCGCTTCACCACGGTCTGCACGAGTCCCGGCCCGATCGCACTCCTGAGCCGGGCGACCGCCATCTCGACGGCGTGCTCGCTGCTGGCCTGGCCGCTGGGCAGGTGCGCCATCAACTGCTTGCGGGAGAGGACGACGCCGGGGCGGTCGGTCAGGGCGAGAAGGATCGACAGCGGAGCACCTGAGACGCGCACCTCGATCCCGTCGACGAAGACGCGACCGCCACGGATGAGCAGCCTTCGCGTGCCGACCGTGATCGCCGTACCCTCGTTGCGCTTGCGCAGCTCGTCCTCGAGAGCCCGCACCATCGGCCCGAGGCGGGCGCGCTCGGGCTGGACGGTCGGTACGCCGAAAGGCTCGAACGCTGCGGCAGTGACGGGTCCGACGCACGTGGCGAGCACTCCGTCGCTGAAGGCGTCGACAACCCGCTCGCGGCGACCGCTTGCCGTCGCCACCTCCATGAGAGTGGTGACGGCCGGGGCTGAGGTGAAGGTGACGGCGTCGAGCTCGCGGTCCGCGATCTTCTCGACCAGCTTGAAGACCGGGGCGAGGTCGCCGGCGGGCTCGCAGCGATAGACCGAGACGATCTCGACGTCTGCGCCCTGAACGCGCAGTGCCTCGGCAGACATGGAGAGAGACAGCCCGTGCTCCTGCACCACGATGCGGCGGCCGGACACCGACCTCCCACGCAGGTGCGACAGCACTTCGTCCATGCTCTCGGACTCGGGGCTCCAGAGCTCTCGGAGGCCGTACTGACGAAGCGCGCCGACGGACTTGGGTCCTCGGGCGAGGATCTCGGATCCTTTCAGGACGGCCAGGAGGTCATCGAGCAGCCCCCACGACTGCGCGGCCTCGAACCAGCCTCGGATCCCCACCCCTGTCGTCGCCACGAAGACGTCGACCTGACTTTCAATGACGGCCTTGGTGGCCGCCTTCAACGACTCCTCGTCGATTCCCCCGGTGCCGATGGAGAGCACGGGCGCCGACTCAACGGTTGCTCCCCGTCGCTCGAGGAGCCCTGCCAGCTCCTCGATCTTCCGGGCCGAGGTGATCCCGACCCGGTAGCCCTTCATGGGGAGCTCCCGATGGTCTGTCGTGGTCCGACGTGCACGATGCCGTCCTCGACGCGTACGTCGTACACCGGCACCTTGACCGACTCGTCGTCGAGGCACTTCCCGGTGCGCAGGTCGAACGCCTGCTTGTGCATCGGCGACGCGACGAACGGGATGTCGCCACGCGTGCCGACGATGCCTCGCGCCAGCACCGACGCCTTGCTGAACGGATCGTGGTTGCCCAGCGCGTACACCGCGTCGTCGTGGGTGCGGAACACCGCCACCGCCTGGCCGTGCACAAGCGCGGTGACCCCACGCTCGCGCGGGAGGTCCTCGAGCGGGCAGATCTTCGTCCAGGCCTCGGTCTTCACGGGGCTCCTACGGGGATCGTGCTGCCGAGGGACACCGGCTCGTCGGCCACGACGGGCTTGATCTGGTCGCGCTCGACCTCGAACGAGATGTTTGGGTCGGGCACGCCGGGAGCGTTCACGAAGGACACGAACCGCGCGAGCTTGTCAGGGTCGTCGAGGGTGGCCTTCCACTCGTCGAAGTACGTGTCGACGTGCTGTGCCATCGCCGCTTCGAGCTCGGCGCCCAGGCCGAGGATGTCGTCGACGACGACGGCCTTCACCCGGTCCATGCCGCCCTCGAGGTTCTCGAGCCAGGTCGAGGTCCGCTGCAGCCGGTCCGCGGTGCGGATGTAGTACATGAGGAAGCGGTCCATGTACTTGATGAGCGTCTCGGTGTCGACGTCGCTCGCGAGCAGCTGTGCGTGCTTCGGCACCATGCCACCGTTGCCGCAGACGTAGAGGTTCCAGCCCTTCTCCGTCGCGATCACGCCGAAGTCCTTGCCACGCGCCTCCGCGCACTCACGCGCGCAGCCGCTGACCGCACCCTTGAGCTTGTGCGGCGACCGGAGCCCGCGGTAGCGGTTCTCCAGGTCGATGGCGAGCTTGACGGAGTCCTGTACGCCGAAGCGGCACCAGGTCGACCCGACGCACGACTTCACCGTGCGCAGCGACTTGCCGTAGGCGTGTCCGGACTCGAAGCCGGCGTCGACCAGACGCCGCCAGATCTCCGGGAGCTGCTCCATCCGGGCACCGAAGAGGTCGATCCGCTGGCCGCCGGTGATCTTGGTGTAGAGACCGAACTCCTTCGCGACCTCGCCGATGACGATGAGCTTCTCGGGCGTGATCTCGCCGCCGGGGATGCGCGGCACGACCGAGTAGGTGCCGTTCTTCTGGATGTTCGCGAGGTAGGCGTCGTTGGTGTCCTGCAGGGACACTGCGTCGCTGCTGAGCACGTGGTGGTTGAGCAGGCTGGCCAGGATGCTCGCGACCGCAGGCTTGCAGACGTCGCAGCCGCGCCCTCTGCCGTGGCCGGTCACGACCTCGTCGAAGGTCTTGTAGGCGTGGATCGAGATGATCTCGAAGAGCTCCGCCCGGGTCACCGTGAAGTGCTCGCAGATGCCCTTGTTGACGACCTTGCCGGCGGCGGCGAGCCGCTCGTCGAGGAGGTTCTTCATCAACGGGACGCACGAGGCACAGGTGGAGCCGGCCTTCGTGCACTTCTTCAGGCAGGCGACCGTGTCGCACGAGCCCTCGTCGACCGCGCCGCAGATGGCGGCCTTCGTGACGTTGTTGCACGAGCACACGACTGCTTCGTCCGGCAGACCGATCTGGGCGGCGCCACGGCCGGCCGGGAGGATCAGGTCCTCGGGGTTCTCCGGCAGCGCCAGGCCGCTGGAGACCATCGGGCGCAGGATGCCGTACGCCGAGGCGTCACCCACCAGGATGCCGCCGAGCAGCGTGCTCGCGTCCTCGCTGACGACGAGCTTCTTGTAGACACCGGCCACTGCGTCGGCGTACACCAGCTCGAGCGAGCCGGGCGTCGTGGCGAACGCGTCGCCGAAGCTCGCGACGTCGACGCCGAGCAGCTTCAGCTTGGTGCTCATGTCAGCACCCTCGAAGGTGCCCTCCCCGCCGAGGAGCGTGTCGACAACGACCTCAGCCATCGCGTAGCCGGGGGCGACCAGGCCGTACATCTTGCCGCCGGGCGCCGCGCACTCGCCGATCGCGTAGATGCTCTCGTCGCTGGTGCGGCAGTGCGGGTCCACCAGGATGCCGCCGCGCTCCGCCACGTCGAGGCCGGAGTCGCGTCCGAGCTCGTCCCGCGGACGGATGCCCGCGGAGAACACGACGACCTCCGCGTCGATGCGGCCATCCTCGAGGTCGAGTCCGACGACCTTGCCGTCGTCGTCCGCGACACCCTGGGTCTTCGCACCGGTGTGCACCTGGACACCCAGGTTGCTGATGAGCCGGTTGAGGCTCGCGCCACCCGCCGGGTCGAGCTGGACCGGCATCAGCCGCGGTGCCATCTCGACGACGTGGGTCTGCAGGCCGAGCTGCACCAGCGCGTTGGCCGCCTCGAGGCCGAGGAGGCCGCCACCGATCACGATGCCGTTGGTCGCGGTCTTGCTGGCCTCGCGGATTGCCTCGAGGTCCTCGATCGTGCGGTAGACGAAGCAACCGTCGAGGTCGTGGCCGGGGATCGGCGGGACGAACGGGCGGGCACCGGTCGCAAGGACGAGGGCGTCGTACGACTCCGTGGTGCCGTCGCCGAGGGTCACCTTCTTGGCCTCGCGGTCGATCGTGTCGACGCTCGTGCTCAGCCGCAGCTCGACGCGCGGGTCGTCGTAGCTGCCCTCGGGCAGCAGCGACAGCTCATCTGCACTCTCGGCCCCGAAGAACGAGGTGAGCGCGACGCGGTCATAGGCGGCACGCGGCTCGTCACCAAGCACGAGCACGTCGTACCTCTCGGTAAGGCCGCGCTCGATGGCGGCCTGGACGAGGCGGTGACCGA
>DATILB010000219.1:0-4334 GCA_035477015.1 Nocardioidaceae bacterium | reverse complement strand
CGTCAGGACGACGCGGAGAAGAACCGGCTCTGCCCGCCGTCGCCGTACGGCAACTCGATGGCGGAGTGGGCGAAGATGAACGCCCTCGGCACGAAGGCGTCGATGTCTTTCAACTCAGAGCCGGACGTCAAGGCGTGGGCGGACCAGGTCCCGCTCAACCCGGCGCGGGTACCGGCCGGCTACCCGGGATCGCCGCTGCTGGACGACGCCCTCGCCCGGGTGCAGGCTTCCATGGCTCCGGGGTTGGCCAAGCTGACCGAGCTGGGCGACGCCTGAGATTCCTGCCTCTCGAGGATCACTGACTCTGCCGCCCGGGACGCCGGGAACGGGAGTGTCAGTGACACAGATCCCGAGACCCGGAGGTTCTCATGACAAACACTCTGACCCCGTCCACGCACCGCTCACTGGCCGGCCCCGCGCGGCTCGCGTTCCGAGCGTTCCGAGCGTTCCGGTGAATCACACACAAAGCGCGGCACGGTTGCTCGTGGTGGCACTGGCACCCGTCGTTGTGTTCATGGCGATGGCGCACACCACGATCGAGGGCGAAAGCGCCGCTGAGATGACGCCGTCGCAGGTCACCGACCGCTTCCTGCCCTGGGTGTTGGTTGCGTTGTTCTGGGCACTTCCGGTGGCGCTCGCAGCGCTGGCGTTCGTGCGGATCGATCGTCGTCGCCCGGTCAGGCTCGCGGCGGGCGCAGGCATCGTTCTGCTGGCCGGGTACGTCGTGGCCCAGGCCGGCATCGCCGCCATCGACAGTGCCACCCTCGGCGACAGCCAGCTCTTCGCGTTCGCGATCCTGCTGAGCCTGCTCGGCTGGTGGTCGGTCGACCTTGCGGCGATCCTCACCTGCGCCGGGCTCCACCGGTCGGGGATCGTGACCCGGACCGCTCTGGTTGTCGGCATCCTGACTGCGCTGCTCGTGGTAGTCGAGGTCGCCGTCTACCTCCCAGCCCTGGTCGGCGAAGCAACGCTGCACGACACGATCGGCCTGCCGCCCATGGCGCTGCCGATCCTGTGGGCCGTCCTCGGTGGCGCCCTGTGGCGCAAGGGTGCCCCGGTCCGCGTCTGAGCTCAGGCCCCTGGATAGCCCGCGTCGCGCGCGATCGCAATCAGATGCGCGCGGTCGCGGGCATGGACCTTGGCGAGCACGTTGGAAACGTAGTTGCGGACCGTCTTCGGTGTCAGCCCCAGGTGCTGGGCGATCTCCTCCGTGGTTCTCCCCCGGACCAGCTCGGCCAGCAGGTCGTGCTCCCGTTCACTGAGGTCCGGGAACGGGAGAGAAGGCCGCTTCGAGGGTCGCAGGATGTGCTCGTGCATCCGGGCTGCCGCCTCTGGCGCGAGCACCGTCGAGCCACCGTGCACCGCTTGGATGGCGCGCACCAGCTCGTCAACGCTGGCATCCTTCAGCAGGTAGCCCCGGGCTCCCGCACGCAGAGCCGGTACGACGGTGTCGTCGTCGTTCATCGTCAGCACGAGGACTGCGATACCGGGTTGCTCGGCACAGAGACGCTGGGTGGCAACGATCCCACCGATACCGGGCATCTTGAGGTCCATCAGCACCACGTCCGGAGCCAGCGTGGGCAACAGTTCCAGGGCCTCTTCTCCGGTCGCGGCCTCGCCCACGACGTCGACCTCTCCGGCACGTGTACCTAGGAGGGTCTTGATGCCTTCGCGGTAGAAGACGTGGTCATCGACGACCAGCACCCGGATCGGACTCATCCTGCTCCTCCAGCAAAAGGTACGACTGCCTGCACGCGGGTTCCTCCCGCGGCGGGCACCGTGATGTCGACCGTGCCGCCGAACTCATGAGCGCGCTCGCGCATCGACCGTAGCCCTGTCCCCGGGACGAGTTCCGGTGGCAGGCCACGCCCGTCGTCCTGCACCTCGATCCGGAGCGCGCCCGCGTCGATCACGAGACGGACCGTCGCCGTACTCGCCCCAGCATGGCGGGCCGCGTTGGTGAGAGCCTCCATGGCAATCCGGTACGCCGCGGTCTCCACCGCAGGCGGCAGCACCGGCAGGTCGGCGGCCTGGATCTGAACGCGCAGCTCCGGAAGCCGCTGCGCACTTGCTCCGATCGCACCGACCAGACCGAGCTCGAGCTCCGAGGGGCGGAGCGCTGCGACAAGCGTCCGGATCTCCCCGATGACCGAGCGAGTCTGTTCCCCGACCTCCCCAAGCAGCTTCTCGGCGGTATCTGGCTGCTCCGCCAACATCGACCGGGCGAGGTCGATCCGCTGGTAGAGGCTCGCCAGCGTCGGACCCAGCCCGTCATGGAGGTCTCGCTGAAGCCGACGGCGCTCGTCCTCGCGGGCGCCCAGGATCCGCTCCCGCGAACGACGCAGCTCGTCGTTCAAAGTGGCAGCGCGAATGGCCGTGCCGGCCTGCCGCGCCACACCGTCGAGGAGGTCGCGGTCCGCAGCCGACAGATCGTCGCCGGGCGAGCTGACCACGACGAGGCGCCCGAGCTCCTGGTCCTGCCAGGACAGCGCGAACTCCTCGCGCTTGCCCGACGGTGGAGCGACCAGGTCGGGGGGCCAGGTCACACTTACGGAGGACCCGGTCAGGGTCGCCGCGGCATAGGGCAGCTTGAGGGCGCCACCTACCTGCCCCACGATGGTCCGAAGGACCTGGTCCGGAGGCAGGACGGAAGCAAGCTGGCGACCCAGGTCGGTGAGTACGGCGTACGGCTCCTTGCGCCGGCCGTAGACGAACCGGTCCACAGCCCTCTGCGCCCGGGCCCGGATCGGCTGGAAGCCGATGCCGAGCAACACGGCGAGCGCCATCGGCCCGATGACGTCGTTGTCCGGCCAGAGGTAGGTCCCGATGAGCGAGACCAGGGCGTAGGCAAGTGCCACGACGCCGGTCAGCGCTACGTACACGAGCGTGCGGTTGACCCACAGGTCCACCTCGAACAGCCGGTACCTCAGGATCCCGACCGCGATCGCTGCGGGGATGAGCGCCACCAGGATGTGGCTGACCAGGAAGAGGACGGCACCCGCGACGAGTCCACGACCCGTGGTCTCCTCCAGCCAGTCGCCCAACGGGGTCACCGCGAGAACGACGATGTAGCTGAACCAGAGCACCAAAGCTCCGACGATGCCCCGGGTCTGTCGCCGCTGCTCAGGGGTGGACACCTTCCGGTAGCGGTACACCGCGGCAAACGCCGCTGTCCCGAAGAGCGCCAGCAACGGCAGGGTCTGCGCCGGATCCGAGGCTCCGCCGAGGTCGAGTGCCGCGACCAGCGCGAAGTACGGCAGCAGGAGCGCCCAGCCCACGATGCACCAGCGTGCCCACCGTGGCGCGACCCGACCGTCCGGAAAGGCATAGAGCAGCGGGAACAGTCCGACCCAGGCCAGACCGGTCAGGGCACCAAGCGCCTCTCCGAGCGTCCCGTCGACCTCATGCTGGTAGACCGCCGGAATCGCGCCGCTCATCGTTCCGAACAGCGCCAGCGCTGCCCCGGCGTAACAGCGGAACCAGGTCCGCGCACCACGCAGGACGAGCGCAGCGGCGATCAACCCTGGGACGGCCGGAAGCAGGTTGAGGATCAGGAAGTAGGCGCGGACCCAGCCGATCGCGACCGGCTGCGCGGCCTGGGTCAGTGCGTCCTCGGACCAACTGCCACCCAGGGTCGAGAGGACCGGCTCCGGACGCGATGAGGCTGCGCCGACGAGTACGCCAGCCACGAACAGGGCCGCAAAGACCGCCACCAAGGCGTAGCCGATCGGTTGGCCCAAGCGAGCGGCAGCCGTGCCCCGCTCCGCGACCGACTGGCTCATGCTTGGGACGGTAGCCGTCCCGGCGTCCCGGGCGCGAGGGACGAGGGCCCGCTACGGTCCTGTCATGACGGTTGCAGCACCGCGCGGACTCGCCCGGTTCAACAAGGTGGTCACCAACCGCATCCAGGGTCTCTACGCACCGTGGATCGCGCCTTGGGCGGTCATCCGGCATCGTGGTCGGCGCTCGGGTCGGGAGTACTCCACGCCGGTCTTCGCCTGGAAGTCGGGCAACCGGCTCGGCGTCGCGGTGGCGTATGGCGCACAGTCGGACTGGCTGCTCAACGCCTTGGCCGCGGACTCAGCCCGGGTCACACGGGCCGGCCGGACCTACACGTGGAGCGGGCTGCACGTCGTACCGGCCGCGGAGTCGGGCATGTCCGCAGTCGCTCGCGGCTACACGAAGCCGTTCGGGTCGATGGTCGTTGGCGACCTCACCCGCGACTAGTCGCGTGCCCTTCGAGGTACGCCGCCACGAGGCTTCCGATTGTCGGCAGGTGGTAGCCACCCTCCTGTACGACGACCGCGGGCAAGCCGGTCGCACCGAGCAGGGCA
>DATILB010000218.1:0-14536 GCA_035477015.1 Nocardioidaceae bacterium | reverse complement strand
GTCGAGCGACTGCATGACCAGGAGGATCACGCCCTTCTCGGAGGCCCGCCGCGGGTTCAGCGTGACCAGGAAGTTCAACGGGTGCAGCACCATCGTGAGAAGCAGTCGGAGGAAGCGGAACGCACCGCCGTCGACCATCGGGATCGTCTGGAGGAACAGCGAGTTCTGGCCCTTGCCGTACGTGCAGACCTCGACGTGGGTCGTCGGCTCGGGGTGGATGGACGAGGTGATCGCGATGCCCTGCGAGAAGTCGTCGCGCGACTTGCTGCTGACCCCGAGGATCGCCTCGGAGTTGCTGCGGGTCAGCTCGCCGATTCGGGGCGAGACGTTCGGCAAGGTGCCGTCGGCGCGCAGGGTGTGCAGCAGCTTCTGGGTGCCGAGCGCCGCGGCCGCGAACACGACGTGCTCGGCGGTGAAAGTCTTCTTCCCCCTGCGGAGCTTGCCGTTGGCGCGCTTGGTCTCGACGACGTAGCCGCCCTTGCCATCCGGACGCACCGAGGTCGCGGTTGTGAGCGGCAGCACCTCGGCGCCGTTCTTCTCGGCGAGGTAGAGGTAGTTGGTCTCGGTGGTGTTCTTCGCGTTGTGCTTGCAGCCCGTGAAGCAGTCCGAGCAGCCGATGCAGCCGGACCGACGCGGGCCGGCGCCGCCGAAGTACGGGTCGTCGACCTCGACTCCCTCCTTGCCCTGGTTGAAGAAGACGCCGACGTTCGTCGCGTGGAAGGTGTCAGCAACCTTGAGGTCGCGGGCGATGTCGAGCAGCACCTCGTCGGCCGGGCCGAGGATCGGGTTCGTCTCCACGCCGAGCATCCGCTTGGCTTGGTCGTAGTACGGCGTGAGCTCGTCGTTCCAGTCGGTGATGTGGCCCCACGCGGGGTCGCGGTAGAACTCGGGCAGCGGCTCGTAGAGGGTGTTGCCGTAGATCAGCGACCCACCACCGACGCCGGCCCCGCTGAAGACGAGGCACTTGCCGAGAACGCTGATCCGCTGCGGACCGGTGAGGCCGAGACGCGGCGCCCAGATCGACTTGCGGATGTTCCAGTTGTTCTTGGGGTAGTCCTCGGCATTCCAGCGGCGGCCGGACTCCAGCACCCCCACCTTGTAGCCCTTCTCGGTGAGGCGAAGCGCGGCCACGCTCCCGCCGAAGCCCGAGCCGATGACCAGTACGTCGTAGTCGTATGCACCCATGGGTAGAACGTAGGGCCCCTGGACCCTCGGGTGGGAGAGGGTCTCGGACAAGAAATCAACATTTTCGGCCATACTGGGCGGGTGGATGTCCGGCGTACCTCCTTGGAGCACTGGGACTTTCCGCGCGGCACCGGTAGCTCGCTCCTCATGGTCGGCTTCGCTGAGCGCGAGGGGGTGGCGCCCGACTCGCTCTTGGCTGGGACGGGGCTGACCATCGAGATGCTCCGGGACCCGCGCCGGGAACTCACCGCGCACCAGGAGCTCGCCGTCGCGGAACGCCTCGTCGCGGCACTCGACCGCCCCGCGCTCGGACTGGCCGTCGGCGGCGGTTATCCGGTCTCCGCCTTCGGCATCTTCGGGTACGCCGCCATCACCAGCCCGACTCTCCGCGACGCGATCGAGTTCGGGATGCGCTACTACGAGCTGTCCTTCGGCTTCTGCCTGCCGACGGTGGAGTTCGGCGACGAGACCGTGCGGCTCAACCTCGCCGATCCTGGGCTGCCGACTCCGGTCGCTCGGTTCCTGCTCGAGCGCGACCTCGCGTCGATCGCCCGGTGGCTCACCGACCTGGTCGGACCGGTCCCGCTGGACGAGGTGGCCTTCTCCTTCACCGTGACCGACGAGTCGGTCTACGAGTCGATCCTCGGCATCCGCCCGTCGTTCGCGCAGCCGGTGACGACCGCGGCGTTCACCGCGGCGATCCTGGACCAGCCGTTGCCGCAGGCGAACGAGGTCACCGTCGCTGCGGCAGAGGATGCCTGTCGCGCGATGCTCACCGAGCGACGAGGTCGTACCGGCTTCGCGCACGACGTACGCGACTGCCTTGTGAGTGCCTCGGGTCCACCGCCGACGATCGAGGAGGTGGCAGGCACCTTGGCCACCAGCGAGCGGACACTGCGACGCCGGCTGGCCGACGAAGGTACGTCGTACCGCGGGCTGCTCGCTGAGGTGCGCCTCACTCTCGCCGAGCAGATGCTGGCTACCGGAGCGCTCTCGGTGGAGGACGTCGCGATCCGGCTGGGCTACGCGGAGGCCACTCCGTTCATCGTGGCGTTCAAGAGGTGGACCGGAGTCACGCCAGCGCAGTGGCAGCGCCGATGAGCGTCCGCGGGTCGGCTGCGGCGCCGGCCTCGACATCGATCAGCTGAGCGTGCCCGAACGCTCCGCTGTACGGCGCGAAGCGCACGTCGTGACCTTTGCTCGAGAGACCTTCGGCCCATGGCGTACCCGCTTCGAGCGCGACGTGCACGGGTGACTGCCAGGTGTCGAAGCCGCTGCCCTCGGTGGCGAGCCGCCAACGTGGCGCACCGATGACCGTAGCGGCGTCCTGCCCGTGACGGAGGAGACGGGTCAAGAGCTGCAGCAGGATCTGCGGCTGCGCGTCGCCGCCCATAGATCCGATGACCGTACGCAGCGACCCGTCCGGCCTGCTGACGATCGCCGGGACGAGCGTGTGCGGCGGCCGACGGCCGGGGCCGTACTCCGCGGGATGACCCTCCTCCAACGAGAAGCCGATGCCACGGTTCTGCAGGTTGATCCCCGTGCGCGGCTCCCACAGCTGCGACCCGAACCCGAGCGCGTTCGACTGGATCAGCGAGACGCCGAGCCCGTCGCCATCGACTGCACACAGGTACGTCGTACCGCCGGGCGATCCGAGGGACCGGACGTCCATCCGTGTCGACGGATCGACCATCGCGCGGCGCCGCGTCACATCCTCGAGCGGCGCGACTGCGTGCTCGTGGAGCAGTTCGGGTCGGTCGTAGCCGGCCGCTCTCGAAGCCTCGATCAGCAGGTGCGCCCACAGCGGGTCGTCCGGGTCGTCGGGCAGGTCGAGGCCGTCGACGATCCCAAGCGCGAGGAGCAGCAGGTACCCCTGCGAGTTCGGCGGCATCGACCAGACCCGGTGGCCGAAGGCATCGACGGCGAGCGGCTCGACCCAGTCCGCGTTGCTCCGCTCGAGATCACTCTCGTCGTACTCGCCCTGACCGAGCTCAAGCAGACCTCGGCCGAACTCACCGCCGTAGAACCCGTCGCGCCCCTCCGCCGAGATCGCGCGGAGCGTGCGCGCGACACCGGGACGCAGCACCAGTCCGCCGACCATCTCAAGCGGGACGTCGGGAAGCCGCGGCTCGAGCAGCGGCGACGGCGGAAAGCCCTGCTCTGCAAGGAGGATCGCGGGCGCCAGGAGCTGCTCCAGCGGCAGCTTGGAGTACGACGAGTGCAGGGCGAGCCACCCGTCGACGCAGCCCGGGACGGGCACCGACCGGATGTCCCCGAAGCGGGGCATCACGTGGCTCCCCTCGCGACGCAGGTCGGACGCGGACGCACCGGACCCCGCCCGACCTGAAGCGTTGAGTGCCTTGACTGATCCGTCATGGACGAGCGCGAAGAGGTCGCCGCCCATCCCGCACAGGTGCGGCGCGGTCACCGACAGCACGGCGTTGGCCGCGAGCGCGGCGTCCACGGCGTTGCCACCTCGGTGGAGCATCGCGACCCCCGCCTCGGACGCGAGGCGGTCGGCAGTGCAGACAGTTCCCGACACGGTCAGATCGGGACCAGCTCGAAGATCTCCACGGCACAGTCGCCGCCCGCGTACTGGAGGAACGGGTGGTCGCTGCACAGCTCGCATGCGGCCTCGAGGCTGTCGGCCTTCACGATCGTGTAGCCGGTCAGCGGCGACACCGCGCGCTCTCCGCCTGCGCCACCGACTGCGCCGCGGGCCCCGAAGGGCAGCCCAGGGTCGGAGACCTGGTCGCCGTGCTTGTCCATCCAGACGCCCCACTGCTCCATGAGCACCTCGTTCTCGGCGACCGGCAGGTCGGCCGGCGGGAGGACGTCGCCGCGGTAGAGCAGGAGGTACTTCGGCATGCCTTCAGGCTAGGGGGGAAAAGCCGTTTTGCCCCTCTTGAACTCGGGACTAGGCTTTGAAACGACGTCGTTCCGTCCGGACGAGAGGCCGCCCTCATGAGCCAGCCCGCACCGCAGACCGAGTACCCCGACTCCATCGATGCCGCCGTCCTGAAGGTCGCTGGCGTCGTCGTACTCGGCGCGATCATGTCGATCCTCGACATCACGATCGTCAACGTCGCCCTCGAGACGTTCCGGCACGAGTTCGCGAACGCCGAAGGGCCGCTGCTCTACTCGACCGTCGCATGGACGGTCACTGGCTACACGTTGGCGCTGGCTACCGTGATCCCGCTGAGCGGCTGGGCTGCGGACCGCTTCGGCACCAAGCGCATCTACATGACCGCCATCGCCTTGTTCGCGATCGGCTCGGCGCTGTGCGCGACCGCGTGGGACATCAACTCGCTGATCGCCTTCCGCGTCCTCCAGGGCTTCGGCGGCGGCATGCTGATGCCGATCGGCATGACGATCATGACCCGCGCTGCCGGGCCGCACCGGATGGGCCGGCTGATGGCGATCCTGGGTGTGCCGATGCTGCTCGGCCCGATCTTGGGCCCGATCATCGGTGGCTGGGTCATCGAGCACGCCAGCTGGCACTGGATCTTCCTGATCAACGTGCCCCTTGGTGTCGCGGCACTGATCTACTCCCAGGTCGTGCTGCCCAAGGACAGCCCGGAGCCGTCGGAGAAGTTCGACTTCCTCGGCATGCTGCTGCTCTCGCCCGGTCTGGCGCTCTTCCTCTTCGGTGTCTCCTCGATCCCGGAGAAGGGCACGTTCAACGACCCGCGCGTCTACGTCTGGATGACGGTCGGCACGGTGCTGATCCTCGCGTTCGTGTGGCACTCCTTCCGGCCCGAGCACCCGTTGCTCGACCTACGCCTCTTCAAGAACCGCAACTTCACGGTCGCCGTCATCACGATGGCCCTGTTCGCCGGGGCGTTCTTCGGCGGCCTGCTGCTGGTGCCGCAGTACTTCCAGCAGATCCGCTTGGAGACCGCGCTGATGGCCGGCCTGCTCGTCGCCCCGCAGGGCATCGGCGCGATGCTGACGATGCCGATCGCCGGCACGCTCGCGGACAAGCTTCCGATCGGCCGGATCGCGCCGATCGGGTTGCTGATCATCCTGGTCGGCATGTTCGGTTTCACGCAGGTGACCAACACGTCGTCGTACCCCGTCCTCATCGGCTTCCTCATCGTGATGGGCCTCGGTATGGGCGCCACGATGATGCCGTTGTTCACCTCGGCGCTGAAGACGCTGACCGCTCACGAGGTCGCGCGAGGGTCGACCCTGCTGAACATCACGCAGCAGATCGCGTCCTCGATCGGTGTGGCCGTGCTGTCGGTGATCCTGACCAACGAGTACAAGGGCGCCGAGTCCGCCGCCGACGCGGCCGATGCGTTCGCTACGACGTTCTGGGTCGCTTTCGTGCTCGTCGCGCTGACCCTCATCCCTGCGGCGCTGCTGCCGCGCAAGCACGACGAGACCCATGCGCTCGACGACGAAGGAGTACCACCCGTCGTCGTGCACTGACACGATGAGCACGTGAACGACAGCCTGGTTCCCGACGAGGAAGAGCTCCTCGCCAACGGCTGGGAGCCCGACCTCGCACCGACCGACACCTTGGTTCGGCAGACCGCGGTGGTCCACGCGTCGTGGGGCACCGCGCTCGCGGAGGCGATCGGCCGTCCGTGGCGGTGGACCGACGACTGGGCGGGCGGCTTCATCGCCGACCGTGGCGCGCTGAGCAACATGATCATGCTGCTCCGTCCGCCCACCGATCCGGGCGCGGTCATCGCCGAGATCGCAGAGCTGATCCCGGCGACATCGCCGTACCTGATGGTGAGCCCGTGGCTGGCACCGGACCTCACGCCGTACGGACTGGTCAAGATCGGTCATCCGCCACTGATGGTGCGCTTCCCCAAGCCACACGACGAGCCCTCACGAGACGGCGTCGAGCTTCGCGAGGTGACCAACGCCGAGGAGCTCGCCATCGCCGAACGCGTCCTCGTCGAGGGCTACCCGATGCCCGACCTCGAGCCGTTGAGCACCGGCGACCTCTGGAACCCGTCGCTGCTCAGCCCGACCATGCGGATGTGGATCGCGTACATCGACGGGGAGCCGGCCGCGGTCTCGTCGGCCCATCTCCACGAGGGCGTCACGCTCGTCGAGTACGTCGCAACGCTCCCGGTCGCGCGTGGTCGCGGCGCCGGTGCCGCGGTGACCTGGGCCGCGACTCTCGCCGACCCCGCACGACCCGCGGTACTGCTGGCCAGCGACGACGGCCGCCCGGTCTACGAGCGGATGGGCTACCTCGCGATCGAGCGCTGGACCGCCTGGCTACGCCCCGCTGCCGGCTGAGGCGAGGGCCCGCTCGCGGTGCGCGAGGAACAGCGGCACGAAGATGCAGATGCCAATGAGGATCGAGCCGACCAGGTAGATCCAGAACCACTTCGCCGCGATGCCGAGCCGGCGCGCCTCCAGCCCCAGCATCAGGAAGATCGCGGCGCCGAGCACCAGGATGTCGATCGTCAGGAAGCGAGCCGCGTCACTGCTGTTGAGCGCGTCGTCCCAGAAGTCCGCGGTGCCGCCGAAGGGCCCTGCTTCTACGTAGCCCAGCCCCACCGACCAGGTACCCAGGAACCCGATGACCGCGATCGCGTAGTAGATCTTCTCCAGCTTCATGGGGAGAGTCTGCACCTGTTGACTGTCCGAGCCCGGCGGCGTTAGGTTCGGCGCGCCATGTCAGCACCGACGAAGAGCGCGCCGACCACTACCGGCACCTCGCCCGGCAACATCGACGGGCTAGCGATCGCACTCACCGTGTTCTCGACCATGAAGTGGTGGGGACGGCCTTGGCTCAAGGGGATCTTCCTCATGCCGAAGCTGCTGCCGCACCGCAGCACGACACTCAAGGAACTGACGTTCATCCACTTCGCGAGGTGGAGTGTGGTGAGCGAGCTGGCCGACCCCGCCCAGCCCGACAAGCGGCGCAAGCTGAAGTACGCGCAGCTGTACTTCGAGAGCAACTTCAACGGCGGCTGGGAGGAGTACATCGATGCGTTCTCCCACGTGTTGACCGAGAAGATGACCCAGCTGTGGGGCAGCTCCTTCGGTTTCCCGGGGCCGCTGCCGAGCGAGCCGTTCAAGCAGTACATCAAGCACAGCGAGATCCGCCTCGAGGCCAGCCACTTCTACTCGGCGTACCCGGACTCGACGATCACGATGATCACCCAGGCCGTGCAGCTCGACGAGCAGCTCGAGGGACTGAAGGCGACTGCGGCCGACCTCTCGCCCGAGGAGTTCGCGACAGCGTTCCAGGCAGCTCTGGTGGCAGGACAGAGGTGCTTCTAGCGATGGTCGGTCCGCCGTTCTTCGGGCTCCTCGGCCTGCCAGACACGCAGAAGGCCCGCGACTCCCTCCGCGCCCTCAGAGACACCAACCGGTCGGGCGACTCCTACGGCTTCCTGGCGATGACGCCCATCAAGCCGAGCCGAGCCGCCGCGCTGCGCGAGAAGCTCGAGGCCTTCGAGTCGACAGGCAGCCCGTTCGCCAAGCTCCCGCGCACCCACTTCGGGCGGTTCGTGATCCTGCCGGACTTCTACGACCCGCAGCTCGACTACCAGCCCGACGACGTGGACCACCTGGACGCGGAGTACCTGATCTTCTCTGCGTGCTTCGATGGCGACCGCGACTCCTACCTCGACGAGCTCGCCGCTGCCATCCCGGCCGAGGCCGAGGCGGTCTGGAGCGAGTGTGCTGGCGTCGACGCATCGGACCCGGCAGACCTGGTGCGGTACCTGAAGGCCAACCAGATTGACTGCGGCCAGTACTTCTCGGCCTACGGCCACACCACGGTGCAGGAGGTACGTCGCGTGCTCCGGCAGCGGGCCGCGCTACGCGACCTTGCCGTACGGCAGTACACGCTCACGCCCGAGCAGCTGCAGGCGGAGTTCGTTGAACGAATCGCGAAGGCGCAGCCATGACGCTCGAGCTCGAGGACATCCAGGGCGACATCCTCCGCGCCTACGGCAATCACTACGACTGCACGACGTACGTGTTCCTCGGCGTGCGGGACGAGCAGAGTGGCCGAGCACTGATGGCTGACCTCGCCGCGCTCGTGACCGACGCGGCACCCTGGACGGCCGAGTCCAAGCCAGAGCGTCACTTCAATGTCGCCGTCACCTACTACGGGCTGCTGGCTCTGGGGGTCCCGCAGCAGGTCGCGGACTCGTTCAGCCCGGAGTTCCGGCTCGGCATGGCCGCGCGCGCCGCTCGACTCGGCGACGTCGGTCCGAGCGAACCGGCCCACTGGGAGGCGGGCCTCGGGACGGGTGCCGCGCACGTCCTCGTGACCGTCAACGCGCTCGACCCCACCTCGCTCAAGGCCGCGATGGACGAGCTCGGGATGCTCATCGAGCAGCACGGCCCGACCGTGGTCACGCAGCGCCAGGCGGAGCTGATGCCGGACACGCGCGAGCACTTCGGCTTCGCCGACGGCTTCGCGCAACCGGCGATCGTGGGCGCGTCCGATGACAAGGCAGCGGGTGGCGGCGTGCCCATCGGTGGCGGCAAGTGGCGTCCGCTGCAGCCTGGCGAGTTCGTCCTCGGCTACCCGGACGAGGACACCGTGCTCGACGAGCAGCGGCGCCTGCCGGACGCGCCGATCGGCCCGCTCGGCCGCAACGGCACCTACATGGTTTGGCGTCGGCTGCACCAGGACGTCGCCCGCTTCCGGCAGGTGGTGAAGGCCGCTGCGGAGCACTACGAGGGCGGCGACGAGGAGAGGCTGCGGGCCAAGATCGTCGGCCGCTGGGACGACGGTTCACCGCTGGTCGACTACCCCGACGCCCCGGCCACGGCTGGCGCCGACGGCACGTTCGACCAGACCGCGCCAGGCGCCAACGACTTCACCTACCGGCACAGTGGCGACGAGGCCGGTGCCCGGTGCCCGATCGGGTCCCACGTCCGGCGTTCGAACCCACGCGACGGCCTGGGCTGGGAGGGTGCGCTGAGCTTCCGCCACCGGATCATCCGGCGTGGCATGCCCTACGGCCCCCGGCTGCCCGAGGACGTCACTGAGGACGACGGCGCCGATCGCGGTCTCGTCTTCGTCTGCTTCCAGGCGAGCATCGCGCGCCAGTTCGAGGCCATCCAGGTGCAGTGGCTCAACGACGGCAACGTCTTCGGGCTCGGCCACGACACGGACTTCATCATGGGCACGCACAGAGACGCCGGCGGCAGCATGGTGATCCAGGGCGAGCGCCCCTTCTACCTCTCGCAGCAGGACGACTTCGTGACGATGCGCGGCGGCGAGTACCTGTTCGTGCCGGGCATCAGCGGTCTGCGAGCGATCGCGTCGGGCACGACCGCGCCGTAGAGAGGTGACCCAGGTCTCTGGACGACGGCACGCGAGTCTGAGAGAGTTTCTCTATAACTCTCTCACTAGGAGTGCAGATGACAGAGCCCGCGTACGCCCTGGAACCGCGGCCTGAGCCCCTCGGCCCCGACTCCCTTTGGTACCGGGTCGGACTCCCGCGCACCCTGCTCCTGCTCGCCGGGCGCCCGCTGCTCCTCCAGGTCTGCCACCCGGTGATCGGGGCGGGCGTGCGCGACTTCTCGGTGTTCCGCCAGGACCCTTGGGGCCGACTGGACCGCTCGGTCACCTCCCTGGAGCTCCAGATCTTCGGCGGTCGACGGGCCATCGAGGAGTCCGACAGGCTGCGCACGATGCACCGCGAGATCAAGGGCACCGGCTTCAACGGAGAGCGCTACAGCGCGCTGCATCCAGGTGCCTACGCCTGGACGCACCTCTCGACGTTTGACACCATCCTGAAGATGGCCGACCTCGTCGGCTACTCCGGTATCCAGCCCCGACACCACGAGCGCTTGTACGCCGAGTGGCGGCAGGTCGGCCTCGTGCTGGGGATCAAGGACCACCACATGCCGGAGAACATCTCTGACCTCCATGACTACGTCAACGGCATGGTGACCCGAGAGCTCGGCGGCAACGAGACGGCGTACAACCTGCTCGACACGCTTGCCTTGAGGGACGTCCCGCCGCCCGCCGGACTGCCCGGACCGGTGTGGCAGGCGCTGAAGCCGTTCGGGGCCACGGTGCTGCACGACTTCACGGTCGGGACCCTGCCTCCGCACCTTCGGGAGGAGCTCGGTCTCGAGTGGACTCGCAAGGACCAGGTCCGGCTGACGCTGATGGCCAAGGCCGTGCACACCGTGTCGCCGGGGGTGCCGGGGAAGCTGATGCAATACCCACTCGCCTATGAGGCCACCCGCGCAGCGCGCAACTACCGCACGGCAGGCTCAAGCGCGTGACGTCCCTCCTCCAGCTGGTCAGATCGCACTCCGACGAGGACGGCGGGCCGGACGCCGTACTGGATGCTGCCCGGGACGCGTTCCTCGACTTCGGGATCCGCCGCAGCAGCATGGGTCTGATCGCACGCAGGGCAGGGATCAGCACGGCCACCCTCCATCGGCGCGGCCAGAAGGCCGACATCGTGATGGCGCTGCTGATGCGGGAGGTGCGGCTCTTCCTCGCAGAGGTGGACGCCCACATCGACCACGCGGGCTCGGCAGAGGACCAAGTGGCCGACCTGGGATTCTTCGTGTTCACGGCCATCAGGGAGCACGAGCTCCTCCAGCGCCTCATCACGCTCGAGCCCGACGATGTGCTGCCGCTGCTGACGACGCGGGCAGCCCCTGTGCTCGCCCTCGGTGCGGACTACCTCGCCGAGTTCATCCGCCGACTCCAGGACGACGGCAGGCTCAACCGGTTCGAGGTGACCCCCGTCGCCGAGTTGATGGCCCGGATGGCGCTGTCACTCGCTCTCACGCCCGGCACTGTGATCCCGCTGGACGAGCCGGCCTTCCGTGACTTCGCGCGACGCCACGTCGCCGGCATCCTGCGCTAGAGGATCGCCCCAGGGGTGTACGCCGCGGCGTCCGGGTACTTCTTCGCGACCTCGTCGATCCGACGTACGACGGACTGCACCTGAGCGACCGCGGCACCCGTGAAGGTGATCGGGTCGGCCACCAGCGTGGACAGCTGCTCGGCGGTCAGGCCCAGCTCGGGGTCGGCGGCAAGCCGCTCGAAGACGTCGTTCGCGGCCTGGCCCTTGCGCATGTCGAGGGCGACACCGACGGCGGCCTTCTTGATCGCCTCGTGAGCGGTCTCGCGACCCACGCCGTTGCGGACGGCAGCCATCAGCACCTTGGTGGTGGCCAGGAAAGGGAGGTAGCGGTCGAGCTCGCGCTGGATCACCGCCGGGAACGCACCGAACTCGTCGAGCACGGTGAGGAACGTCTGGAACAGACCGTCGGCGGCGAAGAACGCGTCAGGTAGCGCGACCCGGCGTACGACGGAGCAGGAGACGTCGCCTTCGTTCCACTGGTCGCCGGCGAGCTCGCCGACCATGGAGAGGTAGCCGCGCAGGATCACCGCGAGGCCGTTGACGCGCTCGCACGAGCGGGTGTTCATCTTGTGCGGCATCGCGGAGGAGCCGACCTGGCCCTCCTTGAACCCTTCGGTGACCAGTTCGATGCCGGCCATCAGGCGGATCGTCGTCGCGAGGTTGCTGGGAGCCGCAACGACCTGGACGAGGGCCGACACCACGTCGAAGTCGAGGGAGCGCGGGTAGACCTGGCCGACGCTGGTCAGCACGCGGTCGAAGCCGAGGTGTTTGGCGACCCGCTCCTCGAGCGAGGCCAGCTTGTCCGCGTCACCGTCGAGCAGGTCGAGCATGTCCTGCGCAGTGCCGACCGGCCCCTTGATACCGCGAAGCGGGTAGCGCGCGATCAGGTCCTCGAGTCGGTCGAGCGCGACGAGCTGCTCGTCGGCGATCGTCGCGAAGCGCTTGCCCAGGGTCGTGGCCTGCGCCGCCACATTGTGCGAGCGGCCGGCCATCACCAGGGCCTCGTGCTCGGTCGCGAGCCTCCCTAGCCGCGCCAAGGACGCGACGACACGGTCGCGGACGAGGACAAGGGAGGCGCGGATCTGCAGCTGCTCGACGTTCTCGGTGAGGTCGCGGGAGGTCATCCCCTTGTGGATGTGCTCGTGCCCCGCGAGCGCCGCGAACTCCTCGATGCGAGCCTTCACGTCATGCCGGGTGATCCGCTCACGGGCGGCGATCGACGCCAGGTCGACCTGGTCGATCACCTGTTCGTAAGCCTCGATGACCCCGTCGGGTACGTCGATGCCGAGGTCCTTCTGTGCCTTGAGCACGGCGATCCAGAGCTGGCGCTCCAGCACGATCTTGTGCTCGGGCGACCAGATCTGGGCGAGGTCTGCGCCGGCGTACCGGTTCGCGAGGACGTTGGGGATGCTCACTCTGCCGCCGCCTTCTGCGCTGCTTTTCGCGCTGCTTTCCGGGCAATGTCGGTGCGGTGCTGCGCGCCGTCGAACTTGATCAGGCGCACGCCGTCGTACGCGCGCTCTCGAGCCTCTGCGAGGGATGCACCATTGGCGGTCACGGCCAGGACACGACCCCCGCTGGTGACGAGCTCGTCGTCCTTGAGGGCGGTGCCGGCGTGGATCACGTCGACTCCCTCGAGGGCATCGGCGTCGGCGATGCCGGTGATCACATCACCCTTGCGCGGCGACTCGGGGTAGCCGTCGGCAGCCATCACGACCGTGACCGCGGCGCCGGCCTTCCAACGTGGCCGGTCGATCTCGTGGAGGCGGCCTTGCGCGGCAGCCTGCAGGAGTACGCCGAGCGGGGAGTCGAGCCGCGACAGCAGCGCCTGCGTCTCCGGGTCTCCGAAGCGGACGTTGAACTCGATGACCCGGACGCCGCGCTTGGTGAGGGCCAGCCCGGCGTAGAGCAGGCCGCTGAAGGTGGCTCCGCGGTTGGCCATCTCCTTGACGGTCGGCACCAGAACGCGCTCGTACACCTCCTCGACCAGACCTTCGGGCGCCCATGGCAGCGGGGTATAGGCACCCATGCCGCCGGTGTTGGGGCCCGCGTCGTCGTCGTACGCGCGCTTGAAGTCCTGGGCCGGCTGCAGCGGGTAGACCGTCGTGCCGTCCGTGATTGCGAAGAGTGAGACCTCGGGACCATCGAGGAACTCCTCGATGACGACGCGTCCGCAGGCGATGGCGTGCGCCAGCGCGACTGCGCGGTCGCTCGTCACGACTACGCCCTTGCCAGCGGCGAGGCCGTCGTCCTTCACGACGTACGGCGTCCCGAACGCGTCGAGTGCGTCGGCCATCTCGTCCATGGTGGTGCAGAGGCGCGCCATCGCGGTGGGCACCTCGGCGGCCGCCATGACGTCCTTGGCGAACGCCTTCGAGCCTTCGAGCTGCGCTGCGTCGGCGGACGGGCCGAAGACGTCGATCCCGGCAGCGCGTACGGCGTCGGCGACCCCGGCCACGAGGGGTGCTTCGGGACCCACGACGACCAGGTCGACGGCCAGCTCCTGAGCCAGCGCGCTGACGGCGGCGGGGTCCATCTGGTCGACGGCATGGAGGGTCGCGACCGCTGCCATGCCCGGGTTGCCGGGGGCGGCGTGCACCTCAGTCACCGACGGATCGCGCGACAGGGCCAGAGCGAGGGCGTGCTCGCGGCCGCCGGTGCCGATGACGAGGGTTTTCACGTGTCGTAAGTCTACGTGTCCCCGCGGTGGAGCACGGGCGCCATCCGGTGGTCGGGCCCGACGTGATCTGCTTCACTATTCGAACTGTTCGAATCGAGTCAGAACTGTCGGTGGCGGCTGGGAGTCTTGATCCATGAGTCGGGGGACTGCACTGGGGGAGCGGACGCATCCGTTGCATGTGTTTGGTGCTCGTCTGCATGGGGCGTTGGATTCGTTGGGTTCGCCGGCGATGTGGTCGCTGTCCGAGACCGAGCTGACCGAGACGCTGACCGAGCTCGCTTCGGGTGTGGCGCGTGTGCAGGCGCAGTTGCTGGGGTTGGTGGGGCATGCGGACCGGACCAACCTGGCTTCCGAGCAGGGTCAGGTCAACACGGCTGCTCTGCTCCGCTCGTTGACCCGGATGACGGTCGTCGAGGCGAACCGGGCAGTCAAGACCGCCGGGTTGCTGGAGAAGATGCCGGCGACCGCCGAAGCGCTACTGGTCGGTGCGGTCAACCTCGCCCAAGCCACCGAGATCCTGGATGCGATGGCTGCGCTGCCCGACTCGGTCGGTGGGGAGGATCGGGACAAGGCCGAACGGCATCTGCTCGATCTGGCCGCCGTGCATGACGCCCGCGACCTCAAGCGCCTGGGAAAGTACCTGCTGGATGTCATCGACCCCGCGGGTGCCGACCAACGGCTGGCCGACCAGCTCGAGCGAGAGGAACGCAGGGCTGCCCGCAAGGCGTTTCTGTCGTTGTGGGACAACGGGGACGGCACCCACGAGATCCGCGGGAAGGTCTCCACGCTGCACCGGTCGATGCTGGAGCGGTACCTCGCCGCCGAGCTGAACCTGGACCTC
>DATILB010000217.1:0-2525 GCA_035477015.1 Nocardioidaceae bacterium | reverse complement strand
CGTCACGACGCCCGAGGTCGCGCCCGACATCGACGAGATGGCCGATGCGGTTGAGGAGGCGCTGCTCGAGCTGGAGAAGGGGGCCGGTATCAAGCCGCCGACCGCGGCGAAGCGCAAGGCGGCTGCGCAGGGGATGGCACTCTGAGGGCATGGAGTACCTCCAGCCCCGCTTCCCGAGCATTCCCAGCAAAGCTCCGCACTACGAGAGCATCTACCTCACCGCCGCGCACCCGAGTAACGGCACGACGTACTGGATCCGGCACACGATCCGGAAGGAGCCGGGCAAGGAGCCGGTCGGCTCGCTCTGGTTCACGAAGTTCACGCCCGACGGCCCACGTGCGGGGAAGGTCAACGCGCCCCCCGGCAGTTCAAAAGAGCGGCCCATCGCGGTCGGCGACCACGGCTGGGTCAGTCGCGACGGAGCGACCGGCAGTCTGAGCGTGCCCGGTCTCGAGGCCAGCTGGGAGCTGTCGTTCAGCGGCGCCGAGGAGCCGATGAGCCATCTGCCCAAGCCGTGGCTCTACTCCGCCCCGGTGCCGCGCACGAAGTCGACCAGCCCCCGACCCGACACCACGGTCAACGGGAGGATCGTCGTCGACGGCGAGGAGTCGGTCCTGCAGAACTGGCGCGGGATGCTGGGCCACAACTGGGGTTCCGAGCACGCGCACCGCTGGGTCTGGCTCCGCGGAGCCGGCTTCGCCGAGGACCCGGACGCCTGGCTCGACGTCGTCATCGGTCGGATCAAGGTGGGACCGGTCACGAGTCCGTGGATCGCCAACGGCATGCTCTCGCTCGGCGGCATACGACGTCGCGTCGGCGGTCTGGGGAAGAAGGCGGTCGTCAGCACGCGTCCGGACGGCGTCGACGTCCGCTCCACCGGGATCCAGCTCCGGGTCCAGGCCCCGATCGCGCGCAGCGCCGGGTGGGAGTACGCCGATCCGTCGGGCGAGCTGCACCAGGTACGCAACTGCTCCAACGCGGGCATGGCCCTCGAGGTCGACGGCCGCACCCTCACCACGACGTACGGCGCCGTCTACGAGCTGGGCACCCCTGAGACGGACCCTGCCGTCGTCATGCAGCCGTTCCCCGACAGGTAGATTTGGGCCGTCTCCCCGTCTGCCACAGGAAAGCCGCGCCGTGAGCAACCTCGACACCGTCCACAACGCCGAGTCGACCCCGGACCGCGAGCAGCCGTGGAAGGATCTCGGCCTGAAGCAGGACGAGTACACCCGCATCCACGAGATCCTCGGCCGCCGCCCGACCAGCTCCGAGCTGGCGATGTACTCCGTGATGTGGAGCGAGCACTGCTCCTACAAGTCCTCCAAGGTGCACCTGCGTCAGTTCGGCGAGAAGGTCACCGAGGAGATGCGCGAGCACCTCATGGTCGGCATGGGCGAGAACGCCGGCGTGGTCGACATCGGTGACGGGTACGCCGTCACGTTCAAGGTCGAGTCGCACAACCACCCGTCGTACGTCGAGCCGTACCAGGGTGCTGCCACGGGCATCGGTGGCATCGTCCGCGACATCCTGGCGATGGGTGCCCGCCCGGTCGCGGTGATGGACCCGCTGCGCTTCGGCCCGCTCGACGCCCCGGACACCAAGCGGGTGCTGCCCGGGATCGTGGCCGGCATCGGCGGCTACGGCAACTGCCTCGGCCTGCCCAACATCGGCGGTGAGGCGGTCTTCGACGCGTCGTACGTCGGCAACCCGCTGGTCAACGCCCTGTGCGTCGGCGTGATGAGGCACGAGGAGCTGCACCTCGCGAAGGCGAGCGGCGTCGGCAACCAGGTCATCCTGTACGGCGCCCGCACCGGCGGTGACGGCATCGGCGGCGTGAGCGTGCTGGCGAGCGAGACGTTCGACGCCGACGGCCCGGCGAAGCGGCCCAGCGTCCAGGTCGGCGACCCGTTCATGGAGAAGCTCCTCATCGAGTGCACCCTCGAGATCTTCGCCGAGCACCTCGTCGACGGCATCCAGGACCTCGGCGGTGCGGGTCTCTCGTGCGCGACCAGCGAGCTCGCATCCGCCGGCGACGGTGGCATGCGCGTGTGGCTCGACCGCGTCCCGCTACGCGACTCGACGCTCGCTCCCGAGGAGATCCTCATGAGCGAGTCGCAGGAGCGGATGATGGCGGTCGTCGAGCCTGCGAACGTCGAGCGCTTCCTCAAGATCTGCGAGAAGTGGGACGTCGACGCTCATGTCATCGGCGAGGTCACGGACTCCGGCAAGCTCGAGATCCTCTGGCACGACGAGCTCGTCGTCGACGTACCCCCGCGCACTGTCGCCCACGACGGTCCCGTCTACGAGCGGCCGTTCGCCCGCCCGGACTGGCAGGACGCCTTGCAGGCCGACGGTGCCGAGGTCCTCGAGCGGCCGACCGACCTGCGCGCGACAGTGCTGCAGCTCGCCGCCAGCCCCAACCTCTGCGACCGGTCCTGGATCACCGACCAGTACGACCGCTACGTCCAGGGCAACACCGTGCTCTCCCAGCCCGAGGACTCCGGCATGGTTCGCGTCGACGAGGA
>DATILB010000216.1:0-7938 GCA_035477015.1 Nocardioidaceae bacterium | reverse complement strand
GTGCTTCGCCTGGGCGCTCGAGTGGGTACGCCGTGGTCCGCGCGGCCTCTGGATCGTGCGTGGCATCGGTGCGGCCAGCGCTGGCTTCGTCGCATGGATCGTGGCGACCGACCGACTCGTGCCGATCCTCGACAGCATGGTCTTCTTCCGGTGGCTCGCCGAGCCCATCGTCTTCGACACCATCTCGCCGTTCGCATGGGTGCTGCGGATCGGCGCCATGCTCGCGCTCCTCGTCGCGGCCGTGGTGCTCGGAGCTGTGCTGGCGCGTGCGGTCGCGCGGCGTCAGCCCCGCGACGAGATGCGCCTCGAGACAGCTGCCTACCAGCCGAAGGCGATGGCCGGGTCCCAGTTCGCGGCGCTCCTACGCACGGACCGGGTCGGGATCTGGCGGTCGATCCCGTTGCGCCGCGGTCTCTTCGTGCTGGGCATCATGCCGGGTGCGGTGGCGCTCGCCGGTGGGCTCGAGTGGGAGATGCTCACGATCCTTCCGGGCCTGGTCGCCTCGGGTGGCGCGCTCCTGTTCGGCGTGAACTCCTGGTGCCTCGACGGCCGTGGCGCGCTGTGGCGTGACAGCCTGCCTGTGTCGCCCCAGCTGGTCTTCGCGTCCCGCGTCGTGACCCTGGCCGAGGTGCTGATGTTCTCCACGGTCCTCACCCTGGCGCTCGCCTGCCTGCGGGCCGGTGCTCCGACGTTCAGTGAGCTCGTCGCGGTGCTCTGTGGTTCCGTGGTCGTCGTCCTGCAGGTGGTCAGCCGTTCGCTGCGCTGGTCCGTGACACGTCCGTACGCCGTCGACATGCGCAGCGCCCGGGCGACACCGGCGCCCCCACTCGTGATGGTGGGCTACTCGTCGCGGCTGGCGCTGAGCACGACGATGACCGGCCTGGTCTTCGCGCTGACCGCACGCGCCGGGGCGGACTGGTCGATCGTGATGATGCTGCCGTTCCTGGTCATCGCGGCTTACCGGCTCTTCAACACCGCCGCGATCTGGGCCGACCCCGAGGCACGCTGCAAGGTCGTCAGCACCGTCGCGAGCTAGTCCGTATTCTGGTCCTCGAGCACGGCCGCCAGGCAGTCGGCGAGGCCCTTGGTGGCCGCGTCGTCGAGTCCCGTCTCCTGCCGACCGCTGTAGGCGTTGACGAGGTACTGGTGGAAGGCCTCGTCGTCGAAAGCCGCTGTGAAGCAGGTCTTGACCTTGGCCGCAGTGCCCGACTTGCCGCCACCGGCCAACGTGCGCGTCAGCATCTCTTCCATGGTCACGCAGGAGGCGGTTGCGTCGGCCGCAAGGTTGGCGTCGGTCTCGTTGAGCTGGGAGCCCTGGAGGTCGTCCACGAGCCGCTGGTCCTCGTCGAGGATCCCGGCCGCGGTCAGCTCGTAGGTGCCGATCCGCTCGACGAGCTGCTCGGCGACACACTGCGCCTGGGCGGTCGTCATGCCGTCCCGCTTGCCGAGACTTCCGGCGAGCGTGGCCACGGCGGCCTCGTCCTGGTCGGGCGTCGACATGCAGTTCTTGCCCGCCAGGACGTAGATGTTGTCGGTGACCTTGCCCTGGAGGTCGCTGGTCACCCAGGCACGGACGTTGTCGCCCGTGACCGTCTCGTGGATGCACTCGCGCTGGGCGTCATCGGCGTCGAAGAGCTCGGTCACCATGCCGGTGACGAGCGTCTCGGCATCCGTGCAGTCGTCGAACGCGGCGTACGCCTTCTCGGCGTCCTCCTCGTCGAGCTGGGCATCGCGGACGTTGCCGATCAGGGTGTCGTTGTCGCCGAAGAGACCGGCGTCCTTGAGGGAGGAGCGCCCGATCTCCTTCACCCAGTGCTCGGCGACGCACTCGCCCTCGTCGGTGCTGAGGCCGGTGTACTCGGCCGGGAAGGCTCGCGCGAGCTGCTCCGCGGCTTCCTTGTCGGCCCCCTGGAGGCCGCAGCCTGCCAGACCCAGAACCAGGACCAGTGCGGTCAGACCCCTACTGCTGCGGAACACACTTGCTCATCTCTGCCGTCACGTCTGCCGGCGCCTCTTCGACGCTGAGCCCTTGCATGGTGTCGGCCATCGCCTTGATGTAGCGGTCTCGGCCGTAGGCCTCCGCCAGGCACTCCGCGGTCGCCTCGTCGACGCCCTTGTACTGCTCCATCATGAGCCCGGACAGGGTGAGGCAGTCCACGGTGTTGGTGGCCGCGGTCGTCGCGTCCGTTGCGGAGGTGAAGGCGGTGGGAAGCTTCGTCTCCGCATCGAGCTCGTCGTTCAGGGCTCCGAGGTCCTTGAGGTGGGCAAGCCCGAACGAGCGGACGGTCTTCTCGCCCAGGCAGTCCGAGGGCTCCTCGTTCATGCCCGTGCCCTGCCAGTACGCCGAGATGCTCGTCGCCGCCTGCTGCTCGTCCGCAGTGAGCTCGTCGGTCTTCTCGTCGCCGCCACATGCGGACAGGGTCAGCAGCAGCGCGGCAGCGCTGACCAGCGTGTTCCTCATGGATCGACCTTCCAGACCGGGTTCCGGGAGCATAGCCGGGGTTCCTGAGACGCCAGACCCCTTCTCACGCCAGGTCTAGAAGGGCCGTGAGGGCCTCGCAGCAGTGGGCGACGAGGCCGGTCTGGTCCGGCACGCGCCCCTCCGGAGCGATAGCGCTCCAGGCTAGGGCGCGATCCTCGACGTACGCCCACCACGCGTGCACCAACGCTCGCTGCTCGGTGGGTACGTCGAGAGCGGCCATGACGCGGTCGGTGAGGGCGGCCCGGACGCTCCCGTGCACGTCGGCCAGTCGCGGGTCCATGGACGGCTGGATGAGGGAGACGTAGAACTCGCGCCGCCGGGCGATGCGCTCGAGCATCAGCCCCACCGTCGTGGCGACCTGCACGTCTCCTGGGTCGTTCTCGTCGGGCTTCGTGGTGCGGATGATCCGGCGACCGGCGGCCGCCATGCACTCGACGTAGAAGTCCGCCTTGGTGGGGAAGTAGTGGAAGAGGAGCCCGCGGGAGATGCCTGCCTCGGTGGCGACCTCGTCCATCGACAGGTCCTGGATCGGCTTCTCGATCAGCTTGGTGAGCCCGATCGCGATCAGTTGGCGACGGCGGTCGTCGGCTGACAGCCGTCGCCGCGGTGTGACCTTCACACTATTGAGCATTGCTCAACAAGAGGCTAAGGTCAAGCCCATGGAATTCGCTCTGTCCCCCCGCGCGGCTGACCTGCGCGACCGTGTCCGTGCCTTCATCGAGGCCGAGATCGAGCCCGTCGAGGCTGAGGTCCACGCCCACACCACCCGCCTCCGCGAGAGCGGCGGCGACCACTGGACCCCGCACCCGGTCATCAAGGAGCTGCAGGCGAAGGCCCGGGCCCAAGGCCTCTGGAACCTCTTCCTGCCCTACGAGCACGCCGGTCGCTACGCCGCCGACTTCGGCACCGACGGAGGGGAGGGTCTGTCGAACGTCGACTACGCCCCGCTCGCCGAGGTGATGGGTCGGTCGTTCCTCGCGCCGCTCGTCTTCAACTCGAACGCGCCCGACACCGGCAACATGGAGGTGCTGCTCCGCTACGGCACGGAGGAGCAGAAGAAGGAGTGGCTCGAGCCGCTCCTCAACGCCGAGATCCGCAGCGCGTTCTGCATGACCGAGCCAGCCGTGGCCTCGTCCGACGCGACCAACATGGCCGCAACCGCCGTACTCGATGGAGACGACGTCGTCATCAACGGCCGCAAGTGGTTCGCCACCGGCGTCGGCAACCCGGACTGCAAGATTCTCGTCTTCATGGGGCTGACCAACCCCGACGCAGACCGGCACTCGCGGCACACGATGGTGCTGGTGCCGCGGGACACCCCCGGCGTGAAGGTCGAGCGGATGCTCACCACGATGGGCTACTACGACGAGCCCCTCGGCCACGGCGAGGTGTCGTTCACCGACGTCCGCGTCCCTGCTTCGAACATCCTGCTCGGCCCTGGCCGCGCGTTCGAGATCGCCCAGGGCCGGCTCGGCCCCGGTCGCGTGCACCACTGCATGCGCGCGGTCGGTCTGGCCGAGCGCGCGCTCGAGCTTGCCTGCCAAAGGGCGATGTCGCGTACGGCGTTCGGTCGCCCGATCGCGAAGCTCGGCGGCAACCCCGAGCGCATCGCCGACGCGCGGATCGCGATCAACCGCTCGCGCCTGCTCGTGCTGCACGCCGCCTGGCTGCTCGACCAGGGTCTGTCGCTCGAGGCGCTGTCCGCGGTCAGTGAGATCAAGGTCGACGTCCCGAACATGGCGCTCGACGTCATCGACATGGCGATCCAGCTGCATGGCGCCGGCGGCCTCACAGACGACTTCCCGCTCGCGGGGGCATGGGTCGGTGCTCGGTCGTTGCGTCTTGCGGACGGGCCGGATGAGGTGCACCGTGGCGTGATCGCCAAGCTCGAGCTGGGGAAGTACCGATGAAGGTTCTCGTGACTGGGGCCGCGTCCGGCCTTGGTGAGGCGCTGACGCGCGCCTTCCGCGCTCGCGGCGACGAGGTGCTGGCGACCGACAGGGTCGGGGGCGACCTGACGCTCGACATCACCTCGGATGAGGACTGGGCCGCTGCCCTCGCTTGGGTGACGGAGAACTGGGGTGCCCTCGACGTGCTGGTCAACAACGCCGGTGTCGCGGGCGGGGGTCGCATCGACCTCTGCACCATGGACGAGTGGCGCTGGATCACCGAGATCAACCTGTTCGGCGTCGTGCGCGGCGTGAAGACCTTCACGCCGATGTTCAAGGCGCAAGGGTCCGGGCACTTCGTCAACGTGGCGTCGCTGGCCGGCCTGGTGCACCCTGCCGGCATGGGCTCCTACAACGCCGTGAAGGCTGCCGTCGTGGCATTCACCGAGACGACCGGGCACGAGCTCGCGCAGTACGGCGTACGCGCCAGTGCGGTTTGCCCGTCGTACTTCCGGACGAACCTGCTCGACTCGTTGCAGGGCACTGACGAGAAGCTCGGGAAGGTGATCGGCGACCTCGTCGCCAGCTCGAAGATCACCGCCGACGACATCGCCGCTGCTGTGCTCGAGGGCATGGAGAAGGGCGAGGACGTGATCGTGCCGGACGAGGCAGCAAGGTTCGCCTACTACTTGAAGTGGGCTGACCGCCCGGCGTACGACCAGATGATGCGGCACCAGGCCGAGAAGCTGGAGAGGGCATGACGGAAGCACGAGACGTTCGGCAGGAGGACGGGTTCGACGTCGATGCCGTCGCTACCTGGCTCGCGAAGACGGCCGGCATCGAAGGCTCCCCCGAGGTGCGGCAGTTCTCCGGCGGCGCGTCGAACCTGACCTTCCTGCTGCGCTACCCCGACCGCGATCTCATCTTGCGCCGCGGGCCGAAGGGCACGAAAGCCAAGGGCGCGCACGACATGCACCGCGAGTACTTCATCCAGTCGAAGCTCGCTGAGGACTTCCCGTACGTCGCGCCGATGGTCGGGTTCTGCGACGACGAGTCGGTGCTCGGCGCGGACTTCTACGTAATGGACCGCATCGACGGCGTCATCCCGCGAAGCGAGTGGCCGGCCGATGTACCCCTGTCCGAAGAGCAGGCCCGGCAGCTCTGCCTGAACGTTGTCGAGGTCTACGCCGAGCTGCACTCGGTCGACGCCAATGCGGCTGGACTGTCCGAGCTAGGCAAGGGCACCGGCTACGTACGTCGACAGTTAGAGGGCTGGTCGACGCGCTACCGCAACGCGAGGACGCCGGACAACCCGGACCTCGAGAAGGTGATGGCCTGGCTCGACGCCAACCAGCCCGAGGACATCGCGAACTGCGTGATCCACAACGACTTCAAGATCGACAACATGGTCTTCTCGAGGGAGGACCCGACTCGCGTGGTCGGCGTGCTCGACTGGGAGATGGCCACGCTCGGCGACCCGTTGATGGACCTCGCGGGCGCGATCGCGTTCTGGGTGCAGGCCGACGACCCGGACGACGTGCAGATGATGCGGCGAGTGCCGACCCACCTGCCCGGCATGATCACCCGCGAGGAGTTCGTGCAGCGCTACCTCGACCGGATGGGCTACACGCTCACCGCCGACCAGTGGCGGTTCTACGAGGTGTTCGGGCTCTTCCGCAATGCCGTCATCGCGCAGCAGATCTACTACCGCTACTTCCACAAGCAGACCAGCAACGAGCTTTACGCCCTCTTCGGTCCTGGGGTGCAGATCCTGGACCGTCGGATCGCGGAGCTGTTGTCTTGAGCGTTCTGCTGCTGGTCCGCCACGGGCAGGCGTCGTTCGGGGCGGCCGACTACGACCTGCTCTCGTCGGAGGGTGAGAAGCAGTCGCAGATCCTCGGCGCCGCGCTGTCGGAGCGTGGGATCGTGCCGACCCGCGCCGTTCGCGGAGCCATGAAGAGGCACGCGCAGACCGCTGAGGGTGCCGGCTTCCCGGACGCCGTCGTCGACGCCGGCTGGGACGAGTTCGACCACGTCCAGGTGCTATCCGCGCATGTTCCGCCTGAGTCGGACGAGGCCGTCACCGAACGACGCAGCTTCCAGCGGTGGTTCGAGCTGGCCACCGAGCGATGGATGACCGGCGACTTCGACGACGAGTACGACGAGTCGTTCTCCGCCTTCACCGGCCGAGTCGACGCCGCTCTACGCCGTACCGTCGAGGGGTTGGGGTCCGGTGACACTGCCGTCGTCTTCACCAGCGGTGGCGCGATCGGGGCGGTCGCCAGCGCGCTCCTCGGCGGGAGCACCGACCTCTGGTCGCGCCTCAACTCCGTCACCGTCAACACCGGGATCACCAAGGTCGTGGTGGGATCGCGGGGGATGACCCTGGTTTCCTTCAACGACCACGTCCACCTCGAGCCCGACCACGTCACGTACCGCTAGGAGCATCACCTTGAGCAAGCGCAAGAACATCCTGATCACCGGTGCCAGCTCCGGCCTCGGCGCGGAGATGGCTCGTCAGTTCGCCGCGCTCGGCTACGACCTCGCGCTGTGTGCGCGACGTACCGAGAACCTCGACGAGCTGAAGAAGGAGATCGAGTCCGCTCACGACGTACGCGTCGAGACGAAGGCGCTCGACGTCAACGACCACGACGCCGTCTTCCGGGTCTTCCACGAGTTCGCCGACGAGTTCGGATCGCTTGACCGCGTGATCGTCAACGCGGGTCTCGGCAAGGGCCAGCCGCTCGGCACCGGCCGCTTCGACGCGAACAAGCAGACCGCCGAGACCAACTTCATCGGCGCGCTCGCCCAGACCGAGGCTGCGGCCGAGATCTTCCGCAAGCAGAACGCCGGCCACCTGGTGATGATCTCCAGCGTCTCGGCGATGCGCGGGCTGCCGCGGAACGTCACGACGTACGCCGCGACCAAGGCCGCTGTCGCGCACCTCGCCGAGGGCTTCCGCGCCGACATCCACAGCACGCCGATCAAGGTCACCGTGCTCTACCCGGGCTACATCATCTCGGAGATGTCCGCCCGCTCGGAGACGTCCTTCTTGATGTCCTCGACCGAGAAGGGCGTCAGTTCCATGGTCAACGCGATCGAGAAGGAGAAGGCCTCCGCTCGCGTTCCCGGTTGGCCGTGGGAGCCCCTCGGCTTCGCCATGAAGCACCTGCCCTTCCCGCTCGCCCGGAAGCTGCTGCGCTGACCCGACCCCCGGTGGTCGAGCAGTGAACGGAGCGATAGCGGAGTGAACGTCTGTCGAGACCTGCTGAGGTGACCTCGCCATGTTTGGTCTCGACGGACGCTCGCTTCGCGTCGCTGCTCGACCACCGGTGGCGGCTAGCTGCTCTTCCAGTTGGCAACGCCGATGACCACCATCTGCAGCTGACTCTCGGCCCGGCGCACGATGGCGTCCTCGGCGGTCGCTGGGGAGTTGATGAGCGACTGGACGACCCCGGTCATCGCGGTCACCATCAGGCTCGCGACAGTGCGCAGGTCGTCGTTCGACCACTGCGTCGGGACGAGGCGGCCGATGTCCATCGCGAGCTCGAGCTCGATGAGCTCCAG
>DATILB010000215.1:0-6799 GCA_035477015.1 Nocardioidaceae bacterium | reverse complement strand
ACGGGGATGACGTCGTGCGACCGGTGCTTTCGCAGGCCGCGCTGCCCGTCTCTGGTGTGCGCCCACTCGATCCGGGTGCGCCAGCGGAGGCCGGCCTGGTCACCGGGCACCTCCTCGACCACGACGGGGATGTCCAGCTTCGCGAGGCGTTGCAGCTGCTCACGGACGACCGACGCATTGAGCGCGCGTTGGGCGGCAAGGCTCAGGTGCTGAAAGTCGCAGCCACCACAGAGGCCTGGTCCGGCGTACGTGCACGGCGGCGCGACTCGGTCCTCAGAGGCAGTCAGCACCTCGACGGCGTCCGCCCGGAGGAAGCGATCATCTTCGGAGCCTTCGGTCACCTCGACGACGACTCGCTCGCCGGGAGCGGAGTGACGCACGAACAGCACCCGACCCTCGTGCCGGGCGACGAAGTGGCCACCGTGCGCGACGGGTCCCACGTCGACGGTGTAGCGCTCGCCGACCAGCGAGCGCCCGCGAGCCTTGCGGGGCCGGTGTCTCACGCCAACCGGTCGTCGTCGTTGTCGTCGATGCTGTCGTGCTCGATGACGTAGCGTCCGCTCCGGATGTCGCCGGCCTTGATCGCCCGCTCCTCGCTCTCGAGGCGCTCCTTGAGCTGCGCGGCCGACTTGAGCTGGTACGGCACCGACGTGACCATCACGCCTGGGGTGAAGAGCAGACGGCCCTTGAGCCGCAGCGCCGTCTGGTTGTGCAGCAGCTGCTCCCACCAGTGGCCGACGACGTACTCGGGGATGTAGACGGCCACGACGCCGCGAGGGTTCGCGTCCCTGATCTCGAGCGCGTAGTCGACGATCGGCTGGATGATCTGTCGGTACGGCGAGTGCAGCACCTTGAGCGGGACGTCGATGCCCAGCCGGTCCCACTCCTCCATCATCCGGTCCTGGGAGCCTTCCTCGATGCCGACCATCACGGCCTCGAGGCTGTTCGGTCGGCTCGCCTTGGCGTAGGCGAGTGCCCGCATCGTCGGCTTGTGGATCTTGGAGACCAGCACGATCGCGTGGACACGGGTCGGCAGGACCTGGTCGGTCTCCTCGAACGCGAGCTCCGCACCGACGCTGTCGTAGTGCTTGCGGATGCTCTTCATGATCAGGAAGAAGGTGCCCATCGCGAGAATCGCGATCCAGGCGCCCTGGAGGAACTTCGTCGCCAGCACGATGATCAGCACGACCGCCGTCATCGCCAGCCCGAAGGTGTTGACTGCGCGCGATCGCATCATCCTGCGGCGCTCGGCGGGGTCCGTGGTCGCCTTCAGGTGCCGGTTCCAGTGCCGGATCATGCCGAGCTGGCTGAGGTTGAACGAGACGAAGACGCCGACGATGTAGAGCTGGATCAACCGCGTAACCTCGGCGTCGAAGGCCCAGATCAGCACGATGGCCATTACGGCAAGGATCAGGATGCCGTTGCTGTAGGCCAGCCTGTCGCCGCGTGATGCGAGCTGCCTTGGCAGGAAGCCGTCCTGCGCCAGGATCGACCCGAGCACGGGGAAGCCATTGAATGCCGTGTTGGCGGCAAGCAGCAGGATGAGTCCCGTGCAGGCGACCACGAAGTAGAACCCGAGCGGGAAGCCGTCGAAGATCCCGTCAGCGATCTGGGCAATGAGAGTCGGCTGGTCGTATCCCGTCACGGGCTCGCCATCTTGAAGGAGCCGGTCGAGGTGGTGAGGATCGACGTACTTGACCGACATCTCCCTCGCCAGGGTGATCACGCTCAGCATCATGATGATGGCGAGCAGGCCCAACATGAGAAGCGTGGTTGCCGCGTTGCGCGACTTGGGCTTGCGGAATGCTGGCACGCCGTTGGAGATCGCCTCGACTCCGGTCAAGGCCGCGCAGCCGGAAGAGAAAGCTCTGGCCAGCAGGAAGATCAGGGCTATCGTCGTGATGGTGCCCTCGTAGCCCTCGGCTGGCACCATGTCGAACTGCGCGCTGTCGGCCGCGGGGAGGTCGCCCGTCAATAGTCGAAGGAAGCCGAAGCCGCACATACCGAGGATGGCGACCATGAAGGCGTACGTAGGCACGGCGAACGCCGAGCCTGACTCGCGAACACCTCGCAGGTTGATCGCCGCCAAGACGGCGACTGCAATGACGGCGACAGTCGCCTCGTGATGCTCCAGCGCCGAGATCGCGTCGCTCGCGTACTGAGCTCCGGAGGATATGGAGACAGCCACCGTGAGCACATAGTCGACCAGGAGTGCACTGGCAACGGTGAGGCCGGCCGTTGGACCGAGGTTAACCGTGGCCACCTCGTAGTCGCCGCCACCGCTGGGGTAGGCGTGGACGTTCTGCCGATAGGAAGCCACGACGGTCAGCATCACGATCGCCACTGCGATCGCGATCTTCCAGGTGTAGGCGTAGTAGGTCATGCCGGCGAACGACAGCATGATGAAGATCTCGTCGGGAGCGCAGGCGACCGAGGACAACGCGTCGCTGGCGAACACGGGAAGGGCGATGCGCTTGGGAAGCAGGGTCTCCCCGAGCTGCTCGCTGCGAAGCTTGCGCCCCAGAAAGACGCGCTTTGCGATATCGCCGACACTCACGTTTCAGAAGGCTAGACCCAGTGTGGCGTAAACCACGCATCGGTCCGGTGTAGCGTTTTGGCCGTGCACGTCGTGATCATGGGCTGCGGCCGGGTGGGTAGCACCCTTGCGCGCAGTCTCGAAGACCGCAACCACACCGTTTCCATCATCGACACCAATCCCGACGCCTTCCGTCGCTTGGGGCCGTCGTTCAACGGCGCCAAGGTCACGGGGATCGGTTTCGACCAGGACGTCCTGGAGAAGGCAGGGATCGAGAAGGCCGACGCGTTCTGTGCCGTGTCCAGCGGTGACAACTCCAACATCATCGCCGCGCGCGTCGCGCGCGAGACCTTCGGCATCCAGCAGGTCGTCGCCCGGATCTACGACCCAGGACGTGCCGAGGTCTATCAGCGGCTCGGCATCACGACCGTTGCCACCGTGAAGTGGACCGCCGACCAGGTGTTGCGCCGCATCCTCCCTGCAGGCGCGGAGCCTGACTTCCGCGACCCCTCCGGCACGATCAGGCTCGACGCGATCATGGTCAACGAGAAGTGGATCGGCGAGCGCACCGTGAAGTTCCAGGAGCAGGCGAGCTGCCGCATCGCCTGGATCGACCGGTTGGGCGAGGGCACCCTGCCCACCCGCGAGTCGGTGCTCCAGGAGGGCGACATGCTCCACCTGGTCATGCGCGAGGAGAACGCCGAGACCGTGTACGCCGTACTCGAGCGTGGACCGGAGGCCGACTGACATGCGCGTCGCCATCGCCGGAGCAGGTGCCGTCGGTCGCTCGATCGCCCGCGAGCTGATCGAGAACGGCCACAAGGTGCTCCTGATCGACAAGGACCCTGCGTCCATCCGTCCCGAACGCGTCCCGGACGCCGAGTGGCTGCTCGCCGACTCGTGCGAGCTCTCCTCACTGGAGGAGGCCGGCCTCGAGTCCTGCGACGTCGTGATCGCCGCCACGGGCGACGACAAGGCCAATCTCGTCACCGCGCTCTTGGCCAAGACCGAGTTCGCCGTGCCACGCACGGTCGGCCGCGTGAACCACCCGAACAACGAGTGGCTCTTCACCGAGGCATGGGGCGTCGACGTCAACGTCTCGACCCCCCGGATCATGAGCGCGCTGGTGGAGGAAGCGGTCACCGTCGGCGACGTCGTTCGGCTGTTCACCTTCCGTCGGGGCAACTCCAACCTGGTCGAGATGACCCTCCCGGCCGACTCGCCGTACGTCGGAAAGCCGGTCGGGCTGATCCCGTTCCCGGAGAACTGCACGCTGATCACGATCCTGCGCGACGGGCTGGTCTACCCGCCGAGCCCCGAACAGCCGATCGAGGACGGCGACGAGCTGATGTTTATCGCATCACCGGAGTCTGAGCCGCTGCTGGAGCGACTCCTCTCCCCCACCAGCCACCCCAGTTAGTTCCCATCGCTCAGTCCGCGAGCTCGGGCTCCCGCGCCATCTTGTTGCGGCCGAGCAGCCACACCATGGTGCCGAACGCGGCCAGCTGCAGCGGCCAGCCCATGGCGAGCTTCGCTATGCCGAGCGCAGCGACGTACGCGTCCGCGTCCTCTGCCCTCCGCCCGCTCAGGTAGATCGGGAGCTGCACGGATACGCGCACGAGGCAGGGGACGACGAGGCACCAGGTCAGGTTGCGACACAGCTTCACGACCTGAGGGTCGTCATGCCACTCCAGCGGGTCGCCCGCGACGCTGCCGACCATGAAGCCGACCACCGGCCAGCGGGTGACGATGCTGAGGACCATCACGACGGAGTAGACGGCGTTGTAGATCAGGCCTGGGACGAAGTACGCCAGCGACTGCTCGTCGGCGTCACCACCGTTGCGGGCCGCGAGCCAGACGAAGAAGCAGCCGATGCCGATACCGATGAGGCTGTTCACCACGAACTGGACGGTCGACCGCTGGACCAGCCGGAGGATCAGCAGCGCGACCGCGATCGTGACGCTGATGCCGACCGCGAGCTGGATCTCCTTGGTGGAGATATAGGTCGCGGTGAACGTGATCGTGGGGGCCGCGGCCTCAAGCATCCCCCGGCGACCACCGAGGGCCCGGGACATCTGAGCGCGGACGACGGCCTCGACGGTGACGGCACCTACGTGATGGTGCTCCTTCGTCGGCTCGGACGAAGTCACATCGGGCTGTGTCAAGGGATCAGTACCTGAGCTCGTAGCGGGGGTTGTACATGACGCGAAGACCGTCCTGGGTCCCGATGCGCCCTTGCACCTTGATCCGGCGGCCCGGCTTGATGCCGGCGATGCGCCGACGACCTAGCCAGATGACAGTGATGGCGCCGCTTCCGTCGTACAGCTCGGCCTCGAGGGCAGGCACCCCACCTCGTGGGCGCAACGTCACCGTCCGAAGGCTCCCCTGCAGCTCGACGCGGGCGCGGTCCCGAGCGGCCTCGACCAGGCAGCAACCCGACTTCTCCGTCGTGTCGCGGAGCTCCTGGGATTCAAGGCTTGCACTGCTTGCCCACTTGTTGACCTTGTGGCGCAGCTTGTCGGTGACGTTCGCCATAGCAATCAGCGTAACCGGATCGGAGGCTTCGTTGTTCCCGTGTTCAGCCCATGCGTTGTGCGTTGGCCGGCAGGGCCAGCGGAAGGAACTCGCCGGGGGCCATCGCGCCGTCACCACGGACCACGATGACGTCGCGCAACGCCTGCTCGAGCGGGTGGTCCGGATCGGGCTCGACGGCCGGCTTTCCGAAGAATGTCGCCCGCAACAGCCAGCGCGGACCGGCGATCCCGGCGATCCGGGAGGGCTGGGTGACTGTGCGGCCCTGGTCGTCCTTGCTGGTCACGACGACGTTCAGCTCGGTCCCCCAGGGGCCGTCCGCCTCGGTGGCGGTGCCGCCCTGACGTGCAGCCTCGGCGCTGATGGACTTGCGGACGTCATCCCAGATCCCGGCATTGCGGGGAGACGCGAAGGCGCGAAGCTCCACCGCGCCCTCCTGGTTGACCAGCAGCGCCGCAGCAACACCTCCGCTGGCCTCGTCCACCTGTAGCCGCAGCTCGACGTCGGGACGACCGGTGATGATGAGGGCGCCCAGGTTGACCTTCGTGGCGTCGGTCTCGTCGTAGTCGACCTCGGAGATGTCGAACGGGCCTCCGAGCTGTGCGGGCTTCGCCTCGATCTCGGCCTCCACCTCGGGTGTGGGCTCGTCGACGGGCGCCTCGCCCGACTCCTTCTTCCGGCCGAACCTCACGACAACTCTCCTAAGCCTGGTTTGGTGCGACGAAGCCGCCAGTCGAACCGTAACCCCCGTCACCGCGGACCGACTCCGGCAGGGTGTCCACCTCGACGAAAGCTGCTGTCTCGAAGCGCTGGATCACCAGCTGGGCGATCCTGTCCCCTCGACCGAGGACGACCGGCTCGGCCGGGTCGAGGTTGATCAGCATGACCTTGATCTCGCCGCGGTAGCCGGCGTCGACGGTGCCCGGGGCGTTCACGATCGAGACACCGAACTTCGCGGCCAGCCCCGAACGCGGGTGGACGAGAGCGACGTAGCCCTCGGGAAGAGCGATGCTGATGCCGGTCGGGACGAGGGCGCGTTCGCCGGGCTTCAGCTCGACGTCGACGGTGGTCGTGAGGTCGGCCCCCGCATCGCCGGGGTGTGCGTACGCCGGGAGCGGCACGCCTTCGTCGAGACGCTTGATCAGGATCTCCACCATGAGGGCGACCCTAACGCGGGCACCCTGGCGCTCCTTACCGGGAACCTGATGGGAGGATTTTCCACCATGACCACCTCCACCTCGTACGACGAGCGCCTCGGCGTCCCGTTGCGGTGGTGGGCGTTGGCCACGATGTTTCTCGCCTCAGTCCTGCTGGCCTTCCTGGTGGCTCTCCCCGCCCCGGTCGCGTTCGGAACGGTCGGCCTGATGGTGGCGGGTGTCGTTGCCCTGTTCCTCGGGTACGGCGCCGCGCAGGTCTCGGTCCGCGACGGCGAGCTCCTTGCCGGGGCGGCCAGGATCCCCGTCGAGCTGCTCGCGGACCCCGTTGCCCTGGACGACGACGCGACCAAGCGCGCCATGGGGGTGGACGCCAACGCCCGTGCCTACCTGCTGGTGAGGCCGTACCTTCGCCGCTCGGTCAAGGTCACCGTCATCGACCCGGACGACCCCACCCCCTACTGGCTCGTGTCCACGCGGCACCCCCGGACCCTCGCGGCCGCGGTGGCGGATGCCATCGCGGAGGCGGGGCACTAACCTGAGACCAACCCCGAACAAGGAGATCCTGCATGGCCGG
>DATILB010000214.1:0-3827 GCA_035477015.1 Nocardioidaceae bacterium | reverse complement strand
TCAACAGCCGTTCGCGGCGACGGCGGAGGAGCTCGAAGGCCGCGAGGTACACGGTGGCGAACGCGATGACCGCCGCGAAGGCGATCTGGACCTCGAGCTCGTCTCGGCGCGACCAGTTCTGGCTGACGGGCAGCGCCAGGAACGCCAACCAGACGGCGGGGAGAGCCAGGCTCACAGGGCCTGCCTGTCCTTCCGCCGACCCGTGGTGATGCTGACGGCCCATGGGACGGAATGTAACCGCCGGAGGCGCCTGTCGGAGGCAGGTCCGCCAAACACCCCCCAGGGACAGCCAAGGGACTCCGCCACCCCCCGGTCACGAAGTCCCTCGCTACAGCGAAATATTCAGCTGTCCTGCAGTCGCCAGCTGCCCGGATCCTTGCGCCTCGTCCCCACCCGGTCGAGGGGGTACCGCATGTCGCATGCGGCACCTTGAATCCTGGTTTGCGCGACTGATACCAGATTGGTGGGGGCGGCCGGAGTTACCAATGACAGATGTCACGGATTGGGTACCTGTGCTTCAGCCGCCGGTGGTTTCGCTCGTGTCCTCGCGCACGACGCACCCTGCGCCGTCGGTGTCGTCGAGCCAGCCCTCGGGGAGTACGACGCGTCTCGGGTTGCCCTGACGGCCCCGCGGGGAGCCCAGCTCGGCCACCGGGAAGGGCTCGTTCGGGTCCAGTTCGGTCAGCATCCGGTCCAGGTCGGCCAGCGTAGAGACCAGCGCGAGGTTGTGACGCAGGGTGCCGCCCGCGCGGAACCCCTTCAGGTACCACGACACGTGCTTGCGGAACTCCTTGCAGCCCCGCTCCTCCCCCATGTGGAAGCTCAGCAGCTCGGCGTGCCGGCGCATCATCGAGCTCACCTCGCCCAGCGTCGGGAGCGTCGCGACCCCCTCGCCGGAGAACGCCGCAGCCAGGTCGCGGAACAGCCAGGGCCGACCGAGGCAGCCTCGACCCACGACTACACCCGCCGCCCCGGTCTCCTCGATCATCCGCAGCGCGTCGGACGCCTCCCAGATGTCGCCGTTGCCCAGGACCGGGATGTCCACGTGGTCGACCAGGCGTGCGATGGCATCCCAGTCCGCAACGCCGGAGTAGGCCTGGCTGACCGTGCGTCCGTGCAGCGCGATCGCTGCGCACCCTGACTCCTGCGCGATCCGGCCCGCGTCGAGGTAGGTCAGGTGGTCATCGTCAATGCCCTTGCGTGTCTTCATGGTGACCGGTACGTCGTACGGTGCGGCGGCCGTCACGGCGGCCTCGAGAATGTCCCCGAGCAGCCTCCGCTTCCACGGGAGGGCCCCGCCGCCACCCTTGCGGGTCACCTTGGGGACCGGACAGCCGAAGTTGAGGTCGATGTGCGCGACGCCGTACTCCGCGCACAGGATCTCAGCCGCCTTGCCGACGTACACCGGGTCCGTGCCGTACAGCTGGACCGACCGGACATCCTCGAGCTCGTCGAAGACGAGCATCGACAGCGTGGTCGCGTCGCGCTCCACGATGCCCCGGGACGTGATCATCTCGCAGACGTAGAGACCCGCTCCCTGCTCGCGGCAGAGTCGTCGATAGGCAGCGTTCGTGATGCCCGCCATCGGCGCAAGGACGACGGGCGTCTCGATGCGCAGGTTGCCGAGGGTCAGGGCGGACATGCCGATGATTGTCCCCCGTGGGTCGCCCGACTCCGAATCGGCCGGTCCTCAGGGCTGCTTGTTCTTCTTCTTGCCGGGCTTCTTGATCGGCGCGGGGTCCTGGACCTCGCCGACCCACGTCACCGCCTCGACCGTGCCGTCGGTCAGGGTGGTCATGGCCGTCAGCTCGCCGTGCTCTGGCGCTAGGTACACGAGGCAGGTCTCCAACGTCGCCCCCTGACCGAACACCTTCGGGAGCGGCGTGCTCGGGCACGTCGGGAAGGCCGACTGGAAGACCACGGGCGGGAGGAGGGTGTCCGCCTCGTTCACAGCGTGCAGAGGCACATCGCGCCCGCCGAGGTCGACCTCGCCGAGGTTCGCCACCTCGACATTGACGAAGTAGTAGTTCGCGTTGCGCTTGTAGTCGGTGTCCAGGTTGAAACCCTTGAGGTCACTGAGCCGGCCCATCGTCGCGTCGACCACGGTGAAGGTGAGGTAGGTGCTCTCCGACGCTCGACTCGGGGTGAACTTCACCGTCGCCGTCTCGCCGAACGTCAGCTCCGTGCCCGGCTCTGTCAGCACGACTCCGGGAGGCAGCGTCTCCGTCGGAGTGGGTGTCGGCGTCGCGTCGCCATCGGTGCCGTCCTTGTCGCCTCCCCCACAAGCGGTGAGCAGCAGGCAGGCGGACAGAGACAGCGCGGCAGCAGTCGAGAAGCTCTTGTTCACGCCGTCATTGTGCCCGAAGGCGGCTCAGCAGCCGCGGAGGCGCTGCGCGAAGTACGACGTCACCTGGTCGAGGCCGATGCGCTCCTGCTGCATCGTGTCGCGCTCACGGATCGTCACGGCGTTGTCCTCGAGCGACTCGAAGTCCACCGTCACGCAGTACGGCGTACCGATCTCGTCCTGGCGGCGGTAGCGACGGCCGATGGCGCCCGCGTCGTCGAACTCGACGTTCCAGCTAAGCCGCAGCTCGGCCGCGAGGTCCTTCGCCTTCGGCGTCAGGTCGGCGTTGCGCGAGAGGGGTAGCACCGCGACCTTGACCGGCGCCAGGCGCGGGTCCAGGCGGAGGACGGTGCGCTTGTCGACGCCACCCTTGGTGTTGGGCGCCTCGTCCTCCTCGTAGGAGTCGACGAGGAAGGTCATCAGCGAGCGCGACAGACCGGCTGCGGGCTCGATGACGTAGGGGACGTAGCGCTCGTCGGCAGCCTGGTCGAAATACGACAGGTCGGTGCCGGAGTGCTTGCTGTGCGTCGACAGGTCGAAGTCGGTGCGGTTCGCGATGCCCTCCAGCTCACCCCACTCGGACCCGGCGAAGTTGAAGCGGTACTCGATGTCGACGGTCCGCTTCGAGTAGTGCGACAGCTTCTCCTTCGCGTGCTCGTAGTGCCGCAGGTTGTCGCTCTTGATGCCCAGGTCGACGTACCACTTGGTGCGCTCGTCGATCCAGTACTGGTGCCACTCCTCGTCGGTGCCGGGCACAACGAAGAACTCCATCTCCATCTGCTCGAACTCACGGGTGCGGAAGATGAAGTTGCCCGGGGTGATCTCGTTGCGGAACGACTTGCCGATCTGCGCAATGCCGAACGGCGGCTTCTTGCGCGAGCTGGTCACGACGTTCGCGAAGTTGAGGAAGATGCCCTGGGCGGTCTCCGGGCGCAGGTAGTGCAGCCCGGTCTCGTCCTCGATCACACCCAGGTAGGTCTTCAGCAGGCCGGAGAACTGGCGCGGCTCGGTCCAGGCACCGCGGGTGCCGCAGTTGACGCACGCCAGCTCCTGGAGCTTCACGTCGTCGGGGTCGAGACCCTTCTTCTCGGCGTACTCCTCGATGAGGGTGTCGGCGCGGTAGCGCTTGTGGCACGACTGGCACTCGGTCAGCGGGTCCGTGAACGTCTCGACGTGACCCGAGGCCTCCCACGTCTGACGCGGCAGGATCACCGACGAGTCGAGACCGACGACGTCCTCGCGCGCCTGCACCATCGCGCGCCACCACTGACGCTTGATGTTCTCCTTGAGCTCGACACCGAGCGGACCGTAGTCCCAGGCCGACCGGGTGCCGCCGTAGATCTCGCCGCAGGGGTAGACGAAACCCCTCCGCTTGGCGAGTGAGACGACGTTGTCGATGACAGAGGAAGGCTTGGCGGCCACTGGTGCTCCTGAATCAGCGCCGGCTGGATGTCGGCGTGCGGTCCCTGATCCTAGCCGCGAG
>DATILB010000213.1:0-7254 GCA_035477015.1 Nocardioidaceae bacterium | reverse complement strand
AAGGCCTGCGCGGTGCGACCGTGAACTACTCCAACAACGGCACCCACACGGTCCCGCCGGGGATCTTGCCAGGCGGGTGCGCGCTGGTCGCTGCCTGGGAGTCGCCCGAGGCGGCCGAGGCCGCCTTCGCCGGACCGCTCCGCCGGTCCATCGACGGGCCGGGCCGCTTCAGCCTCGACAGCGAGATCGTGCGCGTGAAGATTGACTCCGAGTCCGACCGCAACGACTGGCACGGATGGGAGCCACGGGCCGACGGCGCCGAGCCGCTGACGAAGGACGAGCCGATGGTCGCGATCGTGCACGGCATCCTGCGGCGCGGCGAGCTGGTCGACTTCGTGCGCAACAACATCCACGCAGCGAGCCGTGCCGCCCATCACCCCGGGCATCGCGGCAGCATCGATATTTCGTCACAGCTGCCGTTCGAGCACACGTCCATCAGCCTCTGGAAGAGCTACGAGCACGCCTTGGACTTCGCCTACAAGCCGGGTGGCCACGCCAGCGCGCTCAAGCACGCGCTGAAGAAGAAGACCCACCGGGTCGGGGTCTTCCTGCAAGCACGCCCATTGGCGTGCACCGGCGAGCTCGGTATCGGCCAGTCGCCGTACCCCACTCTCCCCGGAGCGAACCGTGCCGGCGTCTGATCGCGAAGGAGTCACATGCCATCTGTACTAGTGACCGGTGCCAGCCGAGGGATCGGCCTGGCCATCACCCGACACCTGAGCGATCGAGGCTGGGACGTGCATGCCACCGCTCGGTCCGCAACTGACCTCCGCGACCTCGGCCGGCTGCCCCACGTGCATCCGATCCAGCTCGACATCACCGATCGCTCGGCCGTCGCGGGCCTGCCCGCACATCTCCCACCGGCGCTCGACGGCGTCGTCAACAACGCCGGGATCATCGTTCAGGGACCGGTCGAGGGCATCTCGCTCGATGATCTTTCGCGGCAACTGGACGTCAACGTCACAGCGCAGATCGGGGTGGTCCAAGCCGTGCTCCCGCAGATAAGGGAAGCCCGCGGACGTGTGGTGTTCATGTCGTCGGTCAGCGGGTTGGTCACCGTGCCGGGCACCGGCGCCTACAGCGCATCTAAGTACGCCCTCGAGTCCCTGGCGGACGCACTGCGCATGGAAGTACGCCCCTGGGGGATCCGGGTCTCACTCATCGAGCCCGGGCCGACGCGCACCGACATGTGGGGTGACGCCCTCAAGGACTACGACCGCATGACCGACCAGCTCGACCCGGCGCACCGTGAGCTGTACGCATCGCACCTGGTCGGCACCCGCAAGCTCCTGGGCCGGATGCAGAAGCTCGCCGGCGATCCCCAGAAGGTCGTGGCAGCTGTTGACCGCGCACTCACCTCGAAGCGTCCGAAGCGTCGCTACCGGACCGACAACGTGAGCCGCGTGCAGCTGGCACTCGCATCCCTCACTCCCACCGCCGTCAACGATGCGGTGCTCGCAGCCGCCACTACCTCCTGATGAGCAGCCGACGACGCCTGCAGTGGACCGTCGGGTTCCTGGCCGCCATACCGGTCGCCAGCGCAGGTCGCGAGATCGTGCTCGGCGCTCAAGGAGTGCCTGGCGGATCGCCGGACGTGACCCCGACGGTGGACAGTGCGCTTCGCTACGCGAACGTGTTCAAGCTCGCCGTGGGGCCCCTCATCTGGTCCCAGCTCGGAAGGGTCGAGAAGTCGACCGGGGTGACTTACGCGCTCTCCAGCATCTTCGTGGGCGGTCTCGCCCGCCTCGGGTCCTGGCAGCAGCGCGGACGACCCCACCCCGTCACGGTGGGGGCGGTCGTGCTCGAACTCGCCGCACCACCCCTGATGGTCGCCTGGCAGCGGCGCATCCGCGCCCGCTAGGTCCCGCCGACGAACGGAGACTTGTCGTGACACCGCAACCTGAATGGCCCACCGTGAACAACCAGCTCTCGTCGTACCGCCAAGCACCGAACCGCACCATCTCGACGGATGGAGTCACCTTCGTCTACCGCGACCTCGGGCCGAGAGGTGGTGTTCCGGTCGTCTTCCTCGTGCACCTGGCGGCGACCCTGGACAACTGGGATCCACGGGTGGTCGACGGCATCGCGGCGCAACGTCGGGTGATCGCGTTCGACAACCGCGGGGTCGGCGGCTCGACCGGCAAGACGTCCAACACGATCCAGGCGATGGCCGATGATGCGGTCACGTTCATCCGGGCTCTCGGCCTCGACCAGGTCGACCTGCATGGCTTCTCGATGGGCGGCATGGTCGCTCAGGTGATCGCACGCGACGAGCCGCAGCTCGTCCGCAAGCTCATCCTGACCGGCACCGGCCCCGCTGGAGGCGAGGGCATCAAGAACGTCACGTGGCTCTCGCACCTGGACACAGTTCGTGGACTGAGCACGCTCCAAGACCCGAAGCAGTTCCTGTTCTTCACTCGGACCGCACAAGGAAAGCGGGCCGGCAAGCAGTTCCTCGCCCGGCTCAAGGAGCGCAAGGTCGGCCGCGACAAGGCGATCTCCGTCAGGTCGTACGCCGCGCAGCTGAAAGCCATCCACCGGTGGGGCCTGGAGGCGCCGCACGATCTCTCGGTCATCCGCCAGCCGGTGCTCGTCGCGAACGGCGACCGCGACCGCATGGTGCCGACCAAGAACTCACATGACCTGGCCCGGCGGCTGCCTGACAGCGAGCTGGTGATCTACCCCGACGCCGGCCACGGAGGCATCTTCCAGTTCCACAACGAGTTCGTCGCACAGGCTCTGGAGTTCCTCGACCGCTAGCCGCGTGCGTTGCTGGTCAGCGCAGCGCAGCGAGCGCGTTCTGGATGCCGGCTTCCAGCACCTCGTTGGAGAACTTCGGGTCGGAGACGGCCCGGGACAGCTGCAGCGTGCCGACCATCATGGTGTAAAGACCGATTGCCCTGCCCCGCGCGGACGGGGGATTGCGTGGCGCCAGACGGGACGCGATCTCGTCGAGGATCCGCTGAGCGCCAGTGGTGTAAGCGCTCTTGGCCGTGTCCGTGCAGCGCACGATCTCATCCAGGAGCGCCGCAGAAGGGCAGCCGACGTCAGGCTTGTCCCGGTGCTCTGTGGAGAGGTACTCGTGGACGAACCCCCTCAGTCCTGCCTTGCCCGAAGGCAGCGCGGCGAACGCGTCAGCCTGCCGGCTGAGCTCCTCGGCGACGACACTTGCCACCAGGTCGTCCTTGGAGTCGAAGTGCGCGTAGAACGCGCCGTTGGTCAGCCCTGCATCCGCCATCAGAGTGGCGATTCCCGAGCCGTCCACGCCGCTCTCCTTGAACCGGCGGCTGGACGACTCGATGATCCGCTGCCGCGTCGCCTCTTTGTGCTCCTTGCCGTAGCGCGCCACGAGCTTCCTTCCGCTGTCCTTCTTGCCGACGCACCTATCGTAACCTATAGTCTGTCAGACGTAATATTACGATTGATATTCCATCGACCGGAGCAACAATGCCTCGCATCGTCTTCAAGAGTGCATGGGATATCGAGCTGGTGGCCCATGGCATTCACGGGGTGTCCCGGTTCAACGAGTTCCAAGGTCAGCTCGGCATCTCTCGCAGGATGCTGGCCGAACGACTGCGAGTGTTGGTCGCCGAGGGGATCTTCGAGCGGCGGCAGTACCAGAGCCGACCCGACCGCTATGAGTACGCCCTGACGGCGAAGGGGCGCGACCTGCTACCCGTGCTCGAGGCAATGAGCGTCTGGTCGGCACGTTGGCGTGCCGAACCGGACACGCGGTAGCAGCGTCAGCGGGCTTCTCCATCGACCGTGATGACGACCTTGCCGCGGGCCTTGCCCTGCTCGACGTACGCGAGCGCCTCGACGGTCTGGTCGAAGGGGAAGGTCCGCTCGTCGAGAACGGGACGCAGGTGGCCGGCGTCGTACAGGCCGGCCAGCTCGCGGAGCTGTGCCCCGTTGGCCCGCATGAAGAAGAACGAGTAGCGGACGCCCAGCTTCTTGGCGTGCTTGCGGACCTTGCGGCTCAAGACTCCCAGGACCGGCTGCAGGGCCGGCTGGCCTACCTGCCTGGCGAACGCGGAGTCGGGTGGCCCGACAACGCTGATCGCCAGGCCGCCGGGCTTGAGAACGGTCAGCGACTTCTCGAGGTTGGCCCCGCCCAGGGAGTCGAGTACGACGTCGTACCCCGACAGGACCTCGGCGAAGTCGGTCGTCGTGAAGTCGATGATCTCGTCAGCGCCGAGGTCACGGACCCGGTCGATGTCGTTGGTGTGCGCCGTCGTGGCGACGTAGGCACCCAGGTGCTTGGCCAGTTGCAGCACGGTCGAGCCAAGTCCGCCGGCGCCTGCGTGGACGAGCACCTTCTGGCCGGGCTGGACCTGGGCGAGGTCGACGAGCGTCTGCCAGGCGGCGAGGGCGACCAGGGGAACCGCGGCCGCTTCCTGAAGCGACAGGGAGTTGGGCTTGAGCGCGACGTCGTCCTGGTCGATCGCGATGTACTCCGCGAAAGTCCCGATGCGCAGGTCGCGGGGGCGCGAGTAGACCTCGTCGCCGACCTTGAACCCTCGGACGTCCGAGCCGACCTCGGTCACAACACCGGCCATGTCGTGGCCGAGCGTGAAGCCCTTCTTGTACTTGATGAGCTGCTTGAACTCGCCATCACGGACCATCTTGTCGAGCGGATTGATGCTCGCCGCACTCACCTTCACCAACACGTCGTTGCTGCCGACGGTGGGTTGGGGGATGTCGGCGGCGCGGAGACCGTCCTTGCCGTACTTCTCGACGATGTATGCCTTCATGTACTCTACTATAACTTCGTTATATCAGAACCGCAATGAATGGTGGATCACATGAAGCAGGACCTGGCCGGCCAGAGACTCGTCGTGACAGGCGCGGCGCGAGGCATCGGCGCCGAGGTGGCACGGCTTGCTGTCGTTCGTGGCGCGCAGGTCGCGCTGATCGGGCTGGAGCCTGACCGTCTCAGCGCCCTTGCTGGGGAGCTGGGCCCGGCCGCGACGTGGTGTGAGGCGGATGTCCGCGACGGCGAGTCCGTCCAGCGCGCCATCGACGAGAGCGCGAGCGCAATGGGAGGCATCGACCTTCTGGTCGCCAACGCAGGAGTGGTGGCCTACGGGACAGTGCGGCAGGCCGATGACGCGGCGTTCGAGCGGGTCGTCGACGTCAACCTCAACGGCACCTTCCGGACCCTCAAGCACGCAACGCCACACCTCGAGCGCAGCAGCGGCCACGCGATGGTGGTCGCCTCAGCGTTGTCGTTCCTGGCCCTGCCCTCGATGTCGTCGTACGCCGCGAGCAAGGCCGGCGTCGAGATGCTCACGCTGGCCTACCGCCAGGAGGTGGCGCACCTCGGCATCACGGTCGGTCTGGTGCATCCCTCGTGGATCGAGACCGACCTGGTGAAGGGCGCCGAGCGGGACATCCCCTCGTTCGTTCAGCTGCGCAGGGAGCTGCCGTACCCGGGGAATGTCACGACCAGCGTCGACAAGGCTGCCGCCGCGATCGTCGACGGGCTCTCAGGTCGGCGAGCCCGGGTGTACGTCCCACGAGCGGTCGGTGCCGCCGGCTGGGCGAAGGCCGCCATCAGCTCGCCGGTCGGGTGGCCGTGGGCGCGCCGCTTCGCGGCGAAGTGGGTGCCTACCCTCGAGCGCGAGATCGGGGCACTCGGGCGGAACGAGCAGCTCGTGCCGCCGCCTTCCGGCCGCGTCGGTTGAGCTTGAGTGCGGCTTCGTGCGACGCAAGGGCTCGCGCGGGCTGGTCGCCGAGGCCGATCGAGAACGTGACGCCCATCGGCACCATGACCTCACCCACCGGGTCTCCGAAGTCTGCGAAGTGATCGCCGAGCTCGAGGGTGATGTAGCCGTGCACGTAGCTCCACAGCGCCGCCGCAATCACCTGAGGGTCGAGCCCTTGCACCCGGCCGGACTCCACGAGCCGCGAGCACGCGTCGGTGACGTGGACGTACGCGGCTCGGAAAGCCGGCGAGTGCCCACTCCGTCGTACGTCCTTGTCGGGGGTGGGGCGGTACGTTGCGCGGGTCGACAGCCCGAACATGAGGTCGTACAGGTGCGGGTTCGCGCCTGCCAGCTCCCTCGTGGTCAGCGCCATCGAGAACAGGTCGGCTATCGGGTCATCGGTGACCTGCACCTCGGAGAACGCGCGCTCCATCTCGGAGAACCCGTGGTCGACGACCGCGCCGATGAGCTCAGGGATGCCGCCGAAGTGGCTGTAGACGACCATCGTCGACATGCCGGCCTCGGACGCCACGGCGCGCGCCTTGATGGCCGAGGGTCCCTGCTCGGCCAGGAGCTTGATCGTGGCTTGCACCAGACGCGCCGGCACGCCGTCGTGCGTCGGATCTTCGGACATGGCCCCATGCTTTCACTTGTCTGGATCAGATAACTTCGTTATATTGGTTTGTATGGAAGAAGTCAAAGGGAATCTCCAGATCGAGGACCGCGGCGCCGTCCTGGTCGCGCACGTCGACGGCGGCCCTCTCGGGTTGTTCGGCAACGACATCGCTGAGCAGCTGGATGCTCTTGTGGACCGGGCAGACAAGGACCCGAACGTCCACGCGGTCGTGTTCACCGGGACGCATCCTGAGCGCTTCGTCAGCCACGCGGAGGTTCGTTGGCTGCAAGAAGGCGGCGCCACGGTCCCCTCGGTCGGCGTGAAGGGTGCGGCGGCGCTCGCGCACACCGCGAAGAGCGTCAACCGCGCGGGCGGGCTGCAGTCCCTGCTGGGCAAGACTCCCTTGTGGCCCGCCGTGCAGCTCGAGCGTGTCCATCAAACCTTCCTCAAGATGAACCGAAGCGGCGTCATCTTCGTCGCGGCCCTGAATGGCTCTGCCCTGGGCCTGGGTGCGGAGTTCAGCTGGGCCAACGACCTGCGGGTGATGGCCGATGGCGACTACTTCATCGGGCAGCCTGAAGTCTTGCTGGGGATCATGCCCGGTGGCGGCGGCACTCAGCGGCTGACCCGGCTGATCGGCACCCACCAGTCCCTCGTCGCCATCCTCGAGGGCAAGCCGTTCACCCCCAAGGAGGCACTGGAGGTCGGGGCCGTCGACGACGTCGTTCCTCAGGACCAGGTTCTCGCGAGGGCCATCGAACTGGCCGAGCACTTCGGCTCGAGGACGAAGGGGTCCGTCGCAGCCATCAAGCGGTCGGTGTACTTCGGCGGGTCGATGTCCCTGACTGACGGACTACACGTGGAGCGGGCCGAGTTCCTCACCACCGCGCTCTCCAGGATCGGCCAGGAGCTGATGCTCGACTACATGGC
>DATILB010000212.1:0-14370 GCA_035477015.1 Nocardioidaceae bacterium | reverse complement strand
AGGCCGGCGAACTTGATCGAGCTGTCGTACTTGCGGACCTTGTAGCTGTCGTTGAACTCAGCGGTGATCGTCGTGCCCGACGCGAACCGCGCCTTCAGCTGCGGCTTGACCGCGAGCAGGCCGAGGACGAGCGCCAGTCCGATGTAGAGGCCGAGGCCGAGCCGGATGAGCCGGGCCCTCGAGTTGACCGCCGTCACCGGGTTTCGGCGGCGAGCCGGCTTGGGGGTGGTCACTGGTCGACCTCCGTGATGGTCGTGTGGTTCCACGCGGTGCCGGGCGCCGGGTAGAACTCGTTGGTGGCCAAGGGGTCGGGAGCACCGGCCATGCTGAACAGGCCGAGGCCGGTCAGCATCGCGGCGAAGTAGTGCTTGTCGTCGCCGCCGAGCGTCCCGCTGAGCAGGTCGTGCTGAGAGACGAAGCGAGCGGCGTCACCGGCGTACGGCGCGAAGTCGAAGAGCAGGCGCGCGACGCTGGCGAGCGAGGTCGACACCATCGGCAACAGCGGACGCAGGTCCTCCAACGTGGCCGTCAGCTCGTCCACGGCAGGCAGTGCCTGGTCGCTCACACCCGGCACCTTGCCGAGCGGCCCGACGGCGTCGCGAAGGAAGCCGCGCAGGTCGTCGGAGGAACGACCGAGTGCCTGCCCACCGGGGCGCAGGTCGGCCAGTGCTGCGTGGGCGTCGACGAGCGGGCGGTTCAGCGCGTCGAGTGCGCTCTTGGCCTCCCGCAGCGTGGACGGAAGCTGGCGTACGGCGGCCGCGAGTGGCTGCCCACCGTCGACCGCGAGGGCGGAGACGGTGGCGTCCGCGTTCCGCATGAGCTGCTCGAGCTCGGCGGTGCGTCCGACGAAACGGCCGGCCAGGGTGTCGGCGCTGGCGAGCAGGCCCTCTAGTTCTGAGCTGGTGAGCGCACCGGTGAGGGTGCGGACGTCCGGCAGCAGGTCGGGAGCCACGCGCAGGACCTGGTGCAGGTCCGGACCGTGCCCGGCCACACCGCCACCCACCTGCTCGAGGGTCGAGCGGAGCGCCGTACGGGTGGCTGGGTCGAGGGCGCTGAGAGCGTCCTCGAGGCTCTGGGAGTCGCCGTTCTGCTCGGCTGGCAGCACACCGTCACCCAGTTCGCCCGCGGACGCGGTGCCCGGGTCGAGCTCGACGTACTTCTTGCCGAGTGCCGACACGTTGCTCACGGTCGCGGAGCCGTCGCGGTAGACGGTGCGGTCGCCGTCGAGGCGGAGGGTGACCTCGGCCAGACCGTCTCGGTAGGCGATGTCGGACACCTGGCCGACGCGGAGGCCGTTCTCCTTCACGGCCTTGCCGGACTTCAGGATGCCGACGTCGTTGAAGGACGCCTTCACGTAGGTGTACTTCTTCGCCGGGACAGGACCACCGGTCTGCACGATGCCACCGATCAGGAAGACGACTGCCGCCATGGTCAGGGTCACCAGACCCCAGGCGAACTTGCGGGCTTCGTCACGGTGGACAGGACGCGGTGCCATCAGAGGACCCCTCCCAGCAGCTGCTCCAGCAGGTTGGACTCCTGCTGGCTGGTCAGGCCGAGCGCGTTATTGAGGTTCGGCAGGATCTGGTCGAGCCCGAGCTCGGGCAACAGGCCCTTGGGCTTGTTGGCGCCGGCCGCGCCCTCGATGGGCAGGCCCACGGACGCGGGCACGAACGACTGCGCCAGACTCTTCAGCGTCGTCGGGGTCACGTAGAAGACACCGCGGAAGTAGTGGCTCAGTCCGTCGCGACCGTTGGTGGAGAGCGCCCACTTGCGGACGAAGGCCATCAGGTCACCGAGGTGCTGGGCCACGAGCTTGTCCGCGACCGGTCGGGCAGACGCCGCCGTACGACGTAGGTGGGGACCGGCGTTGCGCAGCTCGGCCACCGCCGGAGCGGCCTGGTCGAGCAGCACGTCGGCGTGCCGCAGGACCGGCTCGAGCGACGCGAGTGCGGGGTCAGCCGCGTCAGCGAAACGCTGCAGCTCGGCCGTGACCGCCGTGAGGTCGTCGGTGATCGGCCGGATGGAGCGCAGCACCGGGGTCGCCTGGTCGGCCACCCCGCCGAACTCCCGGAGCGTGGCCTGAGCGGAGCGGAGGGTGCCGGGCAGCTCGAGGATGGTCTGCTCGAGGGCCTCCTGGTCGGCGTTGACCGCAGCCAGCATCTGCTGCGTGGAACCCACGAGCGAGTCCAGCACGGCACCGTTGTCGACGGCCATGGCCCCGGTCACGGGGTCGAGCTTGGTGATGAGCGAGTCGAGTACGCCGTTCTGGTCCTCGAGCAGCGCACCGAGCTCCTCGGCGTTCTGCATCGCGGGCGCGAGTGCCTTGAGTGCCGCGGCGACCTCACCGCCGTTCCCTTCGAGTCCCTCGCCCAGAGCGGTGACGACGGCTGCGAGCGACGCCGCGGTGGGCGCGTGGAAGGTGTTGAGAACGTCCTGCAGAGTGACCTCGGTCTTGGTCCGCTCCGTCGGGATCACGGCCTCGTCCATGAACGGGGCGGACGGCGTACCGGGGTCGATGTCGACGTAGTTCTCACCGAGCAGGTTGACCGGCTTGACCAGCAGGCTGGCGTCGTCGTGCAACGGGAGCACGCCGGGGTCGACCTCGAGGGTCACCTTGGCCTGACCGTCGACGAGCTCGATGTCCTTGACCTGGCCGACCTGGACGCCGGACGCGCGGACCTCGTTGCCCTTCTCGAGCGAACCGGCGTCGACCAGCGTGGTCGTCACCGTGTTCTCGGTGTCGGTGTCGGCGGTCACCAGGTTCCCGCCGAGCACGGCCACGAGCAGCAGCGCGCCTCCGGCGGCAACGCCGCGGACGAGGGTGGTCATCGGACTCCGTCTCCGTTCGCATCGGTCCAGGGCTGACCCGCCAGCTCGCCCGGCAGGGGGGCCTTGTCCTGGGTCATGCCCGGCGGCAGGATGCCGGGGTTGTCGTTGAGCATCGAGGCGGAGACCGGCACCATCGCGCGGCCGAAGTGACCGGCGGAGTTCTTGGCCGAGAACAGCGACGTCCAGTTGGACAGGAAGCCGATGATCTCGGGGGTGTACGGCCGCAGGAACGCGACGGCGGGGAGCAGGCTCGTGACCGCATCGCCTATTGCTGGAACCGTTGAGTTGGCCATGTCGAGCAGGTCCGGCGTCTCCCCCAGCAGCATGCGCGCCGCCTGGAGGGCCGGGCGGAGCTCCGCCACCGTCGGCCGAAGATCTGTCAGCACCGGGTTGAGGTTCTTCGCGACCGACGGCAGCTTGGCCGTCGCGGGACGCAGGTCCTCGAGCAGCGGGAGGGTCGCGTCGATCGCAGCCGGGACCCGGCTGAAGAAGTCGGAACCGGCGCGAACCGTGCCCGGCACCTCGTCGAGCGCCGCGCGGATCTGCTCCTGCTGGTCGGCCGCGGCCGAGACCAGCGACTGCAGGTTCTGCACCGTCGCTGCAAGCTCGTTGTCACGCGCGGAGAGCGTCTGGGTCATCGTGTGCAGCTGGGTGACCAGCCGACGGATGGCGGGACCGTCCTGGCCCACGCCCTTGAGCACCTCACCTATGGCGGCCACGAAGGGCCCCGCCGAGTTCAGCGTCTGCTGCAGGTTGCCCTCGTTGCCGTCGAGGGTGACCTCGAGCTGCTGGACGAGGCGCTGCACCTTCTCGCGTGTCGGGCCGTCGAGAGCGGCCACGAGGTCGTCGAGCTCCACGCGTTCTAGGTTCGACTCCACGACCTTGCCGGAGGGCAGCTCCGGGTTCGTCTCGGCTCCGGGGACGAGCTCGACCTGGCGGCGTCCGATGACGCTGTTCCACGTGATGCGCGCCGTCGTACCCGCGTGCAGCGGAGCGTGCTCGTCGTCGATGACGACGGTGACCTTGGCCTTGTTGCCGTCGACACCGACCTCGCTGACGCGACCTACTTCCTGGCCGGCGATCATCGTGCGGGCGCCGACGAAGGAGCCCTCTGCCGACGGCATGAGGAGCTCGAGCTCGTAGTCGTTGTCAGGCGCGAGCTTGAAGGCCACCGCCACCAGGGCAAGCGCAGTAGCCGGAACGAACCACTTCTGCATGTCAGTCCATCCCCAGCGGGCCGTCGGCGGCGCCGGCGAGGAACTGCCGCACGAACGGGTCGTCCGAGCCGAACGCGCCATCGGCCTCCCCGTAGTGCACCATCTTCCCCTGCCAGATCACGGCCACGTAGTCGCTGACCGTGCGTGCTGTCGGGATGTCGTGCGTGATCACGATGTAGGTGCCGCCGTGCTCCTGGTGCATCTCGGAGATCAGCTGGGAGAGCAGCTTGGTGCGGACCGGGTCCAGGCCGGAGTCGGGCTCGTCGAAGAGCACCACGTCGGGACGCATCACCAAGGCACGGGCGAAGCCGGCGCGCTTGCGCATACCGCCGGAGATCTCGTTCGGCGCCTTGTGGATCGCTGCCTCGAGGCCGACCTCGCGCATGTTCTGCATGACGATCTCGCGGATCTCGTCCTCGGACTTGTCGGTGTGCTTGCGCAGCGGGAACGCGACGTTGTCGTAGAGGTTCATCGAGCCGAAGAGCGCGCCGTCCTGGAAAAGCACGCCGAAGCGCTTGCGCAGCTCGTAGCGGTCGACCTCCGGGACGTTCCAGATGTTCTCCCCGAACACCTTCACCTCACCGGCGTCAGGCTCGAGCAAGCCGACGATGTGCTTGAGCAGCACCGACTTGCCGGTGCCCGAGGGGCCGAGCACCGTCGTGATCGCGTTGTCCTTGAAGTCGACACTGAGGCCGTTGAGGATGTGCGACGAGCCGAAGCTCTTGTACACGTTCTTGATCTCGACGGTGTGCGGCTCGTTGGCGTTGCAGGGGGGCCGCTCGCCGTACATGACGTCCTGGGAGGCCGGAAGTGTGCTGGTCATGGAGGGATTCCTTACCGGGTCAGGTGCCGAAAGCTTCGGCAAGGACGTTGGCGTAGAAGATCTGGGCGATGATCATGGCCGTCACGCTGATGAGCACGAGGTTGACGAGCATGGCCTGAGCCGTGCTCCGGCCGACGCCAACGGGACCGCCCTTGGCGTTGTAGCCGTAGAAGCAGGCGACGACCGTGACGAGGAAGCCGACGACGGTGCCCCAGAGCAGCGCCACCATGAAGTCGCGGGGGCTCTGCAGCAGGAACAGCACGTACTGGAAGCCACCCGAGGACACCGTGTTGAGGAAGTCGACGAAGAAGAGCTTGGCCGCGATGAAGTGCACGCCTAGTGCCGTGATGAAGAGGAACGGGAGCACCAGGAGAGCAGCGGCGAGCCGGGTGCCGATCAGGTAGGGAATGGACCGGATGCCCATGACCTCCATGGCGTCGATCTCCTCGCTGATCCGCATGGCGCCCAGCTCGGCGACGATGCCACAGCCGTACTTGGCGGCGAGGATCCAGCCGAAGACGATCTCGACGACACCTCGCATCATCGGGACCGCGTTGATGGCGGAGACGTAGCTGTCGAGGCCGATGGTCTCGAAGAGGAACGTGCCGGTGATGCCGAGCAGCGCGCCGAGCATGAAGAGCATGAACAGCACGACGACGGCGTTGGACCGGATCAGCAGGCCGGCCTGGCGGAACACCTCGGAGGGGTAGAGCCGGATGGCGACCGGCATCTCCTTGACCGCGCGGAGAGCGAAGGCGACCAGCTCGCCGGCGTGCTCGAACGGGGACGCGATCCTGCTGCCGGGCTCGAGGGCACGGGCGGCCTTGATCCGCTCCTGGGGAGTGGTCGGCGTCGGGTTGACGGTCTGGCTCATCGGAAGGCTCCCAACCCCGGGAAGACGCCGAGGATCAAGGCGTTGTACCCGAGCTGCATGACGAAGAGGGCTATGAAGGAGATGACGACGGCCTGGTTGACGGCCTTGCCGAGACCCATGGCGCCACCGGCCGCGTTGAGGCCCTTGTAGCAGCACACCGAGCCGATCAGCAGGCCGGCGAGGAGGCAGTTGATGACCATGGAGACGATCTCCGTGGTGCTCATGTTGAGCCAGAGGAAGCTGTAGAACTCGGCGGCCTCGATGCCGCCGATGTACCTCGCCGCGAACTGCGACGACAGGATCGTGATGAGCTCGGCCGGGATCGCGAGCAGGGTGGTGATGAGGGCGACGGACACGACACGGGGTACGACGAGCGTGCGGATCGGGTCGATGCCCATCACCTGCATCGCGTCGAGCTCCTCGCGGACCTTGCGGGAGCCCAGCTCGGCGGTGATGGCCGCGCCGATGACTCCGGCCACGAGCAGTGTCGCGACCCAGACGGTGAACGTCCGGGTGCTCTGGGTGAGCAGTAGCGGGCCGTAGAGCTCACCCACGCCGGCCAGCTGCACGAACTGCATCGACGGGACGCTCAGCGCGAGGAGGAAGCCGAAGAGGGCCGCGGTGATCGAGATCCATGACCGCTTGATCGTGTAGTGCATCTCGTCGATCACGTCGGTCCAGTAGCCCTTGGGGTGCCGGATGGCGCTCCAGAGCACGGTGACGAGCAGGTGCGCCATGCCGCCGGCCTCGCCGATGACGGAACGGGCCGACTTCGGGACGTAGGAGACCGCCTGGTTGAGCTGACCGCTGTACGGTCCGCCGGTCTCGATCGGGGGCGCGCTCATGGCGGTCAGTCCCTGCCGATGCGGTCGGTGTAGCCCTTGCGGGCGCTGGCGTCGAACTCAAGGAACACTCGGTCGGCCCCGAGGACGTGGTTGACGCGGTCGCGGAGACCGCGGCCCATGAGCGGCTGGGTGAAGACGATCGGGCCGAGCACGCGCGGCACGAACACGTCCGCGCGCGGCTTCTCGAGGGCCTTGCGGATCGCCTGGGCGACGTCCTCGGGCTCCACCGTCTTGACCAGCTTGGTGCCCTGGGTCCCGGCGATGAGGTCGGTGTTGGTGAACGACGGCATCACGCAGGTGAAGTGCACGCCCTTGCCGGCGAACTCGACGCGCGCCGACTCGGTCATCGACACGACGGCGGCCTTGGTGGCGGCGTAGGTGAGTCCACCGGGGACCGGGGACTTGCCGGCCACCGACGCCACGTTGACGATGTGGCCCTTGCCGCGGCGGACCATCGTCGGGAGCACGGTCTTCATGCCGTTGAGGGCCCCGCCCACGTTGATCTCGAGGGCGCGGGCCGCGAGCGAGGTCGGCTCCTGAAGGAAGGCACCGATCGGCATGATGCCGGCGTTGTTGATCAGTACGTCGACGACGCCGAAGCGCTCCTCGGCGGCCGCGATGAACTTCTCGAAGGAGTCCGGGTCGGTGACGTCGAGCTCCACACCCAGCGCTTCCGCGCCCAGGGCCGCCGCCTCGCGCACGACGAGATCCGCGTCGATGTCGCCGATGACGATCTTCGCACCGCGGCCGAGGAGCTCCTTCGCCGTGGCCAGGCCGATGCCCCTGGCGCCGCCGGTGATGGCGACGACGCGTCCGTCGAGTCCAGACCTCTTCACTGCCACTCCATCGCTCGTCTGCGGGTATTCGAATTTAGACTATATTAAAAAAGAGGAAGTGAGCAAGACCACGAGGGCCTCGCCACCTGCTGGTCAGGCGACCAACAGGTCCTCGCGGCCCTCGCTGCGCACCAGGTCGGCGTACAGCCGGGGCAGGGTCGCGGTCTCGATCAGCAGGTCGAGGATGGCCTTGGCCTCCCCCACCGCGACGATGTCGCCGTTGGCGAGAGCGGTCGCAACGTCGAGGCGTCCCTGGCAGTAGCGGACCGCGGTGTCCACGTTCATCGCGACCAGGGCGGCGGTCGGCTCCTCCGCCGCGCTGGCGAAGCGAACCTCGCCGCGGGCGATGTCGACGACCAGGACGCAGTCAGGGTCGATGAAGCCGACTCGTACGCTCACAGGGTTCTCGGCCAGGCGCGACGCGACGATCGGGTCGGCGAGAGCGGACTGGAACGTACGGCCGATGTAGCGGAGCACCTCGTCGGGGCAGTTCAGGAACATCGCGACCTCCGGATCTGGGTTCTGGAGCCGCGGCCGGCTCCTGTAGCAACCCTGCTTCGGGAGGCTCCCCGGGTCGCCCGCACGGATACGTAGATACGTACGTAGAGGGCGCGACGGTAATGTGAGGCAACGCGTACCACCGGAGAAGTAGCGAGGGCATGGCAGAACCTGGATCGGGGCTCGAAGGGCACGCGCAGCTCCCGGCTGAAGTCACCAGCTTCGTCGGTCGGCGGTCCGAGCGGAGCCAGATCAGGACGCTCCTGACGGAGTCGCGCCTGGTCACCCTGACCGGCTTCGGGGGCGTCGGGAAGACCCGCCTTGCCCTGCGCATGGCGGCCGAGCTCAGGCGCGCCTTCGCCGACGGCACCTTCTTCGTCCCGCTCGGCGGTCTCACGGACCCCGACTGGCTCCCCGACGCGATCTCGGCGGCTCTGGGTCTCCAGGGCCGGTCCACCCGGGCGGCCCCCACCTCGCTCGTGGAATACCTCAGCTCCCGCAACGTGCTGCTGATCCTGGACAACTGCGAGCACGTCATCGACGCAGCCGCCGTCATGACCGACACGATCCTGCGCACCAGCCCGAAGGTGAAGGTGCTGGCCACCAGCCGCGAGCCGCTGCGCATCACCGGCGAGACCGTGCACCCGGTCACGCCGTTGTCCGTGCCGGCCCGCGGCGACGAGAACTCCGTCCCGCTCCAGCAGTTCGAGTCGGTCAGCCTCTTCGTCGACCGGGCCACAGCGCTGGTCCCGGACTTCACCATCACCGAGGAGAACCGAGCGGCCGTCGCGTCGATCTGCCGCCGGCTCGAGGGCATCCCGCTCGCGATCGAGCTCGCCGCCGCCCGGCTCCGCTCGATGTCGGTAGTGGAGCTAGGCCAGCACCTCGGCGACCGCTGGGAGGTGTTGAGCCGCGGCAGCCGTACGGCGCCTGACCGGCAGCGCACCATGGCGGCCTGCATCGACTGGAGCTTCGACCTCTGCACCGACGAGGAGCGCGACCTCTGGGCACGAGCCTCGGTCTTCGTCGACGGCTTCGAGCTCGACGCCATGACTGCGGTCTGCGGTGGCGGCGACGGCTTCTTGACCGACGAACTCGCCTCGCTCGTCGAGAAGTCGATCGTGATCGCCAGCGAGAACGCCGGCCGGACCCGCTACCGGATGCTGCCCCCGATCCGGCAGCGCGGGCTCAGCCGGCTCCGCGAGCAGGGCAAGCTCCGTGAGTTGCGCAGTCTGCACCGCGACTGGTTCGTCGACCTCGCTGCCCGCGTGAGCGCGGACTGGGTCAGCCCTCGTCAGGTGGAGTGGATCCACCGGCTGCGGCGAGAGTCGGGCAACATGCGCTCGGCCCTCGAGTTCTGCTCAACCGAGCCGGGCGAGGCGGAGCCCGGTCTGCGGATGGGCGCTGACCTGCTGGAGTTCGGGCTCGCTGACGGGCTCTTCCGGCCGGGGCGGATCTGGTTCAGCCAGCTGCTCCCCCAGGTGCCGGAGCCCACCGAGACTCGCGTGCGCGCGCTGCGCACCGGGTGCTGGTGGGCGGCGATGCAGGGCGACATGGAGCACGCCGAGCCGCTTCTCGCCGAGGGCCGGGCGATCGCGCGGGAGCTGGGCGGCCATCCGGACACACTGATGACGCAGACCGCGGCATTCGTGGCGATGTTCGAGGGCGAGACCGCGGAGTCGGCTGAACTGTTCAACCAGGCGATCAAGGAGTTCACCGCCTCAGGGAACATCTCCCAGGTGGCGCACTGCCAGGCCCTGCTGGCGCTGAACCTCACGATCAGCGGCGACATCCCGGGAGCGATGGCGGCGCACGCGGCGTGCCTCGCGATCACCGAGCCGGTCGGTGAGTCCTGGTACCGCTCCTACTCGCTGTGGATCGCGGGGCTGGCCACCTGGGCCGCCGGTGACGTGGCCGGAGGAGTCGAGCTCGAGAAGGCCAGCCTGCGCCTGAAGCAGGACATGCACGAGCGCATCGGCATCGGCCTCACCTTCGAGGCGATCGCCCTGATGGTCGCCCCGACCGATCCTGAGCGGGCCACGATCCTGCTCGGTGCCGCGGAGAACGAGTGGGACAAGATCGAGACGTCAACGAAGGCACTCCCCGGGCTCTTCAGCTTCCACGAGATGTGCGTCGGGCAGCTGCAGGAAGCCCTCGGGAACGACGGGTACGACGCCGCCTGGGCCAAGGGTCGCGCGCTCAGTCAGTCGGAGGCGATCTCGTTGGCGTTGGACGAGAAGGTCGCCAGCAGGGGCGTGCGAGCCGCGGCGAAGGCGGTCAAGCAGGTCGCCAACGTGCTCACTCCGCGGGAACGGCAGATCGCCGACCTGGTCTTCAAGGGTTTCAACAACAAGGACATCGCCGACGCGCTGGTGATCTCCAAGCGCACGGCGGAGACCCACGTCGAGCACATCCTGACGAAGCTCGGCTTCAACAACCGCAACCAGATCGCGGCGTGGGTCGCCGAGCAGGCCGACCGGGACTAGACGATCACGGTGTCGCTCAGCGCGAAGCGCGCCACGAGCTTGCGCCTGACCAGCTTCCCCGTCCCAGTGCGCGGGAGCGTCGCAGCGAAGTCGACGGCCCGCGGGACCAGTCCGGACGACACTCGCCCGCGCAGGTAGGCACGTAGCTCGCGATCCAGGGCGACTCCCCCGGTGATCCCTTCGGCCGGCTGCACCACCGCACGGAGCCCGGCGTCGAGGTGGACGTCCAGCGGGATCACCGCGGCGTCGGCGACCTTCGGGTGTACGACGAGCAGGTCCTCGAGCTCGCGAGCAGGGTCCACGAGCGAGAGGTAGCCGTCCTTGTCGACTCGGCCCAGGTCACCCAGCGAGAACCACGACCGGTTGCGCGGGTGCGGCATGACAACGTCCGGCACGGAAGGAACCTCGTGGCCCTGGTCGAAGTAGACGAGGCCGACGGCACCGGGGGGCAGCTCGTCCCCGGTCGCGTCACAGACATGGATCGCACCCTGGACGGCTCGCCCTACCGTGCCCGGACGTTCGCGCCACTCGGGCCCGTCCACCTTCGTGAGCACGTCGCACGCGGCGCCGCCGTACAGCTCGAGGACGCGGTCGTCCAGCCAGTCCAGTGCCCACCTCTTGACTCCACCGGGGCAGGGAGCCGAGCTGTGCACCAGGGTTGCTTCGAGTGCTGGGACGGTGCCGTGCTTCATCAGGCGCAAGAGGTGCCACGGCAGCAGATGCAGGAGCGTCGGCGCGTGTTCCGCCATTGCCGTCTGCGCGGAGGCCGCGTCGAACTCGGTCAGCGTGACGAGGGTTCCACCCGCCTCGAGCACGGCCTCGAAGAGCTGGGCGCCCACTGGGTCGGACCACGGGGTGGGGCTGAACAGAACGGTGCGTCGGTCGACCTGCAGCAGCCCGGCGGCAACGCCGATGCGACGTACGCCGCGGGGCCTCGCGCGAGTCCCGGCGGTGTAGTAGAGCGATAGGTCCGTCGCGAGCTCTACCTGGCCGTCAGCCGCGGGCTCGAGCAGCCGACCGAACGGGACATGATCGGGCAACGACCCGCCCAGCGAGCAGCGCAGTTCGACGCCCGGCGTGAGCGGTCGCAGGGAGCCGGCGTCCGCGGCGTACCGCTCGGAGACGAACAGCGTGCGCGCGCCGCTGTCGTTGATGACGAACGCTCGCTCCTCCAGGGAGAGCGCGGGGTCGAGCGCGACCACGAACACCCCGATACGTCGTGCCGCGACCCGCACCTGGAGATGCTCTGCGCCGGGCTCGGCGAGCACAGCAACGGTGTCGCCTGGCCGTAGTCCTTGCGCGAACAGCGCGGTCGCCACTCGTGCCGACGCTTCTCGAAGCTCTTGATGACTCAGGGTCGTGCCGGTGTCCGCGACCACGAGGGCCGCATGCGTCGGGCTTTGCATAGGTGGCCCCTTCCTGTGTGCGCGGCCTCACCTTTCTTGTTTTTTGAATATAGTTTAAACTAAACGAGAGTCCAAGCGAAGGAGCAAAATTCATGCCCGAGGCATACATCGTCGACGCCGTCCGGTCCCCTGTCGGACGTCGCGGCGGAGGCTTGGCCGGTATCCACCCCGCCGACCTCGGCGCGCACTCGATTCGCACGCTGGTGGAGCGACACGACTTCGATCCAGCGGAGATCGACGACGTCATCTTCGGCTGCCTCGACGCCATCGGGTCCCAGGCGGGTGACATCGCCCGCACCGCGGCGCTCGCGGCCGGCCTCCCCGAGTCCGTGCCTGGCGTGACCATCGACCGGCAGTGCGGCTCCTCACAGCAGGCCGTGCACTTCGCCGCCCAGGCAGTGATGAGCGGTACGTCGGATCTGGTGATCGCCGGCGGCGTACAGAAGATGAGCCAGTACCCGATCCTCAGCTCCTTCACGGTCGGCGAGCCCTACGGCGCCGTCGACCCTTGGACCGGGTGCGAGGGCTGGGAGGCGCGCTACGGCAACCAGGAGGTCTCGCAGTTCGTCTCCGCCGAGCGCATCGCTACCGACTACAACCTGTCGCGCGAGGACCTGGAGCGCTTCGCGCTGGAGAGCCACCGACGCGCGCTGCAGGCCCAGGACGAGGGTCGCTTCCTCGCCGAGATCGAGCCGCTGCTCGACCTGAAGAAGGACGAAGGCCCTCGCGCCGACACCACGCTCGAGAAGATGGCCGGCCTGCAGCCGCTGGCGCCCGGTGGTCGACTCACCGCGGCCGTCGCTTCGCAGATCTCTGACGCGTCGGCGGCGCTGCTGATCGCCTCCGAGGACGCTGTCCGCACCCACGGGCTGACCCCGCGCGCTCGGATCCACCACCTCTCGGTGCTCGGGTCCGACCCGATCAACCTGCTGACCGCTCCCCTGCCCGCCACCACGCGGGCGCTTTCCAAGGCGGGCATGTCGGTCGACGACATCGATCTGTTCGAGGTGAACGAGGCCTTTGCGAGCGTCGTACTCGCCTGGCAGCAGCACACCGGCGCCGACCCGGCCAAGGTCAACGTCAACGGCGGCGCCATCGCGCTCGGCCACCCGCTCGGGGCGTCGGGCGCCCGGATCATGATCACGATGCTGCACGAGCTCGAGCGCACCGGCGGCCGCTTCGGCCTGCAGACCATGTGCGAGGGCGGCGGCCAGGCCAACGTGACGATCATCGAGCGGCTGGGCTGAGCATGGAGCGCGGCATCTACACCGAGGACCACGAGGCGTACCGCGAGACGGTGCGCGAGTTCGTCGCCCGCGAGGTCGTGCCCCACCACGACCGGTGGGAGGAGCAGCGCTGGATCGACCGGGACGTCTACATCGAGGCGGCCAAGAACGGCATCTACGGCCTCGAGATTCCTGAGGCGTACGGCGGCGCCGGCGTGACCGACTACCGGTTCCGGATGGTCGCGGCCGAGGAGATCGCAAAGGCGCACGCGCTGTCGTTCGCGCTCACGATCTCCCTGCAGGACGACCTGGTGCTGAGCTACCTGCTCGACCTCACCAACGACGAGCAGAAGCAGCGCTGGCTGCCCGGCTTCGCCAGCGGTGAGCTGATCGGCGCTCTCGCGATGACCGAGCCCGGCACGGGCAGCGACCTCCGTGGCATCCGGACGACCGCCGTACGCGACGGAGACTCGTTCGTCCTGAACGGCTCGAAGACCTTCATCTCCAGCGGCATCATGGCCGATGTCGTCATCGTCGCTGCCTGCACTGACCCTGACGGCGGCTCCAAGTCGTTGTCGCTCCTCGTCGTCCAGGCCGGTATGCCCGGCTTCGAGCGGGGCCGCAAGCTCGACAAGATCGGCCTGCCCGCGCAGGACACCGCCGAGCTCTTCTTCCAGGACGTGCGCGTCCCGGCCGCGAACCTGATCGGAGTCGAGGGCCACGGCCTGCAGCAGCTGATGTCGCACCTCGAGCGCGAACGCCTCGGCGTCTCCGTCAAGGCGATCGCCAACTGCGTCGCGATCTTCGAGGAGACCCGCCGCTACTGCCTGTCGCGTGAGGCCTACGGGAAGCCCATCACCGACCTCCAGCACGTCCGCTTCGAGCTGGCGGAGATGGCCACCGAGATCGACATCGCGCAGGCGTACGTCGACAAGTCCGTCCTCGCCTACAACGAGGGAACCCTGACCGCGGTGGACGCCGCCAAGGGGAAGTGGTGGGTCAGTGAGCTGCAGAAGCGGGTCATGGACACCTGCCTGCAGCTGCACGGCGGCTACGGGTACATGAAGGAGTACCCGGTCGCCCGGGCCTTCATGGACACGCGCGTGCAGACCATCTACGGCGGGACTACCGCCGTGATGAAGGAAATCATCGGCAGAGATCTGGTGAGGTAGTCATGACCAACATTTCGCTCGACGATGCGATGTTCCTGCTCGGTGAGTCCGCCGGCAAGCCGGCGCACGTCATCGCGCTCCAGCTCTTCAAGCCTCCGGCCGACGGCGGTGACGACTTCACGACCCAGATGTACGCCGACCTGCTCGCGATGGACGAC
>DATILB010000211.1:0-5738 GCA_035477015.1 Nocardioidaceae bacterium | reverse complement strand
GACCTTCTCCACCATCGGGGTCCGCCCGATCTCCTCGGGCAGCAGCTGCTCGCTCATCGCGAAGCCGACGGTGAGCCGCGGCTCGTCGCTGGGATCGGCATCGGTAGTGGCGAAGATCGTGGCGTGCGGGCTGATCACGCCGTCGGTCCCCCCTGACCAGACGATGGGGACCTGGCGCACCTGGTCCGCAGGCGCACCTTTCGCGATCAACGCCTCGCGGAAGGCACGGTCGGCGATGATCCGCGTGTAGTCGTTGACGCCGCCGTTGCCCTCGGTCTTGCCGATGATCGCGATGACCCGCGAAGCATCGATGACGCCCTCGTCAACGAGCCTGGTGAGCTCGCTGGCGTCGGCGACGGAGTGGATCGGGACCTTGCGTACTTCGATGGCGTCAGGCATGGCTTCCTCTCAACCTCAACCTGGTACGACGCGCGTGCCGGCCTTGCCCGCCAGGGCGTCGCCGATCTGCGCGAGGGACGTGATGATGCCGGTGCCGCACTCGAGCTCGGCGAAGCGCAGCACCGCTTCGACCTTGGGTCCCATGGACCCGGCCGCGAACTCCTGCTCCTTGGCGATGGTGCGCATCTCGGCCGCGGTGACCTGACCGACGGGCCGCTGGGAGTCGGTCCCGAAGTCGAGCAGCACCGCGTCGACGTCTGTCGCGATCACGAGGGCATCCGCGCCGATGTGGTCTGCGACGAGCGCCGCGGTCAGGTCCTTGTCGATAACGGCCTCGACGCCGCTCAGGCGCCCATCGGGCTGACGGATGGTGGGGATGCCACCACCTCCGGAGCAGACGACGACGTATCCGGAAGCAAGCAGCAGGTCGGCGGCCGGAGCGTCGAGGCACTCAAGAGGTTCGGGTGACGCGACCAGGCGTCGCCAGCCCTTGCCGTGCACCTCGACGTAGTCCTGGCCGTGCTCGATCATCACCCGCGCGTCCTCGCGAGAGCAGTACCGGCCGATCGGCTTGGTGTGCTTCTTGAACGCGGGGTCTTCCTTGTTCACGAGCGTGCGCGACACCAGGGTCGCGGTGCGCTTGTCGGACCCGCGCTCCGCGAGGGCCGCGTCCAAGGCGTTCATGAACAGGTTGCCGATCGTCGCCTGCGTCTGAGCGCCGCACCAGTCCAGCGGGACGGGAGGTACGACGTTGGCGGCCAGCTCGTTCTTGAGCAGCAGGTTGCCGACCTGCGGGCCGTTCCCGTGGGTGACAAGGACCTCGTGACCGGCTGCGACCAGGTCGGCGATCGGCTGGGCCGCGCTCTCCACGGCAGCCTGCTGGTCCTCCGGACGAGCCCGCCCGTCCGGTGAGGTCATCGCGTTGCCGCCGAGCGCGATCACGATCCGCATGACGTCGACACTAGGGCCCCCGGCTGCAGCGGAGCATGGGTCACGTTGGACAAGCAGAGGCACGCGGCCGGGCAACATCTGCCACGTCCAGCCGTGACCCGGCGTCTGTCTCGGTCGTTCTCCCAGATACAACTTGTCGGAAATGCACCGATTCAATCGGTGCTCACCAGGGGGGACCCACGCCTTGCGTCATGCCGCGCGCCTCATCGTTGCGATGACCCTGCCAGCTGCCCTCGTCGTGGGGCTTCCCGCTCCGGCCTCCGCGGCGGCGCCATACACCTCCTGGGAGATGCGTAGCCAGCCGGGTGACTACATCGGCGGGGGCGCCAGCTACTCCTACACCCCGAGCGAAACGACGACGATCAGCGGATCCGGCACCGAGAGCGGCGTCCACTTCACTGTCGTCGTGGGTGCCTACGACGAGTGGTGGTACGCCGACTTCGATCCAGGCGAAGGCGGGACCCTTACTCCCGGGACGACCTACTCCGGCGCGACTCGCTACCCGTTCAACAGCACCGAACCCGGTCTCTCGATCTCCGGCAACGGGCGCGGCTGCAATGAGCTGACGGGTGAGTTCACTGTCCACGAGGCGGTCTTCACCGAAGGGGCCCTGACTAAGTTCTCCGTCAGCTTCGAGCAGCACTGCGAGGGCGGCACGCCTGCCCTCAAGGGCGTCATCGCGTGGAACGCCGACAACCCACCGCCGGCGCTTCCTCAGGCCACCAAGCTCACGGTGACGACGAGCAAGTCCACCTATCCCTACGGCGGCACTGCGAAGGTGATCGCCACCCTGACCTCGGGCTCGCAGAACCGCACCGTGTCGATCTACGCCACGCCGTACGGCGGCACGAAGCGGCTGCTGAAGAGCGCAAACGTGGGATTGAACAACCAGTTGACGGTCAGCGTCCCGGTAACCCAGCGGACGACGTTCACGGCCAGCTACGCCGGCGACGCGAACTTCGACCCGTCCTCGGCGAGCAGAGTCGTCACGGCGGGTGCCAAGATCGCCAGCGCCATGAAGCGGTACGTCGCGAAGTCCGGGAAGTACTTCGTCTACCCGGTGACGAAGCCGGCCTTCCTGGTGGCGACGGTGAGCCCGAACCATGCCGGCGACTGCCTCCGGTTCCTCGCGCAGGTCTACTTCCGTGGCACGTGGCGACAGGTCGGCCAGCTGAAGTGCGGTCGGCTGAGCGCGCGCAGCTCCTTCCTCGCCGGCTTCAAGGTCGAGCGCAGCGGCATCGGCTACCCGTTCCGCATGCACGCGATCTGGGGCGGCGATACTCAGAACGCCCCGACCACCGGCAAATGGCACTACTTCAAGTTCAAGGGCTGACGACTGGTCCGGCACCACCTACGGTGGCGCTATGAGCACTCTCCTGGTTGTCGGTGCCGGACCCGTCTCCGAGGCCCTCGCGCCTCAGGCCGAGCTGCTCGGCTGGAAGCCCGTGGTCGCCGCGACCTACGACGAGGTGGTGGCCGCCATCGACGAGGCCGACGCGATGGTGGTGACCAGCCACGACGCCGACGTGGAGGGTCCGGCGCTCAAGGCCGGCCTCGAGCGCGACCTGCTCTACATCGGCGGGATGGGCTCGCGGAAGACCCAGGAACGCCGGCGGGAGTGGCTCGCCGCGAACGGCGTCACGGACCTGAGCCGCATCCACGGACCCGCCGGACTCGACATCGGCGCGGACGGTCCGGCGGAGATCGCGCTCGCGATCCTGGCCGAGCTCGTCGCCGTACAACGTGGCCGGACGGAGATCGGCTCCATCAAGGACCGCGAGGGCCCGATCCACCCCGAACTTGGCCCGGGTGAGGCATTCTGCCCGACCGGGTGACGGGCCTACAGTGAGTCGGGGGCGACGCCAAGCGAGAGGTGGAGCCATGGACTTCCTCAGTCGGCCAGGCACGGACTGGAAGGCCGGTCAGGTCATCGACCACATCAGCGGCCCGCTGCTGTCGTTCCGCGAGCGGGCGGTCGGAGGGCACGCGGATCCGGCGATGACTGCCTTGGAGTGGGTCCGTGACGACGTCCGCGGGGCCCTCGAACAGGTCGGGCGCGATGCGGTGGAGTACTGGAACCACTACGGGATGGTCGACGGACTGGCGAACCTGCCGTACCCCCAGCTGCCTTCGCTCTTCGCGTCGCAGGAGCCCGCCAAGGACGCGCTCATGCTCGACGCGGATGACCGGGACGACATCGAGCTGACCGAGTCGAACCTGGCCTGAGCCCGGTCCAACTAGCCCGTGACGGTGGCGTCGAGCGTCATGGACGCTGTGTCGAACTGACCGGTCCGCACACTGACCACCACCTGCCACTCGCCCGACCTGGGGATCAGCGCCCTGGCCACATAACGTCCGCGCCCGACGCGCCGCACCGGCCTCGAGCCGAGGTCCACTCCCCCAGAGACCACGGAGATCGAGGGCGGGCCCCAAGGGTCGCGTGCGGAACCGTCGAGATCCTGGATCCGCAGCCGGATCGTGTTGGGCCCGACGGTTCCCGGGCCAAGGACAGCTGCGAGGCGCACGTCGTCAACACTGACCCCGCGGCTCCCGGCTGCCACCGGCGAGGCAGGCCGGGGGTCGGCTGTGCCGAGGAACCCGGTCACGATCAGCACGGCGACGAGCACCACGGCTTCGACGCGGACGGTCGCGTGCAGCCGATGGGCGGAGTCGCCGCCGAGCACGCTCGGCAGAAGCCGGTACCGGTTCCAGCCGGCTAGCCCGAGAACGAGCAGCACGAGAGCCACCTTGGCCAGGAGGATCGCGCCGTACGTCGTGGCGAGTCCCGACCACGCGCCGAGAATGCGCCAGCCGAGCAGCACCCCCGCAAGGCCGACGAGCGCCAGCAGTCCGCCGGCAAGCTGGGAGAACCGCGCCAACACCTGGGCAGCGACGCGGTCACGGTCGGCCAGCACGGCCAGGGTGACGGCGAGACCGACCAGGCCACCGAGCCAGACGCCAGCGGCAACGAGGTGGACGACGTCGGAGGTCAGCATCAGGAGCGCGGGATCGAACGACCGCGTGTGCCCGACGATCGCAGGTGCAGAGAGAGTGGTGAGTGCGCCGAACGTGACGAGCAGGCGGTCGCGTCCCGAGGGCGGTCGGTCCCCCAGGACGGTGTCGGCCAGGGCGAGTCCGACGAGGACCATCGCCGCCAAAGCGAGCGCGCCGGCGTCGCGCAGACCCGCTGCACCGAGCGGTACGAGCGCCAAAGCCCCAGCGGCCGCGAGCATCGAGCAGTTGCCCAGGATCCACCGAAGCTTTCCACGCAGTGCCTGCAGTGGCCGATCAGCGGGAAGCACCCAGGCGGCGAAGATCGCGAGGCCCGCGGCAACCAAGAGGAAGACGTAGGTCAGTCCCTGCACGATGCTGCGCAGCACCGAATGCCCGGAGACGCTCACCGCTGGCGGAGGCACCACCTGCTCGCTGGGAGCGCCCACCGAGAAGGCGAGCGACCCAGCAATCGGATGCGAGTCCGCAGACACCAACGCGTACGTCGCGATGTAGCTGCCACGCGCGAGGCGTTCGACCGGGCGGATCGTCACCGTCTCGTCGACCGAGGCAACCTCAACGCGGATCCGGCCGCCGCGGGCGTCGTACAGCTGGGTCCGGCCCGGCGCCAAGGTGACGGCCTCGTTGAACGTGAGGGACAGGACCGAAGGGGGCGCGGCGAGCACCGCGCCCTCCTTCGGACTGCTGGTGACCAGGCTCGCGTGGGCGTCGGCGCGCCCGGCGAGCACCCAGAGCAGGCACAGGCAGCCGGCGACGATGGTCGCGAACCTGGTCACCGCTCGGGGCCTCACGTCCGGCGGCGCACCTGGACGAAGGCAGCTGCGCCGAGCACGAGGCCAACGAGCCCGGCGCCAAGCCCGACGAGACCGAGACCGTCGCCGTCCTCGGCCTGGGCCGTCGTGGGCGCGGCCGACGACTCGCCGTGGTGCCCGGACCCGTCCCCTGCCAGGACGGCAACCACGGGCGCCGGGTGATCGGGCTCCTCGGCGCCCTCGGTGGCCAACTCGATCCAGGCCGTCTCCCCGACCTCGCACTTCTGGACCACCGGGAAGACCAGACTCTCTCCCGGGACATCGGGGATACGCAGGGACAGGGCGAAGGCGTCGCGGTAGCCGTCCGGTAGTGGTGTCTTGGCCTGGTACACCACCTGGCCGACGCGCTCCGTCACCTCGTTGCCGTGGGCGTCCGTGACCGGCTCGGGCAGCGTGACCATGACCTTCTTGACCGTCCAGAACGGGTTCCGGGTCGGTGTCACCGAGAGGACCTGCTCGGGCATCTCGATCGAGATCACGGTGGTCGCCGAACCGTCGCAGCCGTGCCCGACACTCGCGGTGAGTACGGCGTACTCCCCGGCCGTGGCCTCATCCGGCGAGATG
>DATILB010000210.1:0-7023 GCA_035477015.1 Nocardioidaceae bacterium | reverse complement strand
CCTCGGAGGTCACCCCCATGATGCCGAGGAGGAGCCGGCTCGACGCCTCCTCCTGGACGAGCGGGTCCTCCACCATCAGCTGTAGCTGCACCTCGAGGATGCGCGCGGTCACGTCGGCGCGCTCCACATAGCGGCCGATCCAGAAGAGTGACTCGGCGATGCGACTCAGCATGTCGTCCCCCTCACTGCTGCTGTTGCTGTTGGGCGGATGTGTGCAGGTCAGCCAGCGCTGGGCCGACGTCGGCACGCGGACCCGGCTCGGCGTCGTACCGCTGAGGAACGACAGGCGGCAACGCGGGGCCATCGCCACGCTCGGAGACGATCCACGTGTCCTTCGAGCCCCCGCCTCGGCTGCTGTTCACGACCAGCTCGCCTTCGGGCAGCGCCACCCTGGTGAGTCCGCCCGGGAGAACCCACACGTCGTCGCCGTCGTTGACCGCGAACGGACGCAGGTCGACATGCCGGGGTCGGACCGCGTCGCCGATCAGTGTGGGCACCGTGGACAAGGAGACCACTGGCTGCGCGACCCAGGCGCGCGGGTCGGAGAGGATCTTGAGGCGCAGCTCATCGAGCTCTTCCGGAGAGGCGGCGGGCCCGATCACGATCCCCTTGCCGCCCGAGCCGTCGACCGGCTTGACCACGAGCTCGTGGAGCCGGTCGAGCACCTCCTCGCGAGCATCGGCCTCGCCCAGACGCCACGTGTCGACGTTGCTCAGGACGGGCTCCTCGCGCAGGTAGTAGCGGATCAGGTCGGGCACGTAGGTGTAGAGCAGCTTGTCGTCGGCGACGCCGTTGCCCACCGCGTTCGCGATCGTCACGTGGCCGGCACGCGCGGCGTTGATCAGCCCCGGCACCCCGAGCATCGAGTCGGCGCGGAAGTGCAGCGGGTCGATGAACTCGTCGTCCAGGCGCCGGTAGATCACGTGGACGGGCTGAAGGCCGTTCGTGGTCCGCATCGTCACCCGGCCGCCACGACAGACCAGGTCACGTCCTTCGACCAGCTCGATCCCCATGGATCGTGCGAGCAGTGCGTGCTCGAAATAGGCAGAGTTGTGCACGCCGGGAGTCAGCACGACCACGGTCGGGTCCGACACTCCCCCCGGTGCGGCAGCCCGCAGTGCGGCGAGCAGTCGCGACGGGTAGGCGCTCACGGGCTCGATGGAGAAGTCGCCGAACGCCTCGGGCAGCGCGCTCGCCATCGCCCGTCGGTTGGTCATGACGTACGAGACCCCCGACGGGACGCGGACGTTGTCCTCGAGGACCCGGAACTCACCGCTCCCATCGCGGATCAGGTCGACGCCTGCGACGTGCACACGCACGCCGTTGGGTGGAGTGAATCCAGCGACCACCCGGTGGTAGTGCGGGCTGGTCGCGATCACCGAGCGTGGCAGTACGTCGTCCGCGAGGCATGCTGCAGCACCGTAGATGTCGTCGAGGAACCGCTCCAGCGCGAGCACCCGCTGCCGCACGCCTGCCTCGACCACACGCCAACGACCGGCGTCGATGAGCCGGGGCACGATGTCGAGGGGGAACGGCCGTTCCTCCCCGCCGACGCCGAACGTCACGCCCTGGTCGAGGTACGCCGAGGCGAGCGACTCGGCTCGAGCGAGGATCTCCTCTGTCGGCATCTTGAGGAATGCGTCGTGGACCGAGCGGTATTCGGGGCGGATCTCACCGGCCTCGAACATCTCGTCGTACGCGGGGCCGCCGACCCCGTCGTACGCGCGGAACACGTCCTCCATGACCGGACTCTAGATCCGGCCTGCTACGGCAGTGTTTCAGGCGGGAAACGCGGAGGAACTCTTTGGATCGATGAGGATCTTGGCGTGCAGCTCCGGGTCGCCGAGTGCCTCGAACGCCGCCTCGACCCCGGGCAGCCCGACCTCACCGGTCACGACCTTGGCCGCATCGACCTTGCCGTCGGCCAGAAGATGCAGGGCGTCGCGGAAGTCCAGGGGCGTGTAGCCCAGCACGAAGCGAAGCTCGATCTCCTTGTTGATGCCCATCGACGGGCGGAGTGCGTCGGACCCCATGCACACGCCGACCACGACCACGCGTGACGCCAGAGGTGCGTCCGCGATGATGCGGTCGATCATGCCGGGCACGCCGACGCACTCGAAGACGACGGGGCTCTTCGGGGTCGCGAGGCCCGCCTTCTCGGCGGCTCGGTAGGCGTGCCACCACTGCGGCACCAGTCGGAGCTTGTTCATGCCGTCGACGGCGAGGTCGAACACCTGGGAGGCCTCGGTGATGTGCCCGTGGTCCCGTGCCGAGGCGAACGGCGAGTCCGTTGTCGGGTCGAGGACGACGTCCGCGCCGCAGGCCTCGGCCAACGCGCGCCGGCCGGGGGAGAAGTCGCTCGCGATGACGTGGCGGACGCCGGTGGCCTTGAGCATCGAGATGACTGCCAAGCCGACGGGCCCGCACCCGATGACGACTGCGACGCGACCCTTGCCGACCTGGCCCCGGCGTACGGCGTGCAGACCGACGGCCATGGGCTCGGTCAGCGCGGCATGCTCCGCGGACAGCCCGTTGGGCACGGGGAACATCAAGGACTCCTGGACCAACACCTGCTCGGCGTACGCGCCTGGGGCTCCGACGGACAGGCCGGTGGGGTGCACCTGCCCCCCGTTTCGGAGCAGCGGCATGGCTACCACGGTCCGGCCGGTCCGCTCGCGCTTGCGGGTGCCCGGGCCATAGCCGATCACGCGGCCGCTGAACTCGTGGCCGAGCACCACCGACTGCGACTTGCGCATCATCCCGGCGTAACCCACCTCCGCGGTCACGTCAGCCAGCTCGTCGCAGTGGTGGCGGGCGTGGAGGTCCGAGCCGCAGATGCCGGTGCGCACGACCTCGAGCAGCACCTGCCCCTTCGTCGGAACGGGCTCGGGGAGGTCGACGACCTCGAGCTTGGTGTCGGTGCAGGTGACGGCCTTCATGGGCCGCAGGCTACCCCCTGCCGGACAGGGTTACTTCTTCGTCGCGATGAGGACGCTGGTGTCCGGGGCGACCATCACCTCGACGGTGGTGAACCGCTCGTCGGTGAGCCACCGCTCCCGGAGTACGTCGACCCGTCCGCTCTGCACGGGGGGCCAGGACTCGCACGGGGTGAAGTCGTCGAGCACGACCAAGCCGCCGGGCTCGATGAGGTCCACGACCGTGTCGGCACCGCTGTGGTTGGGCTCGCGCGCGTCGAGGAAGAGGAGCGAGAAGGGGCCACGGTTGCGCAGCGTGGACCAGTCGGCGGCCACGACCTCGACCTGGTCGTCCTCGCTGAAGATCTCGGCCGCGGCTCCGGCGAGCTTCCGGTCGAGCTCGGCCGTGAGGATGTTCGCGCCGTTGCGGATGCCGCTGCGGAGCCAGGCGGTCCCTACGCCGGTGCCGGTGCCGAACTCCGCGAGCGTGCCCTCTCGCGTCGCGGCGAGGGTGGCGAGCAACCGGCCGGTCTCGTTGCGGCAGAACGAGACGTAGCCGTGGCGGCGGGAGACGTCGAAGGCCCGCGCGACCACGTCGGGAAGCTCGGGAGGTGCGCTCATGCCCCGAGTCTTCCACCCGGGTAATGACCGGCCCGGAGCGACCACGTGGCGAGACGTTGTCTCATTAGTCGGAATGTTGAGGCGAAACACCGGCCGTGAGGCTGTGAGGCCGATACCGTGGACGAACCATGCGGAGCATTTTCGTAGTACTCATCGATCGCCGTAGCGAGGCCAGTCTCTAGGCCCCCTCGCTGCGGAGTTCGTGCTTACCCGGCCTACGAAAATCCTCCGCAGCGTGCGAAGCGAGCACCGCACATCTGCCCTTCGGGACAACGACCCTCGTGAGCGAAACCCGCTCCTAGGACCGAGTTATCCATCCCCGCAGCGGAGCAATCCAAGATCCCATCCCTGATCTGCTGCGACCCGACCGATACTCACTCCAGGAGCAATCCGATGTACGACCTCTATCCCGACTGGGGCCCGGCCCGACACCGCGAGCCTCTCGACACACTCACCCGCGAGCGGGACCCGCACCTGCAGTTCTTGCAAGATGCACTCGACCCGCGAGACGGGGAGAGCGAGCCACCCGACGACAACTAGGTTTTGTCCTATGACACAGACCTACCGTCTCGCCGTGATTCCTGGCGATGGCATCGGTCCGGAGGTCACCGCTGAGGCCCTCAAGGTCCTCGAGCAGGCCGCACCCGCCGACGCCAAGTTTGAGTCCACCCGCTACGACCTGGGTGCTGAGCGTTACCTCGCGACCGGTGAGGTGCTGCCCGACTCCGTCCTTGCCGAGATCCGCGAGCACGACGCGATCCTGCTCGGCGCGGTCGGTGGCAAGCCGGGTGACCCGAACCTGCCGCCGGGCATCCTCGAGCGCGGACTGCTGCTGCGCCTGCGTTTCGAGCTCGACCACTACGTGAACCTGCGTCCGTCCCGGATCTTCCCCGGCGTCATCTCGCCGCTGGCGAACCCGGGTCACGTCGACTTCGTCGTCGTACGCGAGGGCACCGAAGGTCCGTACACCGGCAACGGTGGGGCGCTCAGGGTGGGCACTCCCGCCGAGATCGCGACCGAGGTCAGCGTCAACACGGCGTTCGGCGTCGAGCGCGTCGTCCGTGACGCGTTCACCCGGGCCGCCAAGCGCGACCGCAAGAAGCTCACTCTGGTCCACAAGACCAATGTCCTCGTGAACGCCGGCGCCGTCTGGTCGCGCCTGGTCGACGAGGTGTCGCGCGAGTTCCCGTCGGTCTCCGTGGACTACCTGCACATCGACGCCGCCACCATCTTCATGACCACGGACCCGTCGCGCTTCGATGTGATCGTTACCGACAACCTGTTCGGCGACATCATCACCGACCTCGCCGCAGCCATCACCGGCGGCATCGGTCTCGCTGCGAGCGGCAACGTCAACCCGGACCGCACCGCGCCCAGCATGTTCGAGCCCGTCCACGGCTCGGCCCCCGACATCGCCGGCCAGCAGAAGGCCGACCCCACCGCCGCGATCCTCTCCGTGTCGCTGATGCTCGAGCACCTCGGGCTCGACGCTGCCGCGAAGACGATCGAGGACGCCGTGATCGCGGACCTGTCCGAGCGGTCCGGTGCCCGGAGCACGGCCGAGGTGGGCGACGCGATTGCCGCGCGAGTAGTCGGCTGACGGCTTCGGCCCCAGCCCTGCTCCCTCCACCTCACAGACAGGTACCGTGCAGCCATGGACATCACCGTCTCCCCGCGCGCGGACCAGACGAGCGACGAGCGTCTGGTCGACATCCTCGCCAACCCGGGCTTCGGCATCCACTTCACCGACCACATGTACGTCGCTGAGTGGACTCCGGACGCCGGGTGGCAGAACGCCCGTGTCGAGGCCTACGGCCCGATCACGCTCGACCCCGCGACTGCGGTGCTGCACTACGCCCAGGAGATCTTCGAGGGAATGAAGGCCTACCGGCACGCCGATGGATCGGTGTGGACGTTCCGGCCGGAGGCGAACGGCGAACGGATGGCGCGCTCGAGCAACCGGCTGGCCCTGCCGGTGCTTCCCGTCGAGGACTTCGTGGCGAGCGTCGACGCGCTGGTGAAGGTCGACGAGCGCTGGGTGCCGGACCCGGCGGGGGAGAAGAGTCTCTACCTGCGTCCCTTCATGTTCGCGTCCGAGACGTTCCTGGGCGTGCGACCGGCCAAGCACGTGACCTACATGGTGATCGCGTCGCCGGCGGGTGCCTACTTCGCCAAGGGCCTCAAGCCGGTCTCGATCCTGGTGAGCGAGCACTACACCCGCGCGGCCGCGGGTGGCATGGGTGCCGCGAAGACCGGCGGCAACTACGCGTCGTCCCTCGTCGCGCAGCAGGAGGCGATCGACAAGGGCTTCGACCAGGTGGTGTTCCTCGACGCGTTCGAGCACAAGTGGGTCGAGGAGCTCGGCGGGATGAACCTCTACTTCGTCCACGACGACGGCACGATCGTCACACCCGAGCTGACCGGCACGATCCTGGAGGGCATCACCCGACGCTCGATCATGGAGCTCGCGGGCACGCTGGGCCACAAGGTGGAGGAGCGTCGCTTCTCCATCGACGAGTGGCGCGAAGGCGTGCGGTCAGGCCGGATCACCGAGGTCTTCGCGTGCGGTACTGCGGCCGTGGTCACCCCCGTCGGCACCCTGGCCTGGGCGGACGGTCAGGTCAGCACCGGCGAGGAGACCGGCCCGGTCACCCAGGCGATCCGGCAGGCCCTCGTCGACATCCAGTACGGCCGCGCTGACGACTCGTTCGGCTGGATGCACCGCGTCGTCTGAGCTACCCCGCCAAGTGGAAGTCCAGCACCCGGCGTACCTGGTCCAGCACCTCGGGGTCCCCCTGCGGGTCGAGCTCGAAGGCGTACTCGATCGGGTCCAGGGCGAACTTCACGGCGAGCGTCATCGCGCGGCGTATCTCCGGGGTGTCCGCCAGCCCGAACTGCTGCTCCACGAACTGCATCCAGGTACTGACGAGCCGTGCATCGGCGTCGGTGCCTGTAGCCGACTGGACCGCAGCTGCGTGCCGGAAGCGCAGGACTCGGAACGCCGGGTCACGGCGGCACAGCTCGATCCACACCTCGAGAGTCGTCCTGCCGAGCTTCGCGACGTCTAGGTCGCGAGCGCCATCGAGGTCCTCGACCAGGGCGTCGAAGAATCGACTGAGGTTGCGGTCGGCAGCGGCCTGGATCACGGCGTACTTGTCGGAGAAGAGCTCGTAGAACTTGCCGGGCGCGACGCGCGCACGTCGGGCGACGAGTGCGGTGGTGACCCCGTGCACGCCACGCTCGACGACGAGCTCGCCCACGGCGTCCAGGATCTTCCCGTGCCGATCGTCCGCGTGCTGACGCTCTACAACGTCTGCCACTGCCCAACCCCTTGTGCCAACCCCGTTGTTTCGGGCCTCCAGTGCCCAACCCCAGGGCTCAGTATGCGCGAACCGCGCGCTGCTGCAGCGCACCGGCGGGGCAGATCGTGAGACCAGCGTTTCGGACTCCGGACACTTCTGGCACACTCGGAGGCGTGCAGCAGAGC
>DATILB010000209.1:0-2020 GCA_035477015.1 Nocardioidaceae bacterium | reverse complement strand
GGTCACCGTGCTCTACCCGGGCTACATCATCTCGGAGATGTCCGCCCGCTCGGAGACGTCCTTCTTGATGTCCTCGACCGAGAAGGGCGTCAGTTCCATGGTCAACGCGATCGAGAAGGAGAAGGCCTCCGCTCGCGTTCTCGGTTGGCCGTGGGAGCCCCTCGGCTTCGCCATGAAGCACCTGCCCTTCCCGCTCGCCCGGAAGCTGCTGCGCTGAGGGACCGCTGACACGTCCCAAAAGAACGCGCAAAAGCACTGACCCGTCGCAAACTTGCGACGGGTCAGTGCTTTCTGGCGTCTCTTGGGGACGTCTCAGCGGTCCTGGCTTTTCCAGTTCGCAACGCCGATGACCACCATCTGCAGCTGACTCTCGGCCCGGCGCACGATGGCGTCCTCGGCGGTCGCGGGGGAGTTGATGAGCGACTGGACGACCCCGGTCATCGCGGTCACCATCAGGCTCGCGACAGTGCGCAGGTCGTCGTTCGACCACTGCGTCGGGACGAGGCGGCCGATGTCCATCGCGAGCTCGAGCTCGATGAGCTCCAGCTCGCGGCCGATCGCCTCGCGGACCAGCGTCGGGCCCGCGATCATCTCGCGGGCAACGAAGGTGAAGTGGTCCTGGCGCTCCTTGACGTTCTTGACGAGCGTCTTCACGGAGTTCTCGATGACACCCTCGATATCGCGGCTGTCGCGGCGGACCTCCCGGAGCATCTCGCGCAGGGCGCCGAACGACTGCTCGGTGAGGGCGAGGCCAAGCTCCTCCACCGACGCGAAGTGCCGGTAGAACGCCGTTGGCACGATCCCGACGCGCTTGGCGACCGAGCGCAGGGACAGCGTCGACAGGCCGCCCTCTCGGCTCAGCTCGAGCGCCGCGTCGAGGATCGCCTGACGGGTGCGCTCCTTGCGCTCCTGGCGGCTCAGCTCCTCGCTCATGGTCCCTAGATTACCACTGAGTGAACAGGTATTCACTGAAGTGGTGGGCGTCACCCTGGATTCGGTTGCGGACTCGGTGCACACGTGTGCACTATATGGGTGTACGGATGTTCACTGAAAAGGGAGAACACATCCAATGAGCCTCACCACCACGATCCTCCGGTCACCCGTTGTCGCCGCGCTCACGTCGCCGCACGGTGTGGACCGCTACCTGGAGCTGGTGAACCCGATGTGGGCCGCCGAGGAGGTGCGTGCCAAGGTCGTCTCGGTCACCCGCGAGACGCAGGCAGGCGCCCCGGTCGCCACGATCGAGCTCCAGACCACCAAGACTTGGAACGGCCACCTGGCCGGTCAGTACGTCCAGCTCGGCATCGAGATCGAGGGCGCCCGTCGTACGACGCGCTGCTTCTCGGTCAGCTCGCCCGAGTCCCGCCGCGGAGACCGCATCACGATCACGCTCCGCGCCAACCCGGACGGTCAGGTCAGCAAGTACCTCGTAGAGAACGCCAAGCCCGGGACGATCGTCCACCTGTCCCAGGCGGAGGGTGCCTTCACGCTCCCCGAGCCGTTGCCGAACCACCTGGTCTTCATCTCGGGCGGCTCCGGCATCACCCCGGTGATGTCGATGGTCCGCACCCTGATGCGACGCGGGTACGGCGGCACGATCACCTTCCTGCACTACGCGCAGTCGGCCGACCACCAGATCTTCGCCAAGGAGCTCGCCGAGCTGCCGCCGAACGTGCACCGGCGCCTGATCTACCCCGAGTCGGGCCAGGGCGAGTTCTTCACCGCCGAGGCGCTTCGCGACCTGGTGCCGAACTTCGAGACCGTCGACACCTGGGCCTGCGGCCCGGCCGGCTTGATCGACAAGGTGCAGTCGGCGTACGTCGCCAGCGACAAGCTCCGCGTCGAGTTCTTCAAGCCGCCGATGGTCGCCTCGGGCACCGCCGAGGGCGACGTGACGTTCGCGAAGACCGGAACCACGGCCCCCAACACCGGAGCATCGCTGCTCGAGCAGGCCGAGGCCGCGGGCCTCACCCCTGAGTTCGGCTGCCGGATGGGCATCTGCTTCTCGTGCGTGAAGAAG
>DATILB010000208.1:0-7699 GCA_035477015.1 Nocardioidaceae bacterium | reverse complement strand
GCTGGTACGGCGTATACGCGGTGTACCAGGACGGGTCCTCCAACACGTTGCGACGGACCACGGGCGGGGTGATCGTGCCGGAGTAGCCCACACCGATCATCGGCTCAAGGGCGTTGTTGCGCTCCGCGAGAGCGCGCAGCTCCCGAGCAGCCTGCTCCTCGGTGACGGCCTCAGGAAGCCCGAGCTCGGACGGAGTGCGGATGCTGCCGGGGACGGCGGCAGTCATCAGCTCGTCGAGCGAGCCAAAGCCAAGCGCGGAGAGCATGTGTGCCTGCTCAGCGTCGTCGGGACCGATGTGCCGGTCCACGAAAGCCCCATGGGAAGCCCCATCAGAGGCACTGGCGGAAGGGATCTGCAGGTCGGTCACGGAGGCTCCAGACTCGTCGTCGATGGTCGCCTCCCCCTCTGTCGGCCTGCGCCTCCAGAGTTGCCTGCCCGCGCGGTCCTGGTGCCTGAGAGGTTCCGGGGAGGAATTGCCCCTTCGGCGCCCGTCTTGGGGGAAGTCGGGACTCTCCCACACGGTGTGCAGCGGAGCCCAATCTACCAGCCGAGGGTCAGTGCCCTGCGTGCCTGATCTCGCGCCGCTCCTCCGCGTGGCGGAGACTCTCGAACGCAACCAGGGCCACCAGCACTCCCGCCAGGACCAGCAGCTGGCCGACGGCTCGCAGGTCGTAGACGAGGAATCCCGTGGCAACGACCGCGATGAGCCCGACGATGCGGTCCCGGCTCAGCCTTCGCAGCGCGCGCCACTTGAAGGCCATGTGGCCGAGCATGTAGAGAACGACCCCGCCGTACAACGCCACCAGAGGTACGCCGTGCAAGGGGTCGCTCAACATGTGCTCCCCCGTGTCACCGACGTACTCGAGAGACTTCTTCAGACCCAGGGCGAGCAGCACGATGCCCGCGATCAGCGGCAGGTGCAGGAACGAGTAGGCGTCGCGAGCCAGGGCCGTCCGGTCGACTCCAGTCAACCTCCTGAGCTCCTCCTCGACGAAGAGTGCGGCCGCGTCAAAGTAGAGCCACCACAGCGACGCCGAGATGGCGAGCCCGGCAGCCGCGGCAACGACGATCGGCCAGGAGATGGGCAGCTTCTCGGCCCCGACCCCGATCGCGACGATCGACTCGCCCAGTGCCACGATCACGATGAGACCGTGGCGCTCCGCGAAGTGACCCGGTGCCGGCAGCCTCCACCCCGAAGCACCGATCAGCAGGGTGCCGAGGTAGTCCGCGGCGAGTGCCGCCACCCACAGCCAGATCTGAGCGGCGCCGTCGAAGGCAGAAGCGACCAGCAGCAGGCCTGACCCTCCGAAGACGGAGGGCACCCAGCGGATCAGCTGCGTCCGCAGCCCCTCGTCCTCTTGGGCGACGACCAGGAACAGGACCAGGTGGGCCAGCCGGAAGACCAGGTAGCAGATCGGAAGGACGAGCGGGCCATAGAGCCCTCCGGGCCGGTCGTCGAACGCCTCGGGGATCGACAGGGCAAGCACGAACATGGCCACCATCGCCGTGAGCAGGATGACCCGGAAGCTGCCTTCGTCGGCCTTCACCAGGTTGCACAGCCAGGCATATCCGACCCACGCCCACCACAGGATGGCGAGTGCCAGCATCCCCTGCACGATGCGCGTCGCCGATGGGTCGGCCGCCATGAACGCGGTCACCTGGGTCAACGCGAACACGAACACTAGGTCGAAGAAGAGCTCCAACGTGGTCACGGCCTGGCCCTCGTCGGTCGCCTCCATGTGTAGGGGCGTGCGGTGCTCGGTCATGACGGGAGACTAGATCACGTCAGTAGGGTGCACCTACGGAGAAAGGGACGCGATGGGGCACGGCCACGGTCACGGGCAGGGATCGGCGGGAGCACGCCATCGCACTCCCCTGACCATCGCCTTCGGCCTCACCGCGGCCTTCATGGTCGTGGAGCTCACCGCCGGGATCCTGACCTCCAGCCTGGCCCTGCTTTCGGACGCAGCGCACATGGGCACCGACGTCCTCGGTCTCGGCATGGCGCTCGCGGCCATCACCCTCGCCAACCGGCCGGCGACCTCGCAGCACACGTTCGGGACGTACCGACTGGAGGTGCTGGCCGCCCTGGCAAACGGACTCCTCCTGTTCGGTGTCGCCGGCTACGTCCTCTACGAAGCCTCCCAGCGTTTCTCCGACCCGCCCGAGGTGCCCGGCGTACCCATGCTCGTCGTCGCGCTCGCCGGGCTGGTGGTCAACCTGATCAGTCTCCGACTGCTCAGTGCCGGCGCAGAGGAGAGCATCAACGTGCGGGGGGCCCGGCTCGAGGTGCTGGGAGACCTACTCGGGTCCATCGGCGTGATCGTCGCGGGCGCGCTGATCTTGACGACCGACTGGCAGTACGCCGACCCCCTCATCGGTGCTGCCATCGGCCTGTTCATCCTCCCGCGCACCTTCAGTCTCACGTCCCAGGCCCTACGGATCCTGATGGAGGTCGCTCCCCCGGGACTCGACGTCGAGCAGGTACGCCGGAGCATCCTCGACCTCCCCGGAGTGGCTGACGTCCATGACCTGCACGTCTGGACGGTGACGTCCGGCCTGGACACCGCGACCGGCCATGTCGTGCTCGACGAGGGCGCCGACTTCCACACCGTCCTCGACTGCGTCACCGCGTTGCTCGAGAACGAGTACGCCGTCACGCACGCCACGATCCAGTGCGAGCCGGCCGGTCACCGCGAGCGTGGCTGTCCCATGTAGACGCACCCGACAACGCACAAAGCCCGCGCCACGATGGGCACGGGCTCCGCGGAGTCGGAGGTGGAACGGTCAGCTGACGTCGCGTGCGCGGCGACGAGCGGCGAGCTCGTCACCGGCGATCGTGCCTTCGTCCTCGTCGTGGCTGGCACGCTCACTGGGCAGCTCGGAGAGGGAGCCCTCGATCTCCCGCCACACGCCACCGATCGCGATGCCGAAGACGCCCTGGCCGCCCTGCAACAGGTCGATGACCTCGTCGTTGGAGGTGCACTCGTAGACAGTTGCGCCGTCGCTCATCAACGTAACGCGGGTCAGGTCGTCGGTGCCGCGAGCCCGAAGGTGCTGCACGGCGATGCGGATCTGCTGGAGCGAGATGCCCGCGTCCAGGAGCCGCTTGATGACCTTGAGCAGCAGGATGTCGCGGAAGCTGTAAAGCCGTTGCGTGCCCGAACCAGTGGCACCGCGGACGGTCGGCTCGACGAGCCCCGTGCGTGCCCAGTAGTCGAGCTGTCGGTACGTGATGCCGGCGGCGTTGCAGGCCGTCGGGCCGCGGTAGCCGACATCTCCGGCCACGGCCGAGAACTCGTCGTCAAAGAGCAGACCCTGCTCCCCTGCGGCGGCTTCGGCCTCCAGGATCGCGGTCTGGTCGACGGTGGGCTCCGCCTTGTCGTTCCCAGTCACTAGGACCTCCGGTGTTCTCTTCGCTGTGCGTAGTCCGAGGGGGGAAGCCGCCGTTCTCCGGCTTGGAGAACAACGGTGGAACTACAACGAAGACATCTCCCAAGGTATGCCTCAGGTTGAGGGTTGTCCAAGAACCGGGGCCACTTGTCCTCGGCGTGTCGCAACATTAACCCTCAACCTTAGGTTGAAGGTTCAGTGCGACTCGAAATCCTCCGGCGACACGGAGTCGAGGAACTCGCGGAACTTCTCCACCTCGTCCTCCTGCTCGGGCGGCACTTCCAGCCCGACCTCGTCGAGAACCTCGTCCGAGCAGAGGATGCGAGTGCCGGTGCGCAGTGCGAGTGCGATCGAGTCGGACGGCCGCGCGCTCACCTCCACACCCGAGGCGAACACCAGGACGGCGTAGAAGACGCCCTCCTTCATCTCGGTGATGCGGACCTCGCTGAGATTGTTGCCAGTGGCGTCGAGAACGTCCTTCATCAGGTCGTGTGTCAGCGGCCGCGGGGGGACAACACCCTGCTGGGCGAATGCGATCGCTGTGGCTTCGACCGCGCCGATCCAGATCGGCAGGTAGCGATCTCCGGAGACTTCGCGCAGCAGCACGATCGGGTTGTTCGAGGGCATCTCAACCCGCACTCCGACCACATCGACTTCGCGCACACCTTCAGCCTACTCCGCGGTGCGCAGTCCTAACGGAGGCTTCGCAGACCGGCCTTCACCAAGGTGGCGTGGAGCCGCACCGAAAGGGCTGCGATCTGGGTCAGCGTCTCCTCTGCGCGACCCTCGGCGCCGGCCTCGCGGCTGCGACGGATCGGCGAGACGACCTGCTCGACCAGCCCCACCTCCCGGTCGGCCGCGGTCTTGAACGCGCGCAGGTGCCTGGGCTCGATGCCGAACGCAGCCAGCTCGGCGGCGGTCTTCGTGACGAGCAGCGCATCGGCGTCGTACGGCGCGGAGCCGGGACGAGGGACCACCAGGCCATAGGTCTCGAGCTGGGCCAGCAGCGCTTCCTCGACGTCGGCGGTTGCCAACAGCTCACGCCGCGACAGTCGCAGGGTAGAGCCGTCGGGCCGGAAGGAGTCGGAGTTCGGCAGACCGTCGCGCGCCAGCGCGACGGGTGGGACCACGGGCTCGGTGTTGCCGAGCACCGGCGGCTCGAGTCCTCGGTCGAGGGCTTCGAGGTGCTCCTTGATGACCTTGAGCGGACGGTAGTGATCCCGTTGGAGGGTCAGCGCGTAGTGCAGTCGCTGGACGTCGGCTTCGGAGTACTTCCGGTAGCCGGCTCCCGTGCGCTGCGGCACGACGAGTCCCTCGGACTCGAGGAACCGGAGCTTGGCGTGCGAGATGCCGGGGAAGTCATCGCGGAGTCGGTCGAGCACCTGCCCGATGTTCATCAGCCCCTTGGCTGCCGCGCCCGCACCGGAGGGGGCCCCACTCACCCGGCTGCCCTCAGTCCGCGCTGGCACCGGCGTGGCTTGCGAAGTAGACCAGACGGTACTTGCCGATCTGGACCTCGTCGCCGCCCTGCAGCAGGACATCGTCGATCCGGTCACGGTTCACGTAGGTGCCGTTGAGACTGCCAACGTCGACCACCGAGTAGCCCTCACTCCCCCGTCGGAACTCGGCATGCCGACGAGACACCGTGACGTCGTCGAGGAAAATCTCGCTCTCGGGGTGCCGTCCCGCCGTCACGACGTCGGTGTCGAGGAGGAAGCGCGAACCCGCACTCGGGCCTCGCTGCACGACCAGGAGGGCGCTGCCCGCAGGGAGTGCGTCGACTGCTGCGGCGTCCGCGTCGTTGAGCGAACGCTCCTCCCCGTGGTCCTTGACCGGAGCGCCGAACGTGATCGTGGCAGTCGCCTCGGCAGGTGACTCCTCGGCCGCCAGGATCGCCTCGAGCTTGGTGCCGCACTGGGAGCAGAACCTCGCGTCGTCCGAGTTCTGGTGGCCGCACGCGGTGCAGAACGGCATCTGCTGGCCTCCTGTGAGCCGTCGGTTCTAACCCTCAAGCGAACGTCGAGGTTGAGGCTTCCGAACCTATCAGGTGCCGCCCGAGTCTCAAGACAGAAACGACGGGCCCCGACTGTTAGGAGTCGAGTGTCGCCTGGTACGCCGCGGCGTCGAGCAGTCCGCCGAGCTGAGCATCGTCGCGGAGCTCGAGCTCGAACAGCCAGCCCTCGCCGTAGGGGTCCGAGTTGACCAGCTCGGGTGTCGCGTCGAGGGTCTCGTTGCGCGCGGTCACGGTACCGGTGAGTGGCGCGTAGACGTCGCTGACGGACTTGGTCGACTCGAGCTCACCCACGGAGGCGCCCGCTTCGACCGCGGCGCCGACCTCGGGGAGGGAGACGTAGACGATGTCGCCCAGGGCGTCCTGGGCGAAGTCCGTGATGCCGACCCGGACCACGGTGCCGTCCACACGGACCCACTCGTGCTCGCTGGTGTACTTCAGGTCTTCGGGATACACGGACACTCCTTCGTGCTGGTCGTGCAGGACAGGTTGAACGGGACGAACGCTATCCCTCGGGGACGGGTTCGGCGTACTGCGGGGGTGACACGGTCCGGGTCGACGTGATCTCGACGCGGTTGAGCCGACGGACGGAGACCTCGCCATCGGCACTCTCGATGTCCTCGGCGAAACCGTCCGGGAAGAAGACCGCCTTCTCGAGGGCGGCAGCGTTCCCTATCGCCTCGATCAGGAACGGAGCGGCCACCTGCGTCCCGTCGATGATGACGGAGTCCCCCGGGCCGTCGACGATCGAGCTCGACCCGACCAGTCGCACGACGCCGTTGACCTGCATCGCCTCGGCTCCTGCGCTGCGAAGCTCCTGGATCCCACTGACCAGCTCCTGCGAGCCGACGCTGAGCGGCGGCCCGTCGACGGCGACCTCGATGCCGGGACCGACCGCGGGTGAGGTGCCGGTCAGGATCCCCAGGGCCGATGCCTGTCGTCGTGCCAGCTCGAGGGCGACCTCAGTGTCAGCAGTGTGTCCTTCCAGCTCGTTGCGGGTTGCCTCGAGCGCTGCGATCTGGTCCTCGACGCGTTCCTCCGCGACCGCCTGCGCGTTGATGAGCTGGATGAGGTCCTCCTGCGACGCCCCGGCGTAACGGTCCGCCTGGTCGCTGCTGTGCATCTGAACGACGGCCGCGAATCCGAGCACACCGAGCAGCACGCCGGCGGTGAGCTGGCTGCGAGACGTGGGCCGCCGCAGCGCAGCCACGAGCCGGGCGCGCCCCGTGCTCTCGTCAGCCGCCTGATCAGGCATGGAAAAGGTGTCGGCGGATCGCCGCCACATTGGAGAAGATCCGGATCCCGAGCACGACGATGACGCCGGTCGACAGCTGGCCACCTACACCGAGCTGGTCGCCGAGGTAGACGATCAGAGCCGCGATGAGCACGTTGCTGACGAACGACACGACGAAGACCTTGTCGTCGAAGATGCCGTCGAGGAACGCGCGCAGTGCGCCGAACACGGCGTCCAGAGCAGCCACGACCGCGATGGGGAGATACGGCTCCATCCAGAACGGCACGTCCGGCTCGAGCACGAAGCCGAGCAGGATGCCGAGGGCGAGTCCGATCGCTCCGATCACTGAGCCTCCACGGTCACTGGGCCTCCACGGTCACTGGGCCTCCACGGGTTTGCTGGTCGCGTTCCTCAGCTGCAGTCGGTCCGGGCTCACTGCGGGGATGGTGAGCGAGTCGTCCACATCCATCTCGAAGCGAAGCCCGAACGTCTCCTGCGCATTCAACCAGTAGGTCCCCGCCGTGCTCTCGACGAAGCGCGCGGGCAGCGTGTCCGGATCGCCGATAGCGAACACGACGTAGGGCGGCGCGAGCTTCTCGTAGTTCACCGTGATGCAGCAGCCGGCGAACCTGATGGCGGTCAGCGAGCTGATCCGCTCGCCGTTGATCGAGATCGCTTCGGCGCCCGCCTCCCAGAGGCCGGTCACGATGTTGCGCAGATCCTTGTCCAGCACGTACTCGGCGTCCTCGTTCGCGTCGACGGCGTCGTTCGCCACGATCCGCAGCCCCGGACCGGAGAGCGCGATCGTGCCGAGCTCCGTCCCCATCCGCGTGACGTCGGCGTCTGCACGCGCCTCCGCCGTGCGCGCCGTGCGGTTGTCGAACCGGGCTGAGATCACCTCGGCCCGGAGGGTGGTCAGGTCGTCTCGGATCGCCTCGAGCACCGCGTCGCCTGCGTTGACCTGGCCGACAAGGTTCTCGTGCGAGTCGGCCTCCACTCCCGCGGACCGCGACGTCTGCACACCCGCCGTTGCCACGAGCGCCCCGAAGAGGATGAAGACG
>DATILB010000207.1:0-10350 GCA_035477015.1 Nocardioidaceae bacterium | reverse complement strand
CAACGCGCGGGCCCGCCGTTTCTACCAACGTCAGGGCTGGGTCGACGAGGGGCCCATCGACCACCTCGCCCCCGGCGAAGGTGACCTGATCGTCGTACCGGCCCTGCGCTTCACCAAGCGAGTAGGTCCCGGGGACGCTCCTACGTCCGGACTAGGCTGACCTGCGGCATTTGGACCGCTGAACGGGGAGAAGGCTTGGTAGCGACGACGCACACACAGGTGGAACCGTCTCCCGACGCGCCTGAGCGGCCGGGCGACCGGCGCTTCCTCCTCGGAGCGATGGCGGTCGCACTGCTCCTGCGGTTCGAAGGTCTGCTCTGGCCCTTGAAGCCCGACGAGTCCGGATTCCTCCTAGTCAGCCGCAACTGGCACCCCGACGCAGACAGCCTGTTCGGGCCGCTCTTCGTCGACCGGCCTCCGATTCTCATCGGACTCTTTCGCCTGGCCGACCTGCTCGGTGGTGCCTACGCACCCAGGTTCGCGGCGGCGGCGCTGGTCTTCGCCCTCGTGTACGCCGCCTACCGCACCGGACTGCTCCTCGGGGGCACCTCGGGAGCCCGCTGGACGACGGCTGCTGCCGTGGCGCTGTGCGGGCAGCCCGATCTGGAGCTGTGGGCGGCGAAGAGCGAGTCGCTCGGTGTGCCGTTGGTGATGGTGAGCTGCTGGCTCAGCCTGGAGGCCCTCTACGCCACGGAGCGGCGAGGCCGCTACGCCTTTGCGGCGGGCCTCGCGGGAGCCGTCGCCCTCGGGATGAAGCAGAACCTCGTCGGCGGTGCTGTCTTCGGCCTGGTGCTGCTGGTGGTGGCCGTGGCCACGCGCCGACTTACGCCTGGTCAGGCACGGAGGGTTGCCCTCGCCGCGGCGGCTGGCTTCGTGGTTGTTGTGGGCGCCGTTGTCGCGGTCGTGCTCACTGCCGGCGTGCGCCTCGGCACCCTGTGGGAGACCCTCTACGGCTTCCGGGGCGACGCGTTCAAGGTCATCACTTCCTCCAACATGGACGCACCGATGGAGCGGCTGCACATCCTCGGGCTGCTCTTCGTCACGACCGGACTTGCGCTCCTCCTCGGGTGGTTCCTGCTCACGCTGCCGGAGGGGTGGCGCGCCCATCCCGAGGCCGCTGTTGCGGCACTGGTCATGGTGGTCGTCGACGCCGTCGCGCTGTTGCTCGGAGGCAGCTACTGGGTGCCGTACCTCACGGGACTGTTCCCTGGCGCGCTCGTCGCGGTGGCGATCGTCGCCGGCGGCGCGAGCGGTCGATCGCGACACGGGATGCGCATCGCCGTCGTCGTGTGCTCCGCGTCGATGGTCGTGACGTCGGTCGGCTGGAGCGTCGGGCATCTCCAGGGCAAGGTGGCGCCGACGGCCAACTACGTGGGCGCTGCCGTCAAGCAGGTCGCCTTGCCGGACGACACGATCGTGGTCCTCTACGGCCGTGCGGACGTGGTCCTCGCCTCTGGCCTCGACACGGTCTACGAGCATCTGTGGAGTGTGCCGGCGCGCACCCTCGACCCTGAGCTCGAGCAGCTACGCACCGTCCTCGCCGGCGAGGGCGCGCCGACGTGGGTCGTGGCCTGGACCTCGCTCAACGCCTACGGGATTGACCCCGACGGTCGGCTCCAGGCGCTCGTCGCCTCCCGGTACTACGACGTCGGAAAGGTGTGCGGTCGCACGGTCTACCGACTCCGCAGCGAGCCTCGGCCGTCGCTTCCCTACGTGGACTGCGACCGTCCCTGGCTGTGAGGTCCCGCGCCGCTATGCTCCGAGAACGTCGATCCGACAGAGGAGTTCTCGTGAAGAAGGCAGCCAGCAGTCTCGTCCTGCTTCTGTTGTTGACCGGCTGCGGCCTGAGCGGCGACGACAAGACCGCGGCCGAGAACATCGGCACCGGCATCGCAGCCGGCGACACACCTCTCTCGGACGAGGAGTCGAACTGCTTCGCTGAGAAGCTGGTCGACGCGCTCGGGGTCGACAAGCTGAAGGAGTACAAGGTCGTCGGCGACGACCTCGAGTACGGCGACGACCTCGGCACCACGGCCATGGACGACGGTGACGCCGAGGCCGCGGCTGATGCGTTCGTGGACTGCGTGGACATCGAGACGCAGCTGGCCGAGCTCACGGTCGAGCAGGGCGAGCAGCTCGACTGCATCACCGAGAAGCTGGACGATGCGACGTACCGCGCGCTCATGAAGGCGACGTTCAAGCTCGACAGTGCAGCCGTCCAGGAGGCGATGGCGCCGATCCAGGAGTGTCGAATGACGGGGCTCCCGACGGAGGTCCCCACACCCACCGTCACCCCTTGACAAATCTTTGAGAATGTCTCAACAATGAGACATGACTTCCGTCATGTCTCCTGCCGAGGCTCGGTACATCCCACGCTCGGGCGCAAGCTGGCGCGACCCGTTCCCGATGTACGCCGCTCTGCGCGAGCACGACCCCGTCCACCACGTCGCGCGGGGCGACTACTGGGTGCTGACCCGGCACGCTGACGTGTTCGAGGCCGTCCGCGACCACGAGACCTTCTCCTCGGCACAGGGACTGACCACTGCGTACGACGAGCTCGAGCGGATCGGCCTCGCGGACAACCCGCCGATGGTGATGACCGACCCGCCCGCCCACAGCGACTTCCGGCGGCTCGTCTCGCGAGGGTTCACACCGCGTCAGGTGGAGTCGGTCGAGCCGGCGGTTCGCGCGTTCGTCGTCGAACGGCTGGAGCGTCTTCGTGAGTCGGGCGGCGGCGACATCGTGGCCGAGCTGTTCAAGCCGCTGCCCAGCATGGTCGTTGCTCACTATCTCGGCGTCCCGGAGGCGGACCGGCCGCGCTTCGACGTCTGGACGGACGCGATCGTGGCCGCCAACGCCGCAGGCGCGTATGGCGACGTCGGCGAGGCGATCGGGGAGCTGATGACGTACTTCAGCGGACTCGTCGAGCGGCGCCGATCCGATCCCGAGGACGACACGGTGTCGCACCTGGTCGCCGCGGGGGAGGCGGACGACGACGCCGGCGTCCTCCGCGTGCTGGCTTTCACGTTCACGATGGTCACCGGCGGCAACGACACGTCGACAGGGCTGCTCGGTGGGGCGGTCCAGCTGCTCAGCGAGCGACCCGACCAGCGCCGTCTTGCCCTGGCGGATCTCAACGCCACGGTCGAGGAGATGCTCCGACTCACCTGCCCGGTCCAGGGCCTGGCGCGCACGACCACCACCGATGTGACGATCGACGGCACCACGATCCCAGCCGGTCGCAAGGTACTGATGTGCTACGGCGCAGCCAACCGTGACCCCGAGGCCTTCGGTGCCGACGCCGATCAGCTCGACGTCACGCGCAAGCCTCGCCAGATCCTGACCTTCTCCCACGGAGCGCACCACTGCCTGGGTGCTGCCGCGGCACGCATGATGGGCCGCGTCGCACTCGAGGAGCTACTCACTCGCATCCCTGATTTCTCGGTCGACCTCGACGCTGTGCGTTGGGCGGCCGGTTCCTATGTCCGCCGTCCCACCACCGTCCCCCTGGAGGTTCACTGATGCCCTGGCTCGCCGAAGACGTCACCGAGATCGCCGCCGAGAGAATCCTCGACGCTGCTGAGGAGCTGTACGCCGAGCACGGCCTCGACGGCATCACCATGGACACCGTTGCGCGCGCTGCCGGTTGCTCACGCGCGACGCTGTACCGCTACTTCGAGAACCGCCGGGCGCTTCAGTTCGCGTTCGCCCACCGTGAGGCGCTCCGAATCGTCGAGAGTGTCGGCAACGAGATCGAGCTCATCGTCGACCCGACGGAGCGGGCGGTGGCGGCGGTCCTGGGAGCGATCCGCGAGGTGCGGACGAAGCCGTCGCTGCTCTCGTGGGTGGGTCCTGGCAACACGGGAGAGATCAGCGAGGTGCTGCGGGAGTCGCCGCTCATCGAGTCGTTCACGGCACGGTTCGTCGGTGGCGAGGACCTGTTCCCCGACCTCGATCTGGCGCGGTGGGTGCTCCGGGCGATCGTGTCCTTCCTCGCCGTACCCGGCACGGACGAGGACGAAGAGCGAAGGATGGTCGAGCGCTTCCTGGCCCCCCTCCTGACCGTCAGGTGATCGTCATGCCTCCGTCGACGGCGAAGGTCTGCCCGGTCACGTAGCCGCCCGCCGGCGAGGCCAGGAACACCAAGGCTGCGGCGAGCTCCATGGGGTCGCCCTTCCGTCCGACCGGGACGCGCATCATCATCTGGTCGAGGTAGCCGTCCGGGTACTGATCGGTCATCTCCGTCGCGAAGAAGCCCGGTGCGAGCGCGTTGACCCGGATGCCCTTGCGGCCCGTCCACTGCTGGGCGAGGTCGCGGGTCAGACCGATCAGGCCGGCCTTCGACGCGGCGTACGCCGCCTGCGGCAGCGCCGCGGTCGTCAGACCGAGCACTGAGGAGATGTTGATGATGCTGCTGCCCGGCTTCATCACGCGGCCGCAGGCCTGTGCCATCCAGTAGCACCCGTTGAGGTTGAGGTCGATGACCTCGCGGAACTGCTCAGTGCTCTCCTTGGTCGCGGGTACGGCGGTCCCGATCCCGGCGTTGTTCACGAGGATGTCGACGCGTCCGAACTCCGCCATCGCTGCATCCACCAAGGCGCGGCAGTCCTCGGGCGAGGACACGTCCGTGGCGACGGGGAGTGCCCGGCGGCCAGCGGCCTCGACGAGCCGGGCCGTGTCCGACAGCCGCTCCACACGCCGGGCGCCGAGGGCGACATCAGCTCCGGCCTCGGCGAGAGCCTGCGCGAACGCTACGCCCAGTCCGGACGATGCGCCGGTGACAACCGCGACCCGACCATCGAGTCGGAACAGATCCAGAACGCTCATCAGTGTGCCTTCCGTGCGTGCCAGGCGCTCGACACCATCTCGTCGACGGAGTGGCGCATCTTCCAGTCCAGGTCGCGTGCCGCGAGCTCGCCCGTCGCCACGATCCGGGCGGGATCGCCAGGGCGGCGGGGTCCGACCTCGGGCTTGAAGTCGATGCCAGTGACTCGGGCCATCGCCTCCATGATCTGCTTCACCGACAGGCCATCGCCGCTGCCGAGGTTGTAGACCGGCTCGAGCGGCCGTCCCTCCGCGAGGGCCTTCGCTGCGGCCACATGAGACACAGCGAGGTCGGCGACGTGGACGTAGTCGCGCACGCAGGTGCCGTCAGGGGTGGGATAGTCCTCGCCGTTTACGCGCGGGGTGCGGCCCTCGATGAGTGCTTCGATCACGAGCGGGAAGAGGTTGTGTGGGCTGGTGTCGTACACGTCGTCCGAGCCGGAACCGACCACGTTGAAGTAGCGCAGCGAGGTGTGCCGCAGGCCGACAGCCGTCTCCTGGTCGCGGAGCAGCCATTCGCCGATGAGCTTGCTCTCGCCGTACGGCGACTCAGGGTTGGTCGCATTGGTCTCGGTGACCAGCTCGGTGTCGGGCGTACCGAAGGTCGCAGCGCTCGACGAGAAGACGCACTTGTCGATGCCGTTGCGCTCCATCGCCCTCAGCAGGGTGACCATGGCCACGACGTTCTGCTCGTAGGTATGGAGCGGGCGTTGTACGGACACTCCGGCGTACTTGAACCCGGCGACGTGCACGACCCCCGTGACGCCCTGGTCTGCGAGGGTCTGGGCGACAAGGTCCTCGTCGAGGATGGTGCCCTCGATGAACGGCACCCCGTCCGGGACGAACTCGGCGTGCCCGCTCGACAGGTCGTCGATCACGGCTACGGGCAGTCCCTCGTCCAGGAAGGCTCGCACGACGTGCGCTCCGATGTAGCCGGCGCCGCCGGTCACCAACCAGGTCATGTCACTCCTCGCTCGGGACAGTCATCTGACCCTACCTAGCACCCAAATCGAGACTGGGGGCTCCCAATGGGGTCGGAATCGGGCCAAAATACGAGGAACGTTCTCAACCCGGGGGGTCATGTGTCGAACGGCGGGCTGCCGCCCATCGGTGCGCTGGTGCGCCGACCTGCTGTTGCCGTGCGCCGGCGCATAATCGCCGGGCTGCACGAGGCAGGGTTCACCGACCTGCAGGCGGGCCACCTCGCGGTGTTCGCGTGGCCCGGTCCGGAGGGATTTCGCCCGGGGATGCTGGCCATCCGAGCCGATGCCTCGAAGCAGGCGATGAACCATCTCCTGGGTCAGCTCGAGATGGCCGGCTACCTCCGGCGCGACCCGGACCCGAACGACCGGCGTACCCGCGTCGTCCACCTCACGGCAAGGGGTCGGGACGCCTGGTCGGTGCTGGAGAAGATCGTTTACGAGGTCGAGCGCGAGTGGCGCGACCTCCTGGGCGACAGCGGCTACGAGGCGCTGCAGGCCTCGCTCGTCGAGCTCAACCGGCACTTCGAGGGTGCCTGATCCGTCTTGGTACGCTTGGCCTATGCGGATGAGCCTGCTTCTTAGCCAGCCGCGCTGATCGCAAGACGGCGCGGCTACCCCTCTGCCCGAGGGGTTTTTTTATGGGCGGATCCAGGTTTCGACAACAAGGGAAGACGATGAGCGAGCAGCGGGAAGAACGCGAGACGTACGACGTCGTCGCCACGCAGGACAAGTGGCGCAAGGTCTGGGAGGAGCTGAACCCCTTCCAGGCGGCGGACGACGGCTCGAAGGAGCGTCGCTACGCCCTCACGATGTTCCCCTACCCGAGCGGCGACCTGCACATGGGCCACGCCGAGGTGATGGCGCTGCACGACGTGATCGCCCGCTTCTGGTGGCAGCAGGGGTACGACGTGCTCAACCCGATCGGGTGGGACTCGTTCGGGTTGCCGGCCGAGAACGCCGCGATCAAGCTCGACGAGCACCCGGCGACGTACACCTACGCCAACATCGAGACCCAGGCCGAGTCCTTCAAGCGCTACGGCATCTCCTTCGACTGGTCGCGTCGCCTGCACACGTCGGACCCGGAGTACTACCGGTGGACGCAATGGCTGTTCCTGCGCTTCCGCGAGCGCGGGCTGGCCTACCGCAAGTTCAGCCCGGTCAACTGGTGCCCCAACGACCAGACGGTGCTGGCCAACGAGCAGGTCGTGCAGGGCCAGTGCGAGCGCTGCGGCGCCGAGGTCACCAAGCGCGAGCTGTCCCAGTGGTACTTCAAGGTGACCGAGTACGCCCAGCGGCTGCTCGACGACATGGCTCAGCTCGAGGGCAAGTGGCCTGACCGGGTCCTGGCGATGCAGCGCAACTGGATCGGTCGGTCCGAGGGTGCGCACGTCGTCTTCGAGGTCGAGGGCCACGGCCCGGTCACGGTGTTCACCACGCGCCCCGACACGTTGTTCGGTGCGACCTTCTTCGTCGTCGCTGCTGACGCGAAGCTGGCCGCCGAGATCGTGACGGATGAGCAGCGTCCGGCGTTCGAGTCCTACCTCGCAGAGGTGCGCAAGTCTTCCGACATCGACCGGCTGTCGACCGAGCGCCCGAAGACCGGTGTCTTCCTGGGCGTCCACGCGACCAACCCCGTCAACGGCGAGCAGATCCCCGTGTACGCCGCTGACTACGTGCTGGCCGACTACGGCACCGGAGCGATCATGGCGGTTCCTGCGCAGGACCAGCGCGACTGGGACTACGCGAAGGCCTTCGACCTGCCGATCGTTCGGACCGTCGAGCCTCCCGCCGACTTCGAGGGAGACGCGTACGTCGGCACCGGCCGCGCGATCAACTCGGCGAACGACGAGGTGTCGCTCAACGGCATGGACATCCCCGAGGCCAAGTCCACGATCATCGCGTGGCTGGAGAGCAAGGGCCTGGGCAACGGCACCGTCAACTTCCGGCTGCGTGACTGGCTGCTGTCGCGTCAACGGTTCTGGGGCTGCCCCATCCCGATCGTGCACTGTCCCGACTGCGGAGAGGTCGCCGTTCCGGACGACCAGCTGCCCGTCGTACTCCCGGAGAACATCAAGGGCGCCGACCTGAAGCCCAAGGGCACCTCGCCCCTGGCGGCGGCGGAGGAGTGGGTCAACGTCGACTGCCCGTCCTGTGGCGGTCCCGCGAAGCGTGACTCCGACACGATGGACACGTTCGTCGACTCCTCGTGGTACTTCCTGCGCTACTGCTCGCCCGACTTCACCGACGGTCCTTTCGACCCCGACGCCGTACGCAACTGGATGCCCGCTCATCAATATGTCGGCGGCGTCGAGCACGCGATCCTGCACCTGCTCTACAGCCGGTTCTTCACCAAGGTCCTGCACGACATGGGGATGATCGACTTCGTCGAGCCCTTCACGGCGCTGCTGAACCAGGGACAGGTCATCAACCAGGGCAAGGCCATGAGCAAGTCGCTCGGCAACGGCGTGAACCTGGGCGAGATGATCGACCTGTACGGCGTCGACGCAGTCCGGCTGACCATGGTGTTCGCCGGTCCGCCGGAGGACGACATCGACTGGGCAGACCTGTCGCCCCAGGGGTCGCTCAAGTTCCTGCAGCGTGCCTGGCGGCTGTCGGGCGACGTCGCCTCCGAACCGGGGGCTTCTCCCGCCGACGGAGATGTCGCCCTGCGCAAGATGACGCACAAGACGGTGCACGAGGCGGCCCAGCTGGTCGAGTCGCACCGGTTCAACGTGATGGTCGCCAAGATCATGGAGCTGGTGAACGCCACCCGCAAGGCGGTCGACAGCGGCTGCGGTCCTGCTGACCCGGCGGTCCGAGAGGCCACTGAGGCTGTTGCGATCCTGCTGTCCCTCGTGGCGCCGTACACCGCGGAGGAGATGTGGGACCGGATCGGTCACCCGGCCACCGTGGCGAAGGCCGGTTGGCCCGCGGTCGACGAGGCCCTGCTGGTCGAGGACGAGGTCACGGCGATCGTCCAGGTCCAAGGCAAGCTGCGCGCCAAGCTGCAGGTCTCCCCGTCGATCTCGGCCACGGACCTGGAAGCGGCTGCGATGGCCGACGAGAACATCGTGCGGGCGCTGGAGGGCAAGACCGTTCGCAAGGTCATCGTCCGCGAGCCGTCCCTGGTCAACATCGTCGCTGGGTAACCTTCGGCCATGCCCCGCAAGCCCAAGGTCGCCCTAGTCACGGACTCGACCGCCTCGCTCCCTGAGGAGCTGGTCGAGAAGCACGGCATCGTCGTCGTGCCGCTGCAGGTGATCGTGGGCGGCAAGGCCTACGACGAGGGTGTCGACGATGAGGCCACCCCGGCCTTCATCGCCAAAGCGCTCAAAGAGTGGGTGCCGGTCAGCACCTCACGCGCGACGCCGGCCTCGATGCTCGAGGCGTACCGCGCCGCTGCCAAGGCGGGCGCGAAGGAGATCGTGTCGGTCCACCTGTCTGCCGAGATGAGTGCGACGTTCGAGTCCGCCGTGCTGGCGGCCAAGCAGTCCAAGGTTCCTGTCGTCCTGGTCGACAGCCGGCACGTCGGCATCGCCACCGGGTACGCCGTCCTCGCCGCGGCCGAGGAGCTTGCCGCCGGCTCCGACGCCGAGCACGCTGCGAGCGCCGCCCGCCTGAGCGCAGCAGGCTCGACGTCGCTGTTCTACGTCGACACGCTCGACTACCTGAGGCGCGGCGGTCGGATCGGTGCTGCGTCAGCTCTCCTCGGCACCGCTCTCGCCGTCAAGCCGCTCCTTCAGATGGTCGACGGCCGAATCGCCAACATCGAGAAGGTACGGACAGCCGGGAAGGCTCTTGCGCGTCTGGCCGACTTGGCGACGGCTGCCGCCGGCGAGCTACCGGTGAACGTCGCTGTGGCCCACCTCGCCAACGCAGAGCGGGCCGAGACTCTCGCCGAGACACTCCGCACTCGCCTGGAGGCGAACCTCGGCGGCCGGGAGATCCTGTTCCACGAGGTCGGTGCCGTGATCGGCGCGCACACCGGCCCGGGGCTCGTCGGCGTCGTTGTGGCGCCAGCGTGACGAGGTAGGGCAATACATGTCCATTCGCACCCATGGTCGTCGTCGGCTGTCTGCTGCCGTCGCTGGCGTCCTCATACCTAGCTCGGCACTGGCTGGCGTCACTGGCCTCGCGTCCCCCGCGGCCGCGGTTGATGCGGTGACCGTGGTCGGCCCGACCGTCACAGTGCGTCCCGAGCTCCCCGTCCCGCCGGGATCGACCACCGCCTCGGTGCAAGCGGCACGCAACGAGTTCGAGTCGGTGCAGCTCGTGATCGAGCCCGACACGCAGATCAGCAACCTCGTCGTCGACCTCGCGGCCCCGCCGCAGGTGGCTCCGGACGGTCCATTGCTCGCCACGTCGAACGTTACTTTCTACCGAGAGGCCTACTACGAAGTCCTCTCCAACGAGACGATCGATACCCGCACCGATGGCGAGAGTGCGGCTGGCCGCTGGCCGGATGCCTTGATTCCGCAGAAGGACTACATCTTCGGCGAGGACCGGCCGGCCTTCCATGCAGCCGTCCCCGCGGGCGGGCGCG
>DATILB010000206.1:0-6794 GCA_035477015.1 Nocardioidaceae bacterium | reverse complement strand
GGACCTCGGCCTCCCGCTCGTCGCGACCAACGACTCCCACTACACGCGTGAGGAGGACGCCCCGTCGCAGGAGCACCTGCTGTGCATCAACTCCGGCAGCACGATGAGCGACCCCAAGCGCTTCAAGTTCGAGGGCACCGGCTACTACATCAAGTCGGCCGAGGAGATGCGTCGCCTGTGGGCCGAGCAGTTCGGTCTGCCCGAGGCCTGTGACAACACCCTGCTGATCGCCGAACGCTGCAACGTGGAGTTCGACGAGAAGGCGAACTACATGCCGAACTACCCGGTCCCCGACGCGGAGACCGAGGACTCCTGGTTCACCAAGGAGGTCGAGAAGGGGCTGCACTTCCGCTACCCCGCGGGCATCCCCGACCACGTCCGCAAGCAGGCCGACTTCGAGATCGGCGTCATCACGCAGATGGGCTTCTCGAGCTACTTCCTGGTCGTGGCGGACTTCATCAACTGGGCGAAGGACAACGGCATCCGGGTCGGCCCGGGCCGCGGCTCCGGAGCAGGCTCGATGGCGGCGTACGCCATGCGCATCACTGATCTCGACCCGCTCGTGCACGGTCTGATCTTCGAGCGGTTCCTCAACCCCGACCGCGTCTCGATGCCCGACTTCGACATCGACTTCGACGAGCGTCGGCGCGGCGAGGTCATCCGCTACGTCACCGAGAAGTACGGCAGCGACCGGGTCTCGATGATCGTCACCTACGGCACCATCAAGGCGAAGCAGGCGGTCAAGGACTCCTCCCGCATCCTCGGCTACCCGTTCGCGATGGGGGACCGAATCACCAAGGCGATGCCGGCCGCTGTGATGGGCAAGGACATCCCGCTCAAGAAGATCTTCGACTCGACCCACGACCGCTTCGGCGAGGGCGGCGAGTTCCGCGCGCTCTACGAGGCCGAGCCGGACGTGAAGACGGTGGTCGACACCGCGATCGGCATCGAGGGCCTGAAGCGCCAGTGGGGTGTCCACGCCGCCGGCGTCATCATGTCGAGCGAGCCCATCCAGAACGTCATCCCGGTCATGAAGCGGGAGTCCGACGGCGCGATCATCACGCAGTTCGACTACCCGACGTGCGAGAAGCTCGGCCTGGTCAAGATGGACTTCCTGGGGTTGCGCAACCTCACCGTCCTCGATGACACGCTGAGCAACATCGAGTCGAACCGCAACGAGAAGCTCGTCCTCGAGGACCTCGCCCTCGACGACAGGGCCAGCTACGACCTGCTTGGCCGGGGTGACACGCTTGGTGTCTTCCAGCTCGACGGCGGTCCGATGCGCAGCCTGCTGCGACTGATGAGGCCGGACAACTTCGAGGACATCTCGGCTGTTCTGGCGCTGTACCGCCCCGGCCCGATGGGCGTGGACAGCCACACCAACTACGCCAAGCGCAAGAACGGCCTGCAGGAGAGCAAGCCGATCCACCCTGAGCTCGCGGAGCCGCTCAAGGACATCCTCGGTGCGACGTACGGCTTGATCGTCTACCAGGAGCAGGTCATGGAGGTGGCGAGGAAGCTCGCCGGCTACTCCCTGGGCCAGGCGGACCTGCTACGGCGGGCGATGGGCAAGAAGAAGAAGGAGATCCTCGACGCGGAGTTCGTGCCGTTCTCCGAGGGCATGAGGGCCAACGGCTACTCCGACTACGCGATCAAGGCGCTGTGGGACGTGCTCGTGCCGTTCTCCGACTACGCCTTCAACAAGGCCCACACAGCGGCGTACGGACTCATCTCCTACTGGACCGCCTACCTGAAGGCGCACTTTCAGCAGGAGTACATGGCCGCGCTGCTGACGTCCGTGAAGGACGACAAGGACAAGATGGCGATCTACCTCAACGAGTGTCGCCGCATGAAGATCCAGGTCCTCCCGCCCGACGTCAACGAGTCCGACTCGAACTTCACGCCAGTCGGCACCGATATCCGCTTCGGGCTCACGGCGATCCGCAATGTCGGCCACAACGTCGTCGACGCGGTGGTGGAGGCTCGGCGCGAGCAGGGGCGCTACACCGACTTCGGCGACTTCATGGACAAGGTCCCGCAGATCGTCTGCAACAAGCGGGTCATCGAGTCCCTGGTCAAGGCCGGGTCCTTCGACTCGCTGGGCCATGGCCGTCGGGCGCTGGTGGCGATCCACGAGCAGGCGGTCGACCAGTACGTCGAGATCAAGAAGAACGAAGCGATCGGACAGGACTCCTTGTTCGGCTCGATGGACGGCGAAGTCGCCAATGGTGCGCACTGGGGGGTCAGCGTCCAGATCCCCGACATCCCCGAGTGGGACAAGCAGACGCTCCTCGGCCATGAGCGCGACATGCTCGGTCTCTACGTGTCCGACCACCCGCTGCTCGGCCTCGAGCACCTCCTGGCCGGCCAGGGCGACTGCACCATCGGTCAGCTGCTGGTCGACGAGGAGCGCCCCGACGGAGCCACCGTCACGATCTCCGGGCTGATCACCGCAGTGCAGCGCAAGATCACCAAGCGCGGCGACGCCTGGGCGATGGTCACCGTCGAGGACCTCGAGGGTGCGATCGACGTGCTGCTCTTCCCCAGCGCCTACCAGCTGGCCAGCACCCTGCTCGTCGACGACGCGATCGTCACGGTGAAGGGCCGACTCTCGCGCTCCAAGGACGTGCCCGAGCTACACGGCCAGGAGGTCACGGCACCCGACCTCAACCAGGGGCCCTCCGGCCCGGTCGTGGTCTCCCTGCCACAGACCCGCTGTACGCCGCCGGTCGTCACCCAGTTCAAGGACATCCTGGGCACGCATCCTGGGGTGACCGAAGTACGGTTGCGGTTGATGAGCAGGGACAAGACGATCGTGCTGAAGATGCCCGACCAGCTGAGGGTGACCCCCAGCCCGGCGCTGTACGCCGACCTCAAGACTCTGTTGGGCCCGAACTGCCTGAGCGGCTCGTGACGGAACACCCACCCAGTTACCCGCCTCCGGCGTACAGCGGTCCCATCGACCCCTCGTGGCCTCCGCCGTACATCGACGAGGAGCCCCTCGACTACGACCCGGCGCCCCTGCTGATGGACGTGGTGACGATCGTGGGCTCCCTGCTCGTCCTCAGCGTCGCCTGCGGCGCGATCTGGGCTGCGGTCGTGACTCCGGCCCAGCTCATCCACTTCGACGGGGCCGTCGCTCGAGACATGATCCAGTACGGCGCGATCTTCGGGATGGACGGCTGGTACGCCGCCATCGGCGGTGCCGCCGGGCTGAGCGCAGGTCTTGCCCTCGGCCTGTGGCGGCGCCGCGACCCTCTCGCCACCCTGGTCCTGCTGATGGCCGGGTGTGCGCTGGCCGCCGTGGTGATGCGCTGGACGGGCACCCTGCTGGGTCCCACAGACCCGACCTCCTTCCTGCAGACGGCTCCCATCGGCACCTCGGCGGATGGACCCATCGACGTCACCGGCGCGGCCACGTACCTCGCCTGGCCGATCCCCGCGCTGATCGGAAACCTCATCGCCCTGGTGAGCCGCACCGACTGACCCGCACCGTCGTTCCATGCCGCCGAGCCTGGTCGGCCGGTTACCGTTGTCCGCACGCATCACCAGCAAGAGGGGGACCCACGTGTCCAGCAACACCCCGTTCGAGCCCACCGGAGAGCCGGAGTTTCTGACCCAAGGCACGCCGGAGCCCGCGCCCGCCAAGGCAGGCCGCACGAAGGTCGTCGTCCTCGCGGGGGTCGGTGTCGTTGCGGCGGGCGCTATCGGCATTGGCGCCTGGGGCGTGGCTCAGTTCCTCGGCGGTGGCCCGGGTGCTGCGTCCGTTCTTCCGGACACGGCCCTGCTGTACGCCGCAGTCGACATCGACCCGTCAGCCGGCCAGAAGATCGAGGCCATCAAAACGCTCAAGAAGTTCCCGGCGCTGGACGCCGTGCTCGGGCTGGATGCACGCGACGACGTACGGCGCTTCGTCGTCGAGCGTCTGGTCAAGGACGGAACGTGCAAGGACCTCGACTACGACGCCGCCGTCGAGCCGTGGCTGGGCGACAAGCTCGGCGTCGCCCTGCTGCCCGGGGACGGCGTCCCGATGCCGGTCATCGCCATTCAGGTGACCGACGAGGGCAAGGCTGAGGCGGGCATCGACCGGATCTTCGAGGCTTGTGCTCCTGGCGAGGAGCACGGGTTGGCCTTCCTCGACGGGTACGCCCTCGTGGCTCCGGACGACGAGACGGCCGAGGCGGCGAAGGCTGCCGCGACCAAGGCACCGCTCTCCGAGGACGCGAGGTTCAAAGACGCCCTGGAGAGCGTCGGCGAGCTCGGGGTCGCCACCTTCTACGTTTCTGCCGAGGGCCCCAAGGCGCTGGCCGACTCCTTCCTCGGCGGGATGATGGGGGCGGCCGGCGTACCCGACCAGAGCGAGCAGCTCAACAAGGCACTCTCCGACTTCAAGGGCGCGGCTGGCACGATCCGCTTTGACGGTGGCGGCGTCGAGCTTGCCGTCGCCGGGGCCGGGCTCCCCAGCATGGGCGCGGGCTCGACGTCCATCGCCGACCTGCCGGCCTCGACGATCGCCGCACTCGGCTTCTCCCTCCCCGAGGGCTGGACCGACGACTTCGCTGCCCAGATCGAGGGTGCCTTCGGGCCGGGCATGTACGAAGGGATGCTCCAAGAGGCCGAGTCCGCGACCGGCCTGAAGCTCCCCGAGGACCTCGAGAAGATCTTCGGCAGCGACAGCGTCATCGCCCTCGACGGTTCGACCGACTTCGACGCGATGGTGAATTCAGAGGACCTCAGCAGCGTCAAGGCCGGCCTCCGGGTCGAGAGTGACGAGGCCGAGGTGCGCCGCATCGCCGCCGCGCTGCTCCGCGCAGCCGGGGAACCCAACGGTGACTTCCTCAAGATCAAGGGTGCCGACGGCAAGGTTGCGGTGGGCTTCGACGAGGCCTACCTCGACCAGCTCCTCGCCGGTGGTGACCTGGGTTCGGACGAGACCTTCCGGGACGCCGTCCCCGAGGCGGAGAAGGCACGCTTCGCGTTCTTCGTCGACTTCAACGCGGCGGATGACTGGCTCGTCCGCTTCGCAGGGAGCATGACGGACGGCGACAAGGAGTTCGTGGAGAACGTCCGGCCGCTCGGCGCGTTCGGTGTGAGTGGCTGGCTCGAGGGCGACACGGGCCACCTGGTCCTACGGCTTTCCACGGACTGACCGAGAGCGCGGGGGCGCGTCATGAGCAGCTTCGAGCCTGAGTACCTCACCCAGGGTGAGCCTGCGCCGGCTGCGAGGCGACCGTTGCCGCGCAAGGTCGTCGCCTTGGTTGCCAGCGCGGCGGCAGTCGTCGCTGTCGTGGGCGCGGGCGTGTGGGGCTTCAACCTGCTCGCCGGCGGTGGGGGACCTCGTCCCGACTCCGCCATGCCGGCAGACACGTTGGGCTACCTCGCCATCGACCTTGATCCGGCGACAGGGCAGAAGCTCGAGGCGCTGCGCACGCTGCGACGGATCCCGTCCGCGGCCAAGGACATCGGTGACCGGGACGACCTCCGCGAATGGGTCTATCGCGGCTTCCTTCGCGAGTGCGAGGGCATCACCTACGCGGACGACATCGAACCCTGGCTGGGCGAGCGTGCGGCCATGGCCTTCATAGAGGCAGGAGACTCCTTCGAGTCGTTCTACGTCCTCCAGGTGACCGACCGGGCCGCATCGGAGAGGGCCTACGCTGCGCTCGGAAAGTGCACCGACGACACGCCTGGCACAGCGTACGTCGGCGAGTACGCCGTGATCGCCTCGAGCCAGAGGATCGCCGATGACATCGCGGCCGACGCCGAGCGTGAGCCGCTCTCGGAGGACGCGAACTACCAGGCGTGGATGAGTCGAGCGGGCGACCCCGGCATCGTCACGGCATACCTCGCGAAGCGGGGCCCGCTCGTCTGGAGCCTGGAGATGGCCGGCTATGGCGGCGGCGAGGTGCGCGCGCTCCCGGGGGACTCCGCACCCGACGATGGGAACGGGTCCCTCGACCCCTATGTCGAGGTCCTGGAGGCCCGCTACGCGGACTTCGAGGGCTTCGCCGGTGTCGTCCGGTTCGAGGGCGGTGGCCTCGAGGCGAGCCTCGCGAGCAAGGGACTTCGGCACGGAGCTTCGCTCTTCTTCTACCTACCGCCGGTACCTCTCGGCCTGACCCACGGGGAGGGGAACACCGTCGGGCAGCTCCCCGCAGACACCGGCGCCGCGATCGGCTTCGCGTTCGAGCCCGGCTGGCTGGCGAGCTACCTTGACACGATCGACGAGATGTTCGGCGTTGAGGAGGGCGACATTTCGATCGCAGAGGACATGACCCGTGACCTCGGCATCACCGTCGAGGAGGCCCAGACCCTGCTCGGCTCGGCCGTGTCGGTAGCCGTGGACCCCTCGGCCGGCCCCGACACCGTCAACCTCGACGGACCGCAGCTGGCCGGCACCCCGATCGGTGCTCGCCTGTCCGGTGACCCAGCCGAGCTCGAGCGGATCCTCGCGAAGCTCCTGGACCGGCTCGGTCGCGACGGCGCTGCTGTGGAGTTCGCCAGCAACGACGGCCAGGCTGCGGTCGGCTTCGACCGCGCATACGCCGAGAAGCTGTTGAAGGTCGGCACCCTCGGTGAGACCGACCGTTTCCGGTCCGCCGTCCCCGACGCCGAGAAGGCGAGCGGCGTGATCTACGCGGACCTGAACGCGGGCTCGATCGGTGACCTGATCGCCGCCATGTTCGACTTCGACTCGGCCGACGTCGAGGCGGTCAGCACGTTCGGCATGTCCGACCGCACCGACGATGACGGCTTCGTGCTCAACCGGATCCGCATCAGCTTCGACTGATCGG
>DATILB010000205.1:0-7760 GCA_035477015.1 Nocardioidaceae bacterium | reverse complement strand
GCGGGCCGGGCCGACGACGACGCGCGCGCCTGCGGGCACGGTCACGGCTTCGCCCCAAGCGACGGCGTGTTCGTTCACCATGACGTCGCAGGGCGCACCAGCCACCGCGATCGTCAGTGCCGAGGAAACACTCATGCTCACGCCAGCGAGTGTGGTCTCGAGGACGGCAGCGTCAGTCGCATTGCCGACCAAGCGATTGGCCAGCGCAGCCGATGGCTCGTCCATGGCGCCAGCCCTTGGAACCCCCAAGTTCGCGAGGCTGGCGCGACCGCGGTCCTGGACGGTCGTCAGTAATCCGCCGTCCAGGATCCGCAGTGAGCGATCAGATGGTGTCGTCGTACATCCGCCAACCGGCGGGCAGGCCGTCCTTGCCCAAACGCGTCTTCACGCAGACCCAGCCGTTGGCGTTACGGTCCTTCTTCTGCCAAGCCGCGACGTCCAGCGTCTCCTGGGCTTGGTCCCCCGCGTCGCACGTACCCAGCTCGCCGGCCTGGGCCGCCAGTGGCGTCGCAAACGTGGCCACCATGGCGAAAGCCCCTGCGATCAAGAACTTCTTCATATCTACCCCTTTTTCGATCCCACCCCGCCCGGTCGAGGCCTTGCCATTGATCGTTGTATATCCGCGCATAGAACGACAATCACCCAAATGGGTCACCTGAGGCGCCCGATGCGACGAACCTGACGGTAGTTCCCGGGCTCAGCAAAGCCGGATCGACACGCTCCGGATCCCACAGCAGAACGTCCGTCCGGCCGATCAGTCGCCACCCACCAGGGGACGCAGTGGGGTAAATCCCCGTGAACTCCCCCGCCAGCCCGACCGACCCAGGCTCCACCCGGGGGCGGGGTGACTCGAGGCGTGGCACGCTCAGGCCGAAGCCGGTGCAGTAGGCGAAGCCTGGTGCGAAGCCGCAGAAAGCCACCGTGAAGGTGGTCGAGGTGTGCCGCCCGACGAGCTCGGCTGGGGTGAGACCCACCAGTGCTGCCGCGTCCTCCAGATCGGGCCCGTCGTACACCGTTGGGATGTCCACATGCCGCGGGGCGCGCTCGCTCGACTCGTTCGGTTCGGGGATCACGAAGTTCGGACCGATGCCGTCGAACAGCACGGTTCGGGCGCCGGGGACGATCTCACGCGCGTCCACTCCCGAGGCGATGGCAGCCTCGTACAGCGCCATCGCCTCCTCGGTCGAGTCCACCTCGACCAGGACCGCGTGGGGCCCGTACGGCAGCAGCCTCACGTGAAGCTCCGCAGCGTGTAGCCCGCCTGCTCCAGCGCTCGTCGGCACGCCGCCGCGGCCTGCACCGCGCTCGCGGAGTCGCCGTGCACGCAGACCGAGTCCACCGTCGCAGCCAGGCGTACGGCGTTGGCCGAGATCGTGCCGATGTCCTCCACCAGTGCGTCCGGCTCGCCGCGCGGGACCAGACGCCCCTCGGGCGTGTAGCCGCGGTCCGGGAAGCCCTCGAGGAAGTGCGCCCTGCCGAGCGTCAGGATCAACGCGCCAGGCAGGCCGAGCACGGGCAGCTCGCCCGACCCGTCCAGCACGGCACGCGCCTGCTCCTCGTCCTCGACGACCCGGTTGTAGAGGGCACCGTGCGGTTTGACGTAGCTGACGCGCGTCCCGGCCTCGAGGGCGATCGCCGACAGGACACCGACCTGGTCGGCGACTGCGTCGCGCAGCACGTCGTACGCCACGTCCATCCGGCGCCGGCCGAAGCCCTCGCGGTCGTCGTACGACACCTGCGCCCCGACGGCGACGCCGAGGCGGGCCGCCGAGGCGCACACCGCTCGCATGGTCGCTTCGTCGCCGGCGTGGTAGCCGCACGCGACGTTCGCGCTCGTGACGATCGCGACCAGACCCTCGTCGTCGGTCACGCCTTCACCGAGGTCAGCGTTGAGGTCCACGAACGGCACGTTCGAGATTCTGCCCGACTCGGTGCAACACGCGGCCCCTTCCGGGCGTGGGTTGGGGTATGGATGTGATCGTGGCGACGCACCCGGACGTGGAGTTCGACGAGTGGGTCGCTGCGCGCGTGCCCGCGCTGATGCGCTTCGCCTACCTCGTGACCGGGTCGCAGGACGCAGCCGAGGAAGCCGTGCAGTCGGCGCTCGCGGCAGCGTGCGAGAAGTGGGCGCGCGTACGGCGTACGCAAGACCCTGACGCGTACGTGCGCCGGATGATTGCGAACGCCCACGTGAGCCAGTGGCGACGGTTCGGCCGTCGAGTCGTGGTCGGCGAGGTGCCGGAGCGGCAGTCGGCTGACCACGCAGAGCGGCTCGCGACCAACGATGCGGTGTGGCGGGTCTGCGCAACGCTCCCCCGACAACAGCGGGCGGCCGTGGTGCTCCGCTTCTACGAGGACCTGGAGTACGCCGAGATCGCTCGGATCCTCGAGGTCGCGGAGGCAACCGTTCGCAGTCACATCCACCGGGCGCTCAGCGCGCTCCGCGAAGAGCTGGGGAAGGAGGCGTGATGGACGAGTACGAGGAGCTGTTCCGCGAGAGCCTGGAGCGGCACGCGCAGGAGGTGGACACCGCCGTCGCCGTACCCACGGCACGAAAGCGGTCGTCGTGGCAGGTCCCCCTGGCGGCAGCGGCAGCGGTCGGCGTCGTGGCCGCCGCCAGCGTCGCGCTGCTCCGCGATGACACACCCGCCCCGATCGAGGTGCCGCCGATCACGACCATCCCGGCGGACTGGCGGGTCGAGCAGTGGCAGGGCATCCAGGTCTCCGTCCCACCGGAATGGGGCTGGGGCGGCGCGCCCATGGTCGACGAGTACGGCGGGCGCGAGTCCGGGCGGCTCCTCGACTGTGGCGCCGGGGCGTTCGTGCATGCCAACGCAACTGCGGAGGAGAACGCGCCCATCCCGTACGTCGGTCGGCCTACCTACATGACTGACGTGTGCCACACCTACGACCCAGCGCACCCACCCACGCCGACGGCGCCATACGTGTGGCTGGGGGCTCCGATCGACGAAGGGACCCGGGAGCTCGGGGGTGGCTGGACACAGCAGACCATCGTCGTCGACGGGGCCGGCGTGACCGTGGCGACGCAGGACGCCACGCTTCGAGCCCAGATTCTCGCGAGCGCCGAGGCCGCGCCGGTGGCCGACGACGCTTGTGAAGCGGAGCTGTCGGCTCCGCCCCAGCCCATGGTCGGCAGGGAGGGCGTCTCCGGCGAGCGGCTGGGAATGACCGTCTGCGCCTATGAGCGCGATGGGGAGACGGCTCGGCTCGTCTATGCGACCAAGGTCGACGCGGCTGCCGCAGACCGCTTCCTCGGCCCGCCGTACGGCCAGGACTCGGTGGACTGTGCTGACCCGGCCGACGAGTGGGTGGTGCTGCTGATCCCGTACCTGGACGCGTTCGGCGGCAACACGCGAGTGGTGGCCCGCGTTGTCCTGTCGTTCGGGGCCTGCTCGTACGTCGAGTTCCACTCCGGGATTCGTGGACCGCTCCTCGAGGGCAAGGTCGCACCCTGGGCCGTCGACGGGATCCGGGCGTACGTCACCGGTCCGAGGGACTACACGTCCGAGCTCGCGCAGTACTTCCGGGGCATGCTCGGCTGAGCCTGCCGCTGGCATAGGGTTCACCGCATGGCAGATGTCCAACCACCGGTGGCCAAACGAGTCCCCCACGAGCGCGTCCACCACGGCGACACGTTCGTCGACGAGTACGAATGGCTGCGCGACAAGGAGTCGCCGGAGACCATCGCCTACCTCGAGGCCGAGAACGCCTACACGAAGGCCCGCACCGATCACCTCGAGCAGCTCCGCGAGACCCTCTTCCAGGAGATCAAGAGCCGCACCAAGGAGACCGACCTGTCGGTCCCGACGCGCATCGGCAACTTCTGGTACTACGGCCGCACCATCGAGGGGAAGCAGTACGGCATCAGCTGCCGCGCGCCGATCTCGTATCCGGACGACTGGTCCCCGCCGAAGCTCGACGCTGCCGTCGACGTTCCCGGGGAGCAGATCATCCTCGACTCCAACGAGCTCGCCGAAGGGCATCAGTTCTTCTCGCTGGGGGCCAGCTCGGTCAGCCCCGACGGCCACTTGTTGGCGTTCAGCACCGACACCACCGGCGACGAGCGGTTCCTGCTGCAGATCAAGGACCTGCGCACCGGAGAGCTCTTGCCCGACCAGATCCCCGACACGTCGTACGGCGCGACCTGGGACCTGACCGGCCAGCACCTCTTCTACTCCACGGTCGACCCGTCCTGGCGCACGGACAAGGTCTGGCGCCACGAGGTGGGCAGCAGCGAGCCGGGCGTGCTCGTCCACCACGAGATCGACGAGCGCTTCTGGGTGTCGATGGGTCGGACGCGCAGCGACAAGTACCTCGTCCTGGCGGTTGGCTCGAAGGTCACCTCGGAGTACCGCATCCTCGAGGCCGACGACCCCACCGGAGAGTTCCGGGTCGTGGCCCCGCGCCGCCAGGGCGTGGAGTACGGGGTTGAGCATGCCGTGATCGGCGGCGAGGACCGGCTGCTCGTGCTGCACAACGACGGCGCCGAGAACTTCGAGATCGCCGAGGCCGCCATCGACTCCACCAGCCACCGGCAGTGGATACCGCTGATCCGTCACGATCCGGACGTGCGCATCGAAGATGTCGATGCCTTCGCCGGCCACGTGGTGATCAGCCAGCGCAGCGACGGCCTGACCCAGCTGCGGGTGCTCGAGCTCGACCGGCTCGGCATCACCAACGACTACCTGATGGAGTTCGAGCACCCGATCTACACCGTCGGGCTCGGCGGCAACCCGGAGTTCACCCAGCCGACGCTGCGACTCGGCTACACCACGATGGTCACCCCGTCCGGCGTCTACGACTACGACGTGCGCAGCCGTGAGCTGACGCTGCTCAAGGAGACGCCGGTCCTCGGTGACTTCGACCGTGATCGTTACGAGCAGTTCCGGGAGTGGGCGACAGCGCCCGACGGCACGAAGGTGCCGATGTCGATCGTCGTACCCAAGGGTGTCCCGCGCGACGGGAGCACGCCGTTCGTGATCTACGGCTACGGCTCGTACGAGACCTCGATCGACCCGTACTTCACCACCTCGCGGCTGTCGCTCCTCGACCGCGGGATGGGTTTCGCCATCGCCCACATCCGCGGCGGTGGCGAGATGGGTCGGCACTGGTACGACGAGGGCAAGATGCTCAACAAGCGCAACACCTTCACCGACTTCGTCGCTTGCGCGCACCACCTTGCACACGAGGGCTGGACCTCCCCGGATCGGCTGGTCGCGGAGGGTGGCAGCGCCGGCGGCCTGCTGATGGGCGCGGTGGCGAACCTGGCGCCCGATGCGTTCGCGGGAATCGTCGCCGACGTGGCGTTCGTCGACGCCCTGAACACGATCCTGGACCCCTCCCTGCCGCTGACCGTCATCGAATGGGAGGAATGGGGCAATCCGCTCGACAATCCCGAGGTCTACGCGTACATGAAGTCGTACACGCCGTACGAGAACGTCGAGGCCAAGCGTTACCCGCCGATCCTCGCCGAGACCTCCCTGAACGACACCCGGGTGCTCTACACCGAGCCCGCCAAGTGGGTCGCCAAGCTGCGCGCGACAGCCACCAACCCGGACGAGTTCCTGCTCAAGACGGAGATGTCAGCGGGCCACGGTGGGGTCAGTGGTCGATACAACGCCTGGCGGGACCGCGCCTTCTCCTACGCCTGGATCCTGGACCGGGTCGGCCTCGCCTGAAATCGCTCTGACCTGGGTGTTCTGGTTTCGACACGCTCGCTCGCTTCGCGAGCGTCGCGGCTCAACCTCCTCCCCGGAGGACCTGAGACTTCCCTGAAAAGTGCCTGTGGTGGCAACTATTTGACCCATCCATGCGTCGATCTGTGTAGAACACCAGTTCGGGAATTCCGAAGGTCTACCGACCGTTTGGAATAGCACGGGGCGACGACGGGTACGTCCGCTCCGACCAGGGAAGGGGCGCACACACGTGGCCATGGTTCGTTCGCACCGGCGCGAGTCTGAGGGACGCGACAGCGTAGGCATGTACCTCGACGAGATCGCGCGCACACCGCTGCTCGACGCAATCACCGAAGTAGAGCTCGCCAAGACCATCGAGGCGGGGCTGCTTGCGGAGCAACTCCTCGCGGAGGGCCGGATCGGCCGCCGCAAGGGTGGGGCTCCGAAGTCCGCGACGCAGGAAGAGCTCGAGTGGCTCGCCGAGCAGGGCCAGCAGGCCGTGCAGCAGTTCGTCACCGCCAACCTCCGGCTGGTCGTGTCGATCGCGCGCAAGTACGGCCGCTCCCAGATGCCGATGCTCGACCTCGTCCAGGAGGGCAACACCGGCCTGATCCGCGCGGTCGAGAAGTTCGACTACACCAAGGGCTTCAAGTTCTCGACGTACGCCACCTGGTGGGTGCGTCAGGCGATCACCCGCGGTATCGCCCAGCAGGCGCGCGTGGTCCGGCTCCCGGTGCACGTCGTCGAGGAGATCAACCAGATCGGGTCCGCCCGGCGGACCCTCGAGCGCCAGCTCGGCCACGAGCCCGAGCCTGCCGAGATCGCCGACGAGCTCGGGATGGACGTCGACCGCGTGCTCGACCTGCTTACCTGGGCGCGTGACCACGTCAGCCTGGACACCCCGGTGGACGAGGACGGCGACACCTCCCTCGGCGACCTGATCGCGCAGGAGACCGCACCCGGTCCCGACTCGACGTTCATCGATGTCGAGTCTCGCGATCGCCTCAGCCATCTGGTCGAGGCGCTCGACGAGCGCTCCGCGGACATCATCCGGGCCCGCTACGGCCTGGTCGACGGACGAGTGCACAAACTTGCGGATATCGGCCAGAAGCATGGAATCTCGGCAGAACGGGTAAGACAACTCGAACGCGAGGCGCTGCAGAAGCTGCGCACCATCGCGGATCCGGATATGGCTGCCTGACCCCCCAAAGCCGGCAGTCAGACAGGGCGCCCTTCGCAACCCCCCGCGAGGGGCGTCCGTCCGTTAACGGCTGACAAGGTCTGCGTAGACGCTCTCGACCTGCTGCCGGAGCTCCTCCAGCGAGCCGCTGTTGTCGATCACGTACGTCGCAATGGCGCGCCGGTCCTCCCGCGACGCCTGGGAGGCGATCCGCGCCTCGGCGTCCTCACGCGTCCAGCCGCGGTCCTCGACCATGCGCCGGACCGCCTCCTCCAGGGAGACGTCGACCACGATCACGGCATCGAAGAGGCCGGCGATGCCCATCTCGGCGATGAGTGGCATGTCGTTGACCACGAGGGCGCCGGTCTTCTGGGCCTCGTCCTCTCGAGCACGTCCGAGGTCGTTGATGAGGGGATGGGTGATCGCCTCGAGCCTGCGACGGGCCGCCTCGTCGTTGAAGACGAGCGCAGCCATCCGCGGCCGGTCCAGCTCCCCCTCCGACGTCAGCATCTCCGTGCCGAACTCCTCGACGATCTGCGCCAGCCCGGGGGTGCCCTTCGCCACGACCTCACGAGCGATCTGGTCGGAGTCGATGACGAAGGCACCGAGCTCGCGCAGGATCGCCGAGACCGTGCTCTTGCCGGAGGCGACGCCGCCGGTCAGGCCAACCTTCACGTGGACTCCCAGAACTGTCGGTGGTCGCTGGAAGTATGCCAAGCATGACGACGACGTATCTCGTGGCATCCTCCCTGGATGGCTTCATCGCCGACGAGCACGACAATCTCGACTGGCTCATGTCGATGCCGGGCGGTGACGACGTCGCAAACCCGTACCCCGAGTTCATCAAGGGGGTCGGTGCGCTGGCGATGGGCGCCACGACCTAT
>DATILB010000204.1:0-3328 GCA_035477015.1 Nocardioidaceae bacterium | reverse complement strand
CGGACCCCGGACCCTTGGGGGGTCTAGTATCGGGCCAAGGGAGAGGGGCAGGATCGATGGGTGATGTGATCACACCAACGCCGAGCCACCAGGCCGTACACAAGCACGTCCAGGTCCGCGAGTACGTCCGCGGCCTGATCGACGGTGCTGAGCCGGGTGCTCCGGCTCCCTCTGAGCGCGAGCTGGTGCAGCTGTTCGGTGTTGCCCGGATGACCGTCCGCCAAGCACTCGACGCGTTGGTCTCCGAAGGACTGCTCGAGCGGATCCCCGGACGCGGCACGTTCGTCGCGCGCGCCCTGGCCGAGACCCAGATCCGTCTGGCCAGCTTCACCGAGGAGATGACTCGGCGTGGGCTGAAGCCCGATGCACGCACCCTGTTGGCGCGACACGAGCAAGCCGGGCCAGGTGTGGCACGTGCACTCGAGATCGAGGTCGGCGACCGTGTCGTGCACTGGCAGCGGCTTCGCTACGCCGACGGGCAGCCCATGTGCATCGAGGACGCCTACCTCGCGGAGAACACTGTCCCGGGCTTCCTGGACCAGCCGCTCCCCGTCAGTCTGTACGCCGAGCTGCAGCGACGCGACCTGCTCCCCACCTGGGGTGAGGACTCGGTCGACGCGTCCGTCGCCAAGGCCGACGAGGCTGAGGCCCTGGGAATCACCGAGGGTGACTCGGTGCTGCGCATCGCCCGGCGAGCGTTCTCCGGCAGCCTGGCCGTCGAGGTGTCGCGCTCGACCTTCCGGGCGGACCGCTTCACGCTCTGGGTCCCGCTGACACGGCCGCCGGCCCCGCCTCGGCGTTGAGGGTCGCGGGACTCCTGCTCGCCGCGGGCGAGGGGCGTCGCATGGGTGTGCCCAAGGCACTGCTCGCGGACAACGACGGTGTGCCCTTCCTCGACCGTGCGATTGGCACCCTGCTCGAAGGCGGCTGCGCGACCGTGACCGTCGTACTCGGTGCCGCGGCCGACCAGGCAACGGACATCCTGCGGATCCATGGCTGGCTCGACGACGAGGCCGTCTCGGTCGTCGTGAACGACGCGTGGGCCGGGGGGATGGGCAGCTCGCTCGTCGCCGGCCTGGCTGCGCTCGATGCTGAGGCAGCCCTGGTCTTCCTGGTCGACCTGCCGGACGTGCACGACGACGTGGTCGCCCGGATGTTGGGGCTGGCCGGACCGGACGCGCTGGCCCGTGCGACGTACGCCGGTCGGCCGGGTCACCCCGTGCTGATCGGCCGCGAGCACTGGGCGGGGGTGATGGCCAGCGCAGAAGGAGACCGTGGCGCTCGCGCCTACCTCGACTCGCACGCCGTCCACGACGTGCCGTGCGACGACCTCGCCACCGGCCGCGACCTCGACCGCCCCGAGGACCTGGCACCGAACGGTGGTTGAGCCGGACGCGAGCCCCTGGGCGAGCGACGCGTCGAAACCCTGGTGACGTCCGCGGAACCTGGACCACTGACAGCTGCCGGTGGCTAGGTAGACCGACGGGTGCAGTTGGTCTCGACGCGTTGATCGCCCTGAGGGCGATCGGCCGGCTCGACCACCGGGGGTCACCGTAGGCTGACATCATGATCGGCTCTCCGGCGGAGCTGGCCGCGCGGCTGCAGAGCACCGGCTACCTGTGCGACGACGACCTGGCAACGGTCGGCTTCCTCGCGCTCTCGTTGCAGCGTCCGCTGCTCGTCGAGGGGGAGCCCGGGACGGGCAAGACGGCGTTGGCCGAGGCATTGGCGGAGGCACTGGACGCGCCGCTGATCCGGCTGCAGTGCTACGAGGGCATCGACGCGAGCCAGGCGCTGTACGACTGGGACTTCCCGCGCCAGATCCTGCACCTGCGAGCTGTCGAGAGCACGGGAGGGAAGGACCTCGAGGAGGTGGAGCGGGGTCTCTTCGCCGAGCGCTTCCTGCTCGAGCGGCCGGTCCTCCAGGCGCTGCGGACCACGCCCTCGGTGTTGCTGGTCGACGAGATCGACCGGGCTGACGACGAGTTCGAGGCGTTCCTCCTGGAGGTGCTCTCGACGTACCAGGTCTCGATCCCCGAGCTCGGCACCATCCGCGCCGAGCACCCGCCCGTCGTCGTGCTGACGTCCAACCGGACCCGCGACATCCACGACGCGCTGAAGCGCCGCTGCCTCTACCACTGGATCGACCACCCCGGCCTCGACCGTGAGGTGGCGATCGTGCGGTCCCGTGCTCCCGAGGTGGCCGAAGCGCTCGCCCGCCAGGTCGTGCTGCTCGTGCACCGGTTGCGGGAGGCGGATCTCATCAAGCCTCCGGGTGTGGCCGAGACGCTCGACTGGGCGCGCGCGCTCGAACGGCTCGGCGTCGCACACGTCGACGTGGAGTCCGCGGCGGCCACGCTGGGTGCTGTGGTGAAGTACCGCGAGGACGCCGACCGCGTCCGCGCCTCGCTCGAGCGGATGCTCGCGAGTTGAGGTCCATGGGCCATGACGCAGACGTGCTGCTGCTCGGCTTCGCTCGAGCTCTCCGCGCTGCCGGTCTGCGGGTCACGGCCGACCGATCACGCACGCTGCTCGAGGCGGTCGCCGTCGTCGGGCTGGACGACGAGCAGGCTGTCTACTGGGCCGGCCGTGCGGCGGTGTGTGCCGGGCCGGAGGACCTGCGCGTCTACGACCGCGTCTTCGACGCCTGGTTCCACGGGGACGCACCGGTCATGACGACCAGCCGCCCGCGAGTGAGCGTCGTCCAGGCGAGCCTCGATGACTCCGAGGGTGCCGGCGAGACCTCCAGCGCAGCAGCCCGGGCCGTCGCAAGCGACGTCGAGGTACTGCGGCACCGCGACATCGCCGACCTCTCGGACGCCGAACGTGAACGCCTTGCCGCTCTCTTCGCCGGGCTACGCCCCCGCCTGCCCACACGTACGGCGTACCGGCACCAACCGTGGCGCCGCGGCAGCGTCGACCGTCGCGCCACGCTGCGTCGGATGCGTAGCAGCCTGGGGGAGCCGGTCAGCATCGCGTGGCAGCACCGGTCGGTGCGACCGCGCCGGGTCGTTCTGCTCGTTGATGTCTCCGGCTCGATGAGCCCGTACGCCGATGCGTTGCTGAGGCTGGCCCACCGGGTGAGCACGAAGGGGCCGGTCGAGACGTTCACCCTCGGCACCCGGCTGACGCGCGTGACCAGGGCGATGCGTCTGCGCGACCCTGACCGAGCAGTGGCGGCCGCCGGTGAGGCGGTGCCGGACTGGTCGGGCGGCACCAGGCTCGGCGAGACACTCAAGGCGTTCCTCGACCGTTGGGGCCAGCGCGGACTCGCGCGCGGCGCAGTCGTCGTGGTCTTCAGCGACGGCTGGGAGCGAGGGGACGCGGC
>DATILB010000203.1:0-1513 GCA_035477015.1 Nocardioidaceae bacterium | reverse complement strand
TTGCGTCCGTTCCGATCAGACACCCAACCCATCAGTAGGGCAAGGGACGTTGCGTTGACGTTGCAGGGCGATCAGTGGTGGATCTTGCCGTCGATCCCGCTGAGCCGCTGGCCCCTGCCGCCCCATCGCAACGCGATGATCTCGGCGGCGATGCTGACCGCCGTCTCCTCCGGCGTCCTCGCTCCCAGGTCGAGGCCGATCGGGCTCGACAGCCGCGCCAGCTGCTCCTCAGTCAACCCGGCCTCGCGCAGTCGGGCCAGACGGTCCTCGTGAGTTTTCCGTGATCCCATCGCGCCGACATAGCCGACGTCGGGGAGGGACAGCGCTACCTCGAGCAGAGGTACGTCGAACTTCGGATCGTGCGTCAGCACGCAGAGCACGCTGCGCGCATCGACACGTCCGGCGTCGACCTCCTTGCGGAGGTACTTGTGCGGCCACTCCACGACCACCTCGTCCGCGGACGGGAACCGCGAGTGCGTGGCGAACACCGGACGCGCGTCGCACACCGTCACCCGGTAGCCGAGGAACGACCCAACCCTGGCCACCGCCGCGGCGAAGTCGATCGCCCCGAACACGAACATGCGCGGCTTCGGAGCGAAGGCCCAGACGAACACCCGTGCACCTTCACCACGACGCTCGCCGTCGGGGCCGTAGCCGAGGACGCCGCTCTGCCCGTTGGCCAGCTGTCCGAGAGCATCGTCCGCCACAGCGTCGTCGAAGCGCTGGCTACCGAGCGAACCGATCCGCTCGCCATCGGCGCGGACGATCATCCGGGCCCCCGCACCGTCCGGGTGCTCGATGAGCGTGGCAACGGCGATCGGCCGCTCCTGCTCGATGTCCTCTGCGATCGCCTCGAGCTCGGGGAACGTCGTGCGGTCCACCTTCTCGACGTACACGTCGATGATGCCGCCGCAGGTGAGCCCGACCTCGAACGCGGACTCGTCGCTGACGCCGTACCGCTGGAGAACGGGGGTCCCCGACGCCATGACCTCCTGACCAAGCTCGTAGACCGCACCCTCGACGCAGCCACCCGACACGGACCCGACCGCTGTCCCGTCCGGCCCGACCAGCATGGACGCGCCGGGCGGGCGGGGAGCGGACTCGAACGTCGCGACGACCGTGCCCACGCCGACCGTCTCGCCGGCGCGCCACCAGGCGAGCAGCTCATCGAGCACCTCACGCACGGGCTATCACCTTCATCACCTCGTCGAACGCCGCCAGTGAGTGGCCGGCGACGAAATCGTCGCAGTACGGGAGCGCGGCTGCCATACCCAGCTGCACCGGCTGATAGCCGGCGGCCCCTTTGTGCGGGTTCACCCACACCACCCGGTGAGCCAACCTCCGAAGACGTTGCATCTGGGTTGCCAACGAGGCCGCGTCCCCTCGCTCCCAGCCGTCGCTGAAGACCACGACGACTGCGCCGCGCGCGAGTCCGCGCTGGCCCCAACGGTCGAGGAACGCCTTGAGTGTCTCGCCGAGCCTGGTGCCGCCCGACCAGTCCGGCACCGCCTCA
>DATILB010000202.1:0-14763 GCA_035477015.1 Nocardioidaceae bacterium | reverse complement strand
TGCCCGCAGGTCGGCGCTGTCATGGACGGCAAGTGTCGCGGTCAGGTCGTTCAACGCCCTTGCGTAGCCCAGCGTCCTCGTCGCGAGGTCCTCCTGGGTGGACAGCACCGGCTGGAGGGCGGCGATCAGCGACGTCGTCGCTTGGATGTTCGCCTGCGCCTCGGCGACGAGCCGACCGGATGAGTCGATGATCCCTCTGAGGTCTTCGGACCTGCCGCCGAGCCCGTCACCCACCTGGCTCAACACCCGCCGGGTCTGCTCACGCGGCACGGATGCCAACAACCGGTTGAGTGAGTTGAGCATCGGCGTGATCTGCGGCATCGCGATAGCTCGTTCGCGCGGGATCCTCGATCCGTCAGCCAGGTAGGGAGCCGCGGAGTCATCAGTCACCAGGTCGACGTACTGCTCACCGATCGCTGACGTGCTGTGCAGCTCGGCAGTCGCGCTCGACGGGATGTCGACGCCGTTCTTGATACGAAGGGTCGCTACGGCGCCGTCGTCGCTCACCTCGAGCTTGGCGACTCTGCCGACCTTGACACCATGGAAGGTGACCTGTGCCCTCGGGTACAGCCCGCTCGCGTCGGCGAAGTCGACGTGTACGTCGTACACGCCGATGCCGACCATCGACGGCACCTTGGCGTACTCGAAGAAGGTGAGACCGAGCGCGACTGCGGTGATGCCCCCGAAGATTCGCAGCTGCCACGTGATCAGGCGTGTGAGCACCATCAGCAGAGTCCTAGCAGTGAGAGGAGGCAACTGCTCGCGTCCGAGTCGTCGTCTTCCGGCAGGGGCAGGAGGCCTCCGAGCAGGTCGTCGAGACCGCCGAGGAGGGCGCCGCTCGGATCGTCAGGGTCCTGGGTAGTGGTCAGTGGATCCTCGATCGGGTCGCCGGCTTGCAGCGCAGGCGGGAGACCGCCGAGCCATGTGTCCGCCAGGACCGAACCGCGTAGGTCGAGGGTGGTGAACTGGTTGAAGTAGTCGCCCTTGATCGCGTCGGCGGTGGTCATCGCCGGCCACGGGATCGTGAGGCCCATCTTCAACGCCTCGGGAACCGACTCGCTGACCCGGCCGAGGTTGGTGAGGATGGGACCCAGCGCGTCCAGGTTGGCGAGAAGTGCAGAGTCGCTGGCTCGGACCACGCGGACCGCGCGGTTGCTGGCGCGACCAGTGCTGGTGACAGCGCTAACCAGGCGCTCGCGTTCCTCCGCGAGCACCCGCAGGCCGGGAGCGATCCGGTCGATCGCGTCGCCGAGCAGGTGCTGGTCGTCGCGTAGGCCGGTGCTGAGCGAGTCCAGGGCCTCGAGCGCCGAGACGATCTCGTCACGGTTGCTGTCGAGCGCTGCCAGGAGCTCCTTCGCGTGGCGGATGAGTCCCTTCGTGTCCGGCACGCGACCCCTGAAGGCCGTCGACAGCTCACCCGTCAACGTGCTGATCTGCGAGAGTCCCCCGTTGTTGAGCAGGAGGGCCACCGCTCCGAGCACCTGTTCGGTGGCCGGGTACGTACCCGTCTGCTCGACCGGTACGACGTCGCCGTCGGCCAGCCGGGTCCCGCTCGGCTTCGGAGGTACGACGACATCGACGTACTGCGCTCCGAGCAGGGTCTTCTGCCCGATGGAGAACACGGCGTCCTTCGGCACGGGTGTGTCGCGCAGCAGCCGGAGCTCGACCACTGCCTCCCAGTCCGCCGTGTTGATCGAGGCGACAGTGCCGATCACCACATTGTCCTGCTGGACCGTGGAGTTCGGCACGAGGTTCTCGACCTGGTCGAAATGGACCTCGACGGTGTAGCCGTCGTCGCCGACGGCGGTCTGTCCGGGCAGAGTGTGGTCGTTGGGCTGGATCGCACACCCGGAGCCGGCCAGTGCGCCCACGATGAGCCAGCCGACCAGACGTTTCCTGACACCCCTCGACCCGCTCATTGCGCGCGCCCCGGAGCCAGGCCAAGGAGATCGACCAGTGGACCGAGCGCATCACGACACTGCTGACTGGTCCCGCCGACACCGAGGAGAGCTCCACACAGAAGCTGGGCGACGGTGTCATAGCCGGTGCCACTGGCTCGCACCACGATCGCCTGGTCCTCGATCGTGTTGTGCAGGCCGATGAGCGCGTGCGGCGACAGATGGCGGCCGGCCGCGAGCTCGTTGGACCGGTCGGCGAGCGCGGCCAGCAGCAGGTTGAGGTCGCGGATCGTCCCGGTGATGCGGCCCCGGTGTTCCTTCAGGTACCCCTCGGTCAGGCCGAGCACGCCCGCGAGGTCCCGCACAGCACCGCGGATCGTCCTCCGGTTGGTTGCCAGCACGCTGCTGACCGCGTCTAGCTCCTCGGTGAAGCCGCGGACCGCGCCGTCGTTGAGCGCGAGGTTGCGGGTGAAGCTGTCGAGGTTCGCGATGGTGCTGAACAGGTCGGAGCGACCATCGGAGAGCGCCGACGCAGCTCGACGCAGCTCGATGATCGCCGAGCGCAGCCGATCCGAGTTGCCGTTCCTCAGGCTGCGCTCGAGCGAGACGATCGTCGTCGCGAGAGCGCCGCCCTTCCGGCCCTTCTCCGGGCCGAGCGTGGCCGCCAGGTCGGTCAGCTGCTGCTTCACGTCGTCGAAGCTCACCGGTACCGCCGTGCGCTCTTCATCGATCGTCGCGCCGTCCTCGAGCCGGTCGCCGCCCGTCCAGACCGGCGCGAGCTGGACGAAGCGCCCGCTCACCAGGCTGGGGGAGACGATCGCGGCACGCGCGTCTGCAGGGATCGGCTGGTCGGCGTCGACCTCCAAGGTCACCAGGACACCGTCGCCGTCGTTCTCGATCTTGGCGACGCGCCCCACGCTGACTCCCAGCACCTTCACGTCGTCATCGACGTACAGTCCGTCGGAGCTGCTGAAGTGCGCGCGGATCGTGGTGTGGTTGCTTCCGAGCCACAGCCAAGCGCTGACGGCGACCAACGCGCCGACCATGAGGAACACGAGACCGCGACCCGGTTTCCGCGTGCCCAGCAAGCCTCTCATCCGGTCACCCCCGAAAGGATCGGCGCCAGCGTGGCCGGAGAGGTGAGGTTCTGCATGTAGATGTCGAACCAGGGTCCGCTGGCCAGCGCCTCCCCTACCGCGGTGGTGTAGCCGCGAAGTCCGGAGATGGTGGCCTGCAGGTTCTTCCTGTTGTCGTTGAGCAGCTTGACCACTCGGTCGAGCTCGTCGAGTGCTGGGCCGAGCACGTCGTCGGTGTCTCGGATCAGCAGTCGCAGCTGGACGGACAGCCTCCGGGCGTTGTGAAGCAGCCCGACTATGACCTCCTGGCGGTCCTCCACCTCCGACAGCAGCGAGTGTCCGGCACCGAGGAGCGAGGCGATCTGCTCGCCGCGACCAGCGAGCACAGCGGTCACCCGGTCCGCCCGATCGACGAGCGACTGCAGCTCGTCGTCATTATCGGAGACCGCCGACGACAGCGCGGTGAGCCCTTCGAGCGCTGTGCCGAGATCTGGGGTGGTTGCACTCAGCATCGACGATGTCCTTCTGAGCGCATCGGCGAGCTTTTCCTTGTCGATGGCCGCCGTCGTCTCGGTGAGCTGGTTGAGCGTGCTGGTCAGGTTGTACGGCGACGAGGTGCGCTCGGCGGGAATCGTCCCGCCCACGTCGAGGTCGCCGTCTCCGCGGGGCTCCAGCTCCACCGCTGCCTGGCCCAGTAGCGTCACGGTGATGATCTGGGCCTCGGTCCGATCGCCGATCTCGATGTCGCCGTCGGTGATCACCAGGTCCGCGACAACCAGGCCAGCATCGAGACGGACGTCGCGCACCTTGCCTATCTGAGCTCCCGACACCATGACTGCGTCCCCCTGCTCGAGCCCGCCGGCTTCGGCGAACTGGACGTGAATGACGGCGTTGTTTCCGATCAACGGCAGCCTGTTGATGTTGAGAGCAGCCAGCACGGTCAGGACCAGCGCCACAGTGCCGATAACACCTCGGAACGCGAGTCGTCCGGGATCGTCCCATCTCATCGTCGGCACCTCCTCGCGTCGGACCGGAGCCACGGACTGGTTCCCAGGTCGGTCTGGACGCGTAGGCCGCAGAGGAACGTGTTGTAGAAGTTGCCGTACGAGGCCGTCCTCTGCATCGCCGGGTAGTGCCGGGCCAGTGCCGCGAGGACCTGCTCGAGGGTCGCGGACTTCCGGTTGAGACCGCGCGCCGTGAGGTAGAGGGCCGCCAGGTCGTCACGGGCATCGCCACGCGCGTCGGCGAGCAGCGCCGTGGTCTCCGAGGCGAACCGGTCGATCTCTGCTGCTGCGTCCAGCAGCTGGGTGTCCTGCTTGTCGAGGCCGAGCAGGAGCGCGTCCAGTCCGTCGATCAGCTCGCCCAGGGCGCCGGAGTTCTCGTCGACACTGCCCAAGACGCTGTTCAGATTGCGGATCACCTGCCCGATCAGCCCCTCGCGACTGGTGATCGTTGTCGTCAAGGAGGCGACATGGTCCACGAGGGCGGCCACGGCGGACCGCTGCCCCTGGAGCACCTGGAGCACCTGGTCGGCCAGTTCGTTGATGGCCGACGGGCTGAGGCCGGCGAAGAGCGGGCGAAACCCGTTGAGCAGGGTGTCGAGGTCCAGCGCCGAGGCGCTCTGTGAGACAGGGATGGTCCCGCCCGCCTCGAGGACCCGCCCACGGCCGGGTTCCTGGGTGAGCAGGACGATCCGGTCACCGGTCAGATTGCGGTACTGGACCGCGGCCTGGGTGGCGGTCGTCAGTGCACTGTCGTCTCGAACGTCGAACGTGACGCGCACGGTGTTGTCGGCCTGGACGTCGATCTCCTTGACCTTGCCGACGTCGACGCCAGCGATGCGCACGCCGTCGCCCGGGGACAGCCCGGAGACGTCCTCGAAGATGGCGGCGTAGGTCACGCGGTCGCCGGGCCGGTACTCGCCCGTGACGGCGGCTATCCACACCGTGACGACGGCAGCGAGCGCCAGGAAGGCACCTAGCTTGACCAGGTCAGCGCGCTGGCGGCTGCGTTCGACGCTCAATGTCATCGCAGGTCGACTCCTCTGGCGAGCAGGCCGAGCAAGGTGTCGAGAGCGGCCTGGCTCGGCCGGGGCTGCGGCCCGACGTACGGGTTCGCACCGGTCTGCATCCACGGGGGCGGCAGCGCGGCTTCGGCCGCGGTGATGTGCGGCAGACCGAAGCACATCGGTCCGCGATCCTCGCCGATCGATGGCAGGTTCTGGCTGTAGGTGTACGGCTCGCGACGAGGGATCAGCCGTGTCTGCGTGGTGAGACCAGGGTTCGTCCCGCCTATGGCCGCCTCCATGGGGCCGTTGACAGCCACCAGACCGAGCACCACGCACGGGAGCTCGGGCGAGTAGCGCTCCAGCGTCCTGGTAACCGGCTCGAGCAGGGTGAGCGAGGTGACGATTCCCTCCTCCGAGCTGCGAAGCAGGACGTCCGCGTCGTCGCCGAAGGTAATGAGGCTGCGCTCGATCGCACGCAACGACGCCTGTTGGCGAACGAGCGTGTCGGAGATCTTGCCGGTCTGCGTCAGGGTGCTGATCAGGTCGGGGCGTGCGGTCTCGTAGACCTCGAGGACGTGAGTGGCAGCCCGTAGGTCCGAGGTCAGCCCCGGGAGCGCCGGGTTGATCGAGATCAGGTACTGGTCGGTTTGGCTGATGAGCTCCCCGATCAGCTGTCCACGCTGGTCGACCGCGCCAGCCACGGCGGTGAGCGCCGCGTTGACCTCGGCCGGGCGGGCGACGTCGAGCACTTCGGTGAGATTCTCGAAGGCCTCGTCGACTTCGACCGTGACCCGAGTCGCCGGGATCACCGCACCTGCCTCGATGGACTTCGCCGTGCTGCCTTTCGGTGCCGTCAGCTGGACGTACTTGGCGCCGAACGCCGTCGGCGGCACGATCTGCGCGGTCACGTCCGCCGGCACCCGGTCGATCTCGTCCTTGTCGATCTCGAGCTCGATCATGACGGTCTCACCATCGAAACCGATCTCGCCGACGTCGCCGATCTCCACCCCGCGCAGCTTGATCGGCGCTCCCTTGGCCAAGGTGAGGCCGGCCCGGTCCGACTCGACGGTGATGACTGCCTTGTTCTCGAAGGCGCCCCGGTACTGCGCGATCGTGCCCGCGATGACCAGACCGATGAGAGCGATGAAGAGGGACCCGCTCACGACCTGGCGATCGATCCGGTGAAGCGACGGTGTCATGTGATCAACCCGCGATGTGGACTGACGGGCCGCCCCATACGGCGACGGCGAAGATCAGGTCGATGAACATCATGGAGATGAGGGACGCGCGAACGGCCCTCCCGACCGCCTCGCCCACTCCCGCAGGTCCTCCCGACGCACGAAAACCGTGGTAGCAGCAGATCGAGACGATCACCAGTGCCATCAAGACGACCTTGACGATGGCTAGGAAGAGGTCGCCCGGGATGAGAAAGGTGTCGAAGTAGTGCTTGTACGTGCCAGGGGCCTGGTCGTAGCCGACGGTGACCACCAGATAGGTAGCCAGCCAGCACAGCATCAGGGCCGTCGCGAAGAGGGGCACCACCGCGATCAGTCCGGCGATGATCCTGGTGGTGACCAGGTACGCCACGGGTGGGACCGCCATGACCTCAAGAGCGTCGATCTCCTCACTGACCCGCATCGCCCCGATCTGGGCGGTGAACCCGGCGCCGACCGTCGCAGTCAGTGCGATGCCGGACACCAGCGGCGCGATCTCCCGGGTGTTGAAGTACGCCGAGAAGAAGCCCGACAGTGTCGAGACGCCGATGTTGTCGAAGGAGGTGTAGGCCTGCAGGCCCACCTCGATGCCGGACGCGGCGGTCAGGAAGCCGATCACGAGCACGGTGCCGCCGATGAGGGCGAGCGCACCCGAGCCGAGCGCGGCCTCGGCGAGCAGCCGCACGATCTCCTTGGGGTAGCGCCTCAGAGCCCGCGGGACATTGGCGTAGGCGTTGCCATGGAAGCCCAGCTGGTCCCCGAGCACGCGGAGGACGTTAATGGGCTTTGCCAGGTGGCGCAGCACGTCCGAGCCACGGCCGTCGGAGGTCAATGCCATGTCAGGCTCCCAGCTTCAGCTGGAAGAACAGGGCGGTGATCACGCTGTTGGCGGCGAACAGCAGCATGAACGCGAAGACCACGGTCTGGTTCACGGCTTCCCCCACTCCCTTGGGGCCGCCCTTCACGTTGAGGCCGAGGTAGCAGGCGGTGAGCCCGGCGATAAGCCCGAAGACCGCAGCCTTCACCTCCGAGGCCAGGAAGTCAGGTAGCCCCACCAAGAGGGTCAGTTCGGAGAGGTAGAGCCCTGGCGTCGCCCCTTGGAGCACCACGGAGAAGAAGTAGCCACCCGCCAGGCCGACCGCGGTCACCATGCCGTTCAGGGCGACCGCGACCAAGGTGGATGCCACGACCCGCGGCACCACGAGCCGCTCGATCGGATCGATGCCGAGGGTCACCAGGGCATCGATCTCCTCGCGGATCTTGCGCGAGCCGAGGTCCGCACAGATCGCTGTCGCACCCGCGCCCGCAACGACGAGGACGCTCACCAGCGGGCCGATCTCGCGCACGACCGCCACGGCCGCGCCCGCCCCGGCCAGGTCGACAGCGCCGATCTGGATGAGGACTTGGTTGATCTGGAAGACGATCACGACACAGAACGGGATCGACACCAGCAAGGACGGACCGAACGACACCCTCGTGATGAACCACGCCTGCGAGACGAACTCGCGAAAGCGGAACCGACGCGTGAACATCTGCACGAAGACCGTGCCGACGAACGAGTAGAAGTCGCCGAACGTCGAGAGCGTCTTGAATGGCATCGAGGAACGCATCGCCTCGCGTGCGATGCGCTGAGCCTCGGGGCTCATGCCGTCAGGGGCCGGACGACTTGCCCGCAGCCGCGCTCGAAGAACCCTCCCCGGCTCTCCGTTCGGCTGCCCGTTGACTCCGTCCGGCCCCCTGCGGTCTGCGCGCTTCCCGACGACGGGTCCGTCAGACTCTTGAGTCACCGGCACGTCGGTTCCCCCTGGTGAGTTCATTGGCCCCGTCTGAGTTCGCGCCGCTGTGTCCCTCGGCTGTTCAACCGTAGGAATGTGTGACCGCCGTCTCATAGGACGTGTGCGCCTCGGGTTGGAACGTGCGTGCCATGGGACCCCCGCCTTCGCCGGCTCGGTACTACTTTGCTGCCATGCCGAAGCCAACAGCTCTCGAGATCCTGAATGGTCAAGGCGGCATGATCTGCTCCCAACAGGGAGCCGTTCTCACCGTCACCATGAACCGCCCGCAGGTCCTCAACGCCATGCGACCGAGCACGTGGACGACGCTCGCGGCGATCGGTGCGGGCGTTGGTGACGACGTGCGTGCGGTCGTCATCCGCGGGACGGGCGAGACGTTCAGCTCCGGCGTCGACAGGCGCCTGCTTGCCGGCGAGACGGTTGATGAAGATGCCCCGCTCACCAGGCTGGCAGACCTCTCCTTCCACGACTTCGACAAGACGGTCGAGCACTACCAGGAAGGCTTCGCGTGGCTGAGAGATCCCCGGTTCATCAGCATCGCGGCAGTCCAGGGTTATGCCATCGGTGCCGCGTTCCAGCTCGCCCTGGCCTGCGACATCCGCATTGCCACGGATGACGTGAAGTTCAGCATGCGTGAGCCGGCCCTCGGCCTGGTCCCTGACCTCACCGGCACCAAGAACCTCGTCACGGCGGTCGGCTACGCCCGCGCGCTGGAGTGGACGGCGTCGGGGAGGTTCGTCGAGGCGGGCGAGGCTCTGGCGAGCGGCCTGGTGAACAGAGTCGTTCCGCGTGAAGGCCTGGACGCGGCTGTCGACGACATGGTTCAAGGAGTGACTGCCCATCCCCGTGGCGCGGTCACGGCCACGAAGTCGTTGCTGCTGGAAGCAGCCCAAAGAAGTTTCGACGAGCAACGCGTTCGGGAGCGGGAGGAGCAGTTCCGCCGGTTCGCGGTCCTGTCCTCCCCCGAGTAGCGCTCCCGGAACGTTGCTTGGGTCAGACGCGTCGCATCAGCTTGAGCAGCACGTCGGCGAGCTTGCCGTACGGCGGGTAGAGCATCTGGCCGCCGGTGCGCCCGAAGATGGCCCGCTGGTACATGACGGGCCTCAGGTGCGACATCGTGTCGAAGCCCTCGCGTCCGTGGTAGGCGCCGTACCCTGATCCTCCGCGTCCCCCGAACGGCAGGTCGTTCTGCAGATAGCCGACCATCATGTCGTTGACGACGGCGCTTCCGCTGGCGACGCGACTGAGCCACCTCTTCTGGTGACGCTTCACGGTGCTGAGGACGTAGAGCGCCAGAGGCGTTGGCCGCGAGTTCACGAAGTCCGCCGCGGCCTGGTCACTGTCATACCCGATGATCGGCAGGACCGGGCCGAAGATCTCGTCCTGCATGACCGTCGAGTCGGCCGGCGGGTTGATGATCATGGTCAGCGGAAGCTGACGACGCGCCCTGCCCAGCTCCGGATCCTCGGCACTGATCACCTCGAGGCCAAGTGCGCGCGCTTCGGTGATGTAGGCGTTGATCCGGTCATAGTGCTTCTGGTTGAGGATCGCGGTGTACTCGGGGTTGCCGGCTGTCTTCGGGTAGAGCTTGCGAGCTGCTGCCTGCGCGGCGAGTGCGAACTCCTTCTCGCGGCCGCGCGGCACCAGCACGTAGTCCGGCGAGATGCAGACCTGCCCGCCGTTGTAGAGCTTCCCCCAGGCCACAGTGGCTGCGGCGCCCGCCATGGGGTGGTCCCCGTCGACGATCACGGGGCTCTTGCCCCCGAGCTCGAGCGTCACTGGTGTCAGGTTGTCGGCGGCGGCTTTGGCGACGATCTTGCCGACCTGCGTGGAACCCGTGAACAGCAGGTGGTCGAAGGGCAGCTTCGTAAAGGCCGATGCGACCTCGCCACCGCCGTCGGTGACATAGAAGACATCGGGGCTGAAGTTCTCCTCGACGAGACGCTTGAGCACAGCCGAGGTATGCGGGGTGAACTCACTGACCTTCAGCATGACGCGGTTCCCCGCTGCTAGCGCGGTGGCCGCCGGAATCAGGGCGAGGTGGAGCGGGAAGTTCCACGGCGAGACGATGCCGACAACGCCGACGGGCGCCGGCTCGACGCGGTTCTTGGCCGGCTTGAACCAGATCGAGACCGAGCGCCGACGCGGCGCCATCCACGACCGCAGGTTCCGCCTCATGTAGCGGATGATGCTTATCGTCCCCACGATCTCCGACATCTCGGTCTCGAACGAGGCCCTGGTGCCGAAGTCCGCGTTGGCGGCCTCGATCAGGATCAGCCGGTTCTGCTCCACGAGGCGCTGCAGCTTGAGCAGGGTGCTTCTGCGCTCGCGCAATGACGGTGCGCCACTGCCTGCGAAGCCGGCACGTTGCCGCGCGAAGACCTCGGCGAGCTCCGCCGCATCGGTCGTCGGTTGCTCTTGCTGGTTCGGCGGTGTCTTCACCGGGTTCTTACGCATTCGTGTCGCGGTCTCGGTGACGGCGTTGTCGATGATGGTCATCGTCGTTCCCTTCTGGTGGTCAAAACTGGCAAGGCAGAGCGTGGAGCCCGCTCAGGCCGCGCTGGCCCAGGTGGTCCTGGCGTGGTATCCGAACGGGTAGTACGCGATAGCGCCCGGGGCAGCGCGGACGAAGAGGTCGTACAGAGGTCCCAGCTTGTTGCGCTCGATGTTCCAGATGCGACGATCGCGGGTGACCTCACGTACGGCGCGGCGGGCGGCGCGATCCGGGTCGAGGCCCCGGATCACGGCCTCCGCGGCAGCCACCGCCGCCGAAGCACCAGTGGTCATCCCGTCCGAGAAGGTCGCCGAGACACCTTGGTGCGCGATGAGCTGCAGCTCCAACGTGCCCGGCGGAGATGCGGGCGCCTTCCAGGGGGCACCGGGGATCATTCCCGCGAACAGCGTCTCGTCGGCGTCATCGACATCCATGCCGAGGGCGTCAGCGACTTCATAGAGCTCTTCGGTGATCTCGGCGAGCTCGCGTTCCTTGTCGTAGCCGGCGCTCTTGGACACCTGGCCGACGATGATGCCGTAGAAGGTCGAGTTCGGCGACAGCGGATCTCCATAGGGATTGAAGAGACCTACGTCGACCTTGTTGCGCCGGCGCACCGTGGCGACGAGCGAGGCGTTGGTCTCGACGGTCCGGAATCCGCCAGGCCTGACCTTCAGAGGTGCTTGAACCGCGCTCGTGGCCCAGTCGACACTGGGCGCCACGCCACTGAGGAGGGCCGAGTTGTGGCCCGCGTTGACGATGAGCGGTCGCTTGCCAGGGGCTAGTGAGAACGCCTCGTCCAGCGAGTTGACCGTCTCTGGCACTTCGATGACTCCCGCGCGGTCCATCAGCTCGTAGATCGCTCCCTGCATGCGGCTGTTGCGGGCGCCGTAGAACAATGGCCGTGAGTATCCCGACTGTCCGCCCTGGAAGGACGCGACACGTCCGAACTCGTAGGACCCGCTCGGGCCCTTCTTCGCCATCGTCACCTGGTTGCGGGTCCCCACCCCGCGGCCGTCGACGATGTCGCCGAACAGCGCGTCGACGTACTCGTAGTGCGGCACGCCCAGCGCGTGGCAGATGAAGTCGGTGCCGTGACCCCGCAGCGTCGCACCGTCCTTGAGGCGGCGGGACTCCTCGGTCCGCGGCCCGGCCAGGACGACCCTGCCGTGGAACTGTTCGCTTCGCGCCAACCGAGCCGCCATCACGCTCGCGGTGAAGCCGGCGCCCGCGATCACCACGGAGTCGTAGTACGGCCGCGACCCCGTGCCGACGGTCCGGTCGAGGAGCTTGTTCATGTGCGCAACGCGTGTGGCGTCGCGCTCGGTCGGATGGTAGGTGGTCACAGTTTTGCCTTTCCTTGCTGGGATCTCTTCCGTTCGGCAGTGCTGCTCACAGACGCGCACCGGCGAACTGGAGGACCTGAGTGCTGAGCGTGGTCAGCTGCTGGGCGCATTGGTCGTCGGCCATGAGGCCACTCTCGTCGAACCGTGTCTGGGTGGAGTTGATCGCGACGCCCAGCGGGGTCGGCCAACCGCGTAGCGCGTGCACGGTCGAGCGCAACGAAACCAGCGTGGTGGCGGTCGCCTGCCAGCCGTAGGCGCACACGATGCATCCGACCGCTCTGCCCTGCAGGTAGGGCCGGACGTCGTCGCGCAGGTCCTCGATGTAGTCCAGTGCGTTCTTGACCAGTCCGGAGATCCCGCCGTGGTACCCGGGGGTGGCGATGATGACGCCGTCGGCCTCGGCGAGCGCGTCAACCAGTGCGATCGCCTCTGGGGTTCTTTCCTTGCGGTCGACCGAGTACATCGGCAGATCGAGTGCCTGCGCCGCAAAGAGCTTGGTCCGCGCTCCCTGTGCAGCAGCTGCGGCCAGTGCAAGACGCAGCGCGCGCTCACTGGAAGAGGCCTCGCTCACGGTGCCCCCGAGCCCGACGATCAACGGGCGCGGATCGTGAGCTATCTCCGGGCGGGTGTCCATTACGAGTGACATATCTGCTCGCCTCCAGGGTTGTCTCGATGTGACGGGGGCCATATCGGCAAAGTTAGGTGAGCGGTCCGGGGCCAGAAAGGTGGCGGCGGCACATTGTCGGTGTGCGGAGAGCACACTGCGCGCGATGAGCAGCGGTCAGCTTTCAAGCAGGGCCGCTCCGATCGTGTCGATGAGCGCCAGAGCAGCCAGCAACTCGGCCGGCCGCTCGGTGAGCGGCGTTCCGCGGAGCGCCTCCGCCTTCTTCACGCGCTGGAGCGCGGTGTTGCGGTGGATGTGCAGGGTGCTCGCCACCGCGGCATAGCTGTAACCGGACACCACGAAGACCTGCGCGGTGTGGCGGAGCATCTCGATGTCGCCGCCGCTGCGCGTGAGCCCCTTGAGCTCGTGTCGAACGAGTGCGCGCGCCGCCTCGACGTCGGCACTCAGCGCGTCTACCAAGGCGACATCGGCCCACCGTGTGACCGTCGGCGCCCGTCTGCGGGAGAGACTGACCACCCGTCTGACACGTTCGGCATCGGCCCGGCTTCTCCGAAAGCCGCTCAGGCCGGGCAGGACGGGGCCGAGCGCGACGTGCGCCGCTGGAGCCGCGATGCCGACCGCTGCAACAAGCTCGTCGACGAGCAGCTGGCAACGAGAGATGTCGAACCAGCCAGCAAGCGCGAAAGCGTCGATGGGGAGGAGAACCGGTCTCGGGGCGTTGAGCGTCTCCTGCAGGGCAGACACCGCTCGATGCGGTGCGGCCGCGTCACTGTCGCTCCAAGTGATGAACGCCAGTTGGGGTCCAGTCAGGCGGTGACCGAGCGATTGCTCCGCCCGCGTGATGTCGATGCTGTCGTTGTCGAGCAGCGCGCGCACCACATCACGTCGCTGCGATGCGGTTCGGTCATTGATGCGTTGACACTGCTCGACGTAGACGGCGCCGATTCGCGAGGAGACGACGTCAACGACCGCAAACGAGAACCGCTCGCTTTCTCTTACCGCATTGACAAGTTCGGCAGGATCCTGCTCCAGAGCCATGATCGCGTCAGTCAGGATCCGAGCGAAGCACGCGTGCCCGAGTCGGAACGAGCGTAGGAGATCCCCGAGGGGAAACCCGCGCTCGGCATTGAGGCACGCGTACTCAACTGCGACGACTGGTGGCTCGGCCCGGTCGGCAGGAAGGCCATGTTCGATCATGGCCAGCACGAGTTCGACCATGCCCAGGCAGGTTCCCCTGGCCAAGTGGGTAAGCGGTTCGTCGTGCCGCAGAGTGGGCAGTCCCGAGGCGATGAAGTCGAACATCTCGTGGGCAGCCTCTTGCTGCTTCTCCGCGGCGAATGTCGCGGCGAGTGCCCGAACAGATGGCAGCACGACGACTGGGCTGGACCGCTCGCCGTCGGCGCTCATCTGACCCTGGTGGCGAGAGACATGTAACAACGCTCAGCCGTACGACGTTCACCTCATAGAACGATCGCGCCCGACGTAGGTACCCGTGCGCCGGGTCGCCCTAGCCGATCGAACGGTCGAAGCGTCGGGTCAGCTGGCGACCTGGTGCATGTCCGGCCTCAATGGGGAGGGCACACAACTGCCACCAGCGTCGTGCGCACCAAGTCCAGCGATCGATCGTCGTGGTCCGCCAGCGCGATCACGAAGCCGCCCTGCAGCAGCACGAGGACCGTGGTGGCAAGCTCTTCGACGGGTCGGTCGTCGCGAATGTCGCCACTCTTCTGCCCTTGAGAGAGCAACGCGACGAGGCTATCCGTCCAGCGCGCGAAGCCGGCGTTCAGCTGGGTTCGGAAGGTATCTGAGGCTGGGGCGAGCTCCGTCGAGAACTTGCCGGCCAGGCAGGCTCGCTGGAACCCAGACTTCACGAAGACGGACACGAGCTCGTCGAAATAGCCCTCGAGCTGCGCTGAGGCGGTCAGGTCGTCGCGGTCAGCCCACTTCCCAATGAGGTCGAGCTGAAACGTGATGTATTGGTCGAGGACGGCCTGCGCGAACGACTCCTTCGAGCCGAAGTGGTGGTAAAAGGATCCCTTCGGGACCTGCGACGCTTCCAAGATCGCGTCGACGGTAGTCCCATGGAATCCGAGAGCGTAGAAGGATCGCATCCCTTGTCGCAGGAGGCGATCCCGGTGCGACACAGGCCGGCCCGTGGCTGCCTTCGTCCCGGGGCTCACTGTCTGTCCCACTCGTTGCTTTCCCCTGCTCGTCCGGAGATTTGGCGTCCGCCCCAGGGTAACTGCGCTTCACGGACGCCGTTTGACGATTCAGTCTAGACGATTTAGTCTAGCGACTCATCGAGGGCCGCA
>DATILB010000201.1:0-2963 GCA_035477015.1 Nocardioidaceae bacterium | reverse complement strand
GACTTCGCTTTCTGCAGCGTCGTCCCCCGCGGGATCGTCTGCCCGTCTGCTTGGGCAACGAACAAGATCCCACCCGGAGCCCGGTTGCCTCCGACCCACGCAACCCTTCCGCCCGGGCCGAAGACAACGCTGCGGACTTCGTCCGGCCGCATGCGGAGCACGACCACGTCTCCGGCGGCATCGAAGAGGAGCGTCTCGCCTCGTCGGGTGTTGGCGATCATGCCCGTGGGTGGTTCCTCGAACACGAGCGCAGAGCGCCCGGCTGCGACCTCGACCGGCTCGCCCGCGCCGGGTCGCCAGGCGAGGATCCTCTCCGCGACGTTTTCCTCGATCCCCGTCCCCATGGCCAGCCGGTCCGAGTCCGCGGACCATCCCAGCACCCGCACGGCACGCCCGGCCGGCGGGAGCTCCTGCCGCACTACGTCGCCGCTGAGCGTCGAGTAGACCGCGACACCCGATGCCGACGCTGTCTTGAAGGTGTACGCGACGCTGCGGCCATCCGGAGACAGCACGGCCCACTCCGTCGTGTCGACGTCAGGCAGGTCGAGGTACCGATAACCGCCGTCCACCGCGGACACGGTCACGAAGAATCGGCCACTGCCCCACCACCCGCGTGAGCTGGTGTCCACGAGTGCGGCGACGGGACCGGGCGGACCGGCGTCGGCAGTGCCCGGCACAAAGCGCGGCACGTCGTACAGGTGGTCCGGGAGCGCCAGCTCGGCGTCAGGGACGTCGACGAACGGGGCTGTCCGCTCCGGCGGCGAGACCACCGACCAGCTACCGGCGAGGGCCGCAACCAGCGCGGTGCCGGCGAGTGCCCCGGCAGCCACCCGGGTGCGGTGTCGCCGCCTCCCCCGCTGCCAGAGGTCATCAGGAGGGATCGGTGAGTCGACGTCGGACGCGACGTCGTCGAGCGCTTCACGGAGCGAGCTGGCCATCACACCCCTCTATACGCCGATGGCGGGCTCCCCGGAGGGAACCCGCCACCAGAAACTTTCACCACAGACCGGTGATCGAGCCGCGACGCGAGCGAAGCGAGCCAGCGTGTCGAGATTCGAGCAATCAGCTCTTGAGCAGGTTGCGCAGGACGTACTGCATGATCCCGCCGTTGCGGTAGTAGTCCGCCTCGCCCGGGGTGTCGATCCGGACCACGGCGTCGAAGCTCACGTCGCCGGCGGTCACCTTAACGGTCTTCGGCGTGGTGCCGTCGTTGAGGGCGGTGATGCCCTCGATCGAGATCGTCTCCTCGCCGGTCAGTCCCAGCGACTCGGCGTTCTGGCCAGTCGGGTACTGCAGCGGGATGACGCCCATGCCGATGAGGTTGGAGCGGTGGATCCGCTCGTACGACTCGGCGATGACAGCCTTCACGCCCAGCAGCGCGGTGCCCTTGGCTGCCCAGTCACGCGACGAGCCCGAGCCGTACTCCTTTCCGGACAGCACGACCAGCGGGATGCCCTCGTCGATGTAGTTCACTGACGCGTCGTAGACCGTCGTGACCGGGCCGTCGGCCTGGGTGAAGTCACGGGTGAAGCCACCCTCGGTGCCGGGAGCGATCTGGTTGCGCAGCCGGATGTTTGCGAAGGTGCCGCGGATCATCACCTCGTGGTTGCCACGACGCGAGCCGTAGGAGTTGAAGTCGCGCGAGTCGACGTCGTTCTCGGAGAGGTACTTGCCCGCTGGCGAGTCCTTCTTGATGGAGCCGGCCGGCGAGATGTGGTCGGTCGTGACCGAGTCACCGAGCTTGAGAAGCACCCGGGCTCCGGCGATGTCGGTGACCGGGGTCGGCTCGTCGGGCATCCCGTCGAAGTAGGGAGGCTTCCGCACGTACGTCGACTTCGGGTCCCACTCGAAGGTGTTGCCCTCGGGCGTGGGCAGCGAGCGCCAGCGGTCGTCGCCCGCGAAGACGTCGGCGTACGACGACGTGAACATCTCCGAGGTGATGGCCATCGCGATGGTCTCCTCGACCTCGGTCGGCGTCGGCCAGATGTCCTTGAGGTAGACGTCGTTGCCTTCGGTGTCCTGCCCGAGCGGCTCGTTGAACAGGTCGATGTCCATCGAGCCGGCCAGGGCGTAGGCCACGACCAGCGGCGGGGACGCGAGGTAGTTCATCTTCACGTCCGGGTTGATCCGGCCCTCGAAGTTGCGGTTGCCCGACAGCACTGAGACCACGGACAGGTCGTTCTCCTGAACCGCTGCCGAGACCTCGGAGATGAGCGGGCCGCTGTTGCCGATGCAGGTGACACAGCCGTAGCCGACGAGGTTGAAGCCGAGCTTGTCGAGGTACGGCGTGAGGCCGGACCGCTCGTAGTAGTCAGAGACGACCTTCGAGCCCGGAGCCAGCGTGCTCTTGACCCACGGCTTGCGCTGCAGGCCCTTCTCGACCGCCTTCTTGGCCAGGAGGCCCGCGCCGATCATCACCGACGGGTTGGAGGTGTTCGTGCACGACGTGATCGACGCGATCGCGACCGCACCGTGGTCGAGCGTGAACGTCTGACCGTCGGCCAGCGTCACCTCGATCGGATCGCTCGGACGGCCACCGTCCTTCGGCGCAGCGGACAGGTGGTCGGTGGGGGCGGCGGAGCCGTTGTCGCCGTGGTACGCCGGGGCGTCCGAGGCCGGGAAGGACTCGGCAGCGGCCTCGTCGTACCCCTTCTCGTCCTCGACGACGTAGTCGGCCAGAGCACCCCGGAAGGCAGCCTTGGCGTCGGACAGCTGGACGCGGTCCTGCGGACGCTTCGGACCTGCGAGCGAGGGCACGACCGTCGCCAGGTCGAGCTCGAGCTTCTCGGAGAAGCGAGGCTCTGCGGAGGGGTCGTGCCAGAGGCCGTTCTCCTTGGCGTACGTCTCGACGAGGGCGAGCTGCTCGGCTGAGCGACCGGTGAGCTTGAGGTACTTCACCGTCTCCTCGTCGATCGGGAAGACCGCGATCGTGGAGCCGAACTCCGGGCTCATGTTGCCGATGG
>DATILB010000200.1:0-3456 GCA_035477015.1 Nocardioidaceae bacterium | reverse complement strand
TCGCGTGGAAGACGCCGCCGGCGTGCGTGACGCCGAGCGTCTCGCCGACCTTGCGCGTCACCGGGTCGACGGCGTTCCAGTCACCGCCGAGGCCCTCGATGGTCCAGTCGTCGTTGATCTGGGTGAGCTTCGTCAGGCCGCGCTCCGCCTGGTAGAGCAGCGTGGAGATCAGGGCGTCCGAGGGCAGCCGCTCGTGCATGACGAAGTAGCTCTGCACCGGACCGAGGCCGGGTGGTGGCTCGTACATCACCGGGTAGCCGGGCGGTGCCTCGCGGGTCGTCCACTCCCACAGCCGACCGGCGACGAGGCCGATCAGCCCCAGCACCAGGAAGAGGATGGCGATCGGCAGCGAGTGACCCAGGACTCCGTCGTACAGCGGGGTACACGGCAGCTTCACCTGGTCGGGCACCGGCAGGTCCTGCGTGGCGCGCATCGTCACCGGCGTACGCGGTCCGAGCGGTCCGGTCCGGATCACGATGCCGTCGGTGCCGCCGCCACTGATGTCGCAGGTGCCGCGCGAGTCGAAGCCGTAGGTGCACTTGATCTCATCGGTGCTCCGCGGCAGCGTCACGCGCACCTCGGACTTGTCGATCTGCATCTGCCAGCCGCCACCGATGACGTCCCAGTAGAAGACCGAGCTGTCGCTCTCCGACCCCCAGCTGCTGGACTCGCTCTCAACGGCACCAGCACTGGTAAGAGCGAGTACGCCGTCGACGGTGTAGCGGATCTCATAGGTGTGCTCGCCCATGCTCAACGTCCGGTCGGCGCTGCCGATCTTCGCGACGCGGTACTTGCGGCCGCTCTGCCAGAGCAGATCGAAGTCCTCCGCCTGCCCGTTGCGCGTGACCGTGATGTCCTCGGGGATCAGCCGCGCGTGCGAGTCCCAGGGAGCGTCGACGTCCCAGAACCGGAAGATCCCGTGCCGGTCGCAGCACGGCACCTGGGTGGTGATCCGCTCGACAGCGGTGAGCTTGCCGGCCTCGTCGACCCGGAAGTCGGCCTGGTAGTTGGTGATCGTCACCGAGTCCGGCGTGCTCGACGCAGCGTTCGGGATCACGTGCGCCACCGCAGGCCACAGCACCGCCGCGGTCGCCACGATCGTGGCGAACACCGACAGCAGGATGACCGGGACGGAGCCCAGCGCCTTACGCGCCATGGCAGGAGCCTAGAGCGTGCGCGGCCAGGTGTGGTTTCGACACGGTCGTTCGCCTAGCGGCGAACGTCCCGGCTCAACCGCCGACGGTGAGGTACGGCGTGAGCTCGCCGGCCAGGTCCTCGTTGACGCGACCACGCACGACCGTGCCCTCCCCGGTGTGCTCGAGGGACTCGACCTCACCGCTGGTGTGGATGCGGTTGAGGAGGTCGCCGCGGTCGTACGGAAGCAGGGCCTGGAAGGCGACGCCGGGGCGTGGCAGGTCGGCCTCGATCGCGCGCAGGACGTCGTCGATCCCCTCGCCGGTCTTGGCGGACACGACCACGGAGTGCGGCTCCCGGGCGCGCAACCGGGCGAGGACCATCGGGTCGGCAGCGTCAGCCTTGTTGATCACGACGAGCTCGGGGACCTTGTCGGCGTCGATCTCCGCGAACACCTCGCGCACCGCGGCGAGCTGGCCCTCGGGGTCGACGTGCGAGCCGTCGACGACGTGCACGATGAGGTCGGACTGGGCGACCTCTTCCAGCGTCGACCGGAACGCCTCGATCAGCTGGTGGGGCAGGTGCCGCACGAAGCCGACGGTGTCGGAGAGGGTGTAGACCCGCCCGTCGTTGGTCTCCGTGCGACGCGTCGTGGGGTCGAGCGTGGCGAACAGCGCATCTTCGACGAGTACGCCGGCGCCGGTCAGGCGGTTCAGCAGGGAGGACTTCCCCGCGTTGGTGTAGCCGGCGATCGCGACGGCCGGGATGGCGTTGCGCTTGCGCTCGGCACGCTTCGTGTCGCGCGTCGTACGCATGTGCTTGAGCTCGGCGCGCAGCTTGGCGATCTTGATGTTGATCCGACGACGGTCGGTCTCGATCTTGGTCTCACCAGGACCACGGCCACCGATGCCGCCACCCTGCGAACCGACGCGGCCACCGGCCTGGCGGGACAGGTTGCCACCCCAACCACGAAGTCGCTGCTTCATGTAGTTGAGCTGGGCCAGCTCGACCTGAGCCTGGCCCTCCTTGGACTTCGCGTGCTGGGCGAAGATGTCGAGGATCAGCGCCGTGCGGTCGACGACCTTGACCTTGACCTGGTCCTCGAGGTTCCTCAGCTGGGACGGGGCGAGCTCGCCGTCGCAGACGACGGTGTCGGCGCCGGTGTGCTTAACGATCTCGCGGAGCCCGTCGACCTTGCCGCGGCCGATGAACGTCGCAGGGTCGGGCTTCTGCCGGCGCTGGTAGATCGCGTCGAGGACCTCGGAGCCCGCCGTCTCGGCGAGCGCGGCCAGCTCGGCCATGGAGTTCTCGGCGTCCTAGATCGATCCGTCGGTCCAGACGCCGACGAGGATGACCCGCTCGAGCCGGAGCTGGCGGTACTCGACCTCGGAGATGTCCTCGAGCTCGGTGGACAGGCCGATGACCCGGCGCAGCGCATAGCGCTCGGCCAGGTCCATGTCGCCGGCGGTGCCCTCTTCGGGATCCTCTGCGATGTAGCCGGACTCGAACGAGTCGTCGTCCAGCTCTACATCAAGGTCAGCGTCGAGGTCGTCGGGTGGTTCCTGAGCTCCGTCAAAGGGCTCTAAATCAGGGTGGGTGCTCGTCATATCTCTCTCAGGGTCGCATCCTGCTCAACGCCGCGCGACCCATATTCCTTCCGCCACAAGCACGGCAGGCCCGTTGAGGAGGAGGTGCTCCCCCTCGCGCGTCACGGTCAGGGTGCCGCCCGGCACGTCGACGCGGTAGCCCTCGGGTCGGTAGGGCATTCCGTCTGCCAGCTCCGTCGCGACCATCGCGGCGCACGCGCCGGTGCCGCAGGAACGGGTCTCGCCCGAGCCTCGCTCGTGGACCCGCATCGCGATGTGGCCCTCGCCGCGGCGTACGACGAACTCGACGTTGACGCCGTCGGGGTAGACGGCCTCGTCGTGCTCCGGGGCGTCCAGCAGGTGCCCCGGCTCATCCAGCGAGTCGACGAAAGCGACCGCGTGCGGGTTGCCCATGCTCACATGGACCGCCGGCCAGGTGTGGCCGTTGGCGCTCACCTTGGTCTCGCCGAAGACCTCAGGGCGCCCCAGGTCGGCGGTCAGCGAGTGGTCGTCCTCGACGGTGACGGTCTTGACGCCGTCACGCGTCATCACCGGGATCAGGTGGTGGTCGCCCATCCCCTCGCGCTCGATGAGGTACTGCGCGAACACGCGGATGCCGTTGCCGCACATCTCACTGATCGAGCCGTCGGAGTTGCGGTAGTCCATGAACCAGATGCCGTCGGTGTGGACCGCCCGCAGCACGCCATCGGCTCCGATGCCGGCTCGGCGGTCGCAG
>DATILB010000199.1:0-2961 GCA_035477015.1 Nocardioidaceae bacterium | reverse complement strand
GCCACGGTGGCGGGCGTGCCACCGGTGTCCTTCTTCGCCATCAGGTCATGTCCTAGTTGGGGCTCCAGGTGGTGCGTGCCACCTCGGTCGCAGGCAGGGACGGCACGGCATGCATCGCCCTGATCTCCTGGCGCAGGAGGTGTCGCAGCATGGTGAGCCGGTCGTGCGTCGTACTCACCTCGATCAGGGACTGGCGTTCCCGCAAGGACAGCAGTGCTGTGGCGGCGAGCGAGTAGGACAGGAGCGCCGGGTCGCGGGGCATCGTCCCGGTCAGCACGTCGCCTCCCCTGATCTCGCTGAGCAGGTTGCGATAGTCGTGGAAGGCGCTGAGCGCCCGGCTGGCGGCGTCGAGGACGTCTTCGCCCGGCTCGTCCTCGAGCTCGGTCATCTCGGCCACGACGAAGGCCCCACCGGCGTCGATCCCCTCGACTCGCATCCGGTGCCGTCCGACGACCTCGATGTCGTAGGTGCCGTCGTCGTACGGCGTCACGTCGGTCAGCTGTACGACGCAGCCGGTGCGGTACATGGAGCGGGCCTCGTGCTGGCCGACCTCATAGCCTTCGCGGATCGCGACGATGCCGAAAAGCCGGTCGCGAGCGTCGGGCAGCGCCTCCAGGTGGCGCACCAGGGATCGATAGCGCTCCTCGAAGACGTGCAGCGGCAGGCTGACCCCCGGGAACACCACGGTGTTGAGCGGGAAGATCGGCAGCGTGGGCACAGGCTCAAACTAGCCGGGTCCGCGCCCTGACATATCGGAAGGCGGCACGACGCTCCGCAAATAGACTGAGCCCATGATTCGCCGGATCGACGTCCGTGGGACGACGGGCCCGTACCGCACGGTCGTGCCCCGCGCCGAGATCGACGTGGCGGCCACCCTCGAGGTGGTCCGCCCGATCTGCGACGCCGTTCGGCATCGGGGCGTCGAAGCCATCCTCGAGTACTCCGCGAAGTTCGACGGGGTGGAGCAGAGCGACATCGCGGTCCCCGTGGCGGCGCTCCAGGAAGCGCTCGAGACCCTCGACCCGACCGTCCGGGCCGGTCTCGAGGAGTCCGTACGCCGACTTCGCGCCACCTGTGAAGCAGAGCTCGAGGTCGACGTCGTCACCGACGTGGTCGAAGGCGGCCGCGTCACGCAGCGGATGGTGCCGATCGAGCGGGTCGGCCTCTATGTGCCTGGTGGAGTCGCTCCGTTGGTCTCGAGCGTCGTGATGAACGTCGTGCCGGCCCAGGTGGCGGGCGTTACGTCCATCGCCCTGACGTCGAGCCCGCAGAAGGACAACGGCGGCCTGCCGCACCCCACGATTCTGGCGGCGTGTGCGCTGCTCGGTGTCACCGAGGTGTACGCCGTCGGCGGTGCCCAGGCGATCGCGATGTTCGCCTACGGCGCCGGCCCGTGCGCGCCGGTGAACCTGATCACCGGCCCGGGCAACATCTACACCGTCTCGGCCAAGCGGCTGGTCAAGGGCATCGTGGGCATCGACTCCGAGGCTGGTCCGACCGAGATCGCGATCCTCGCGGACGACACTGCCAACCCGGCCTACGTCGCGGCCGACCTCATCTCCCAGGCCGAGCACGACCCGCTGGCGGCCAGCGTTCTGGTGACGGACAGCGAGGGGCTCGCCGCCGAGGTCGAAGCCGAGCTCGACAAGCAGGTGAGCGCGACCAAGCACGTCGAGCGGATCCGCACCGCGCTGAGCGGGCAGCAGTCCGGCATCGTGCTGGTCGACGACATCGAGCAGGGCTTGGCTGTCGTCAATGCCTACGCCGCCGAGCACCTGGAGATCCAGACCCGGTCCGCGGCAGAGGTCGCCGCGCTCGTCACGAACGCCGGTGCCGTCTTCGTCGGCCCATTCGCGCCGGTCTCGCTCGGGGACTACGCCGCCGGCTCGAACCACGTCCTCCCCACCGCCGGTTGTGCCTGCCACAGCTCCGGGCTGTCGGTCCGGGCGTTCCGCAAGGCCATGCACGTCATCGACTACACCGAGGACGCCCTTCGAGAGGTCGCCGGCCACGTGGAGACGCTCGCCCACGCCGAGGACCTGCCCGGCCACGCGGCCGCGGTGACGGTGAGGTTCCAGCCGTGACGCTTCCTCTCCGCGAGGAGCTCAAGGGCATCGAGCCCTACGGCGCTCCTCAGCTGGACGTCCCTGTCCAGCTCAACGTCAACGAGAACCCCTACGGTCCCTCCGAAGCCGTCGCTCGCGAGGCGGCCGAGGCCGTCGCTGCAGTCACCCGGGAGCTGAACCGCTATCCCGACCGCGAGTTCACCGCGCTGCGCGAGGACCTCGCGGCGTACCTGCGTCACGGGATCACGCCCGACCAGGTCTGGGCCGCCAACGGCTCCAACGAGGTGATGCTGCACATCCTGCAGGCCTTCGGCGGCCCCGGACGTACGGCGCTGAGCTTCGCGCCGACGTACTCGATGTATCCCGAGTACGCCCGTGACACCCACACCCGCTGGGTGGTCGGCCACCGCGAGGAGGACTTCTCGCTGGACGTCGACCACGCGCTGGCCACGATCGCGACGGAGCGCCCGACAGTGATCCTGCTGCCGTCGCCGAACAACCCGACCGGCACTGCGCTGCCGCTCGACACGGTGCGTGCGGTCTGTGCCGCTGCCGCCGACGTCGAAGGTGGCTGCGTCGTGGTCATCGACGAGGCGTACGCCGAGTTCCGGCGCGAGGGCACCCCCAGCGCGCTCGAGCTGCTGCCCACTACACCGAACCTGGTCGTCTCGCGCACGATGAGCAAGGCGTTCGCACTGGCCGGCGCCCGGCTCGGCTACCTGGCCGCTGCCCCCGAGGTCAGCGACGCCCTTCGCGTCGTGCGGCTGCCGTACCACCTGTCCGCGGTCACCCAGGCGGTCGCGCTGGCCGCGCTGCGCCACGAGAAGGAGCTGCTAAGCCGGGTCGACGACCTGCGCGCTGAGCGGGACGCGACCGTCGACCGGCTGCGCGGGCA
>DATILB010000198.1:0-17334 GCA_035477015.1 Nocardioidaceae bacterium | reverse complement strand
GCCGAGCACGAAGGTGAGGACGCACAACATCAACAGCGGGACCATGCGATCGGGCGCGCGCACCGCGACCAAGACGGAGAACGCTGCGGCCGCAGTGAACGATGCCAGGCCTCAGACCACCTGCTCCACGCGGAAGTCGTGCTCGGTCGCGACGACCCCGGCGCGCTCGAGGCGCCGCCGCACGGAGGCCGCGCCACCCAGCACCCGCTCGACCCTGCGCGCCATCCGGCCGAGCAGCTCGCCTCGCAGGCCCAGCGAGGCGGCGGGTGAGCGGCCTGGCAGGTCACGCAAGTACGGAAGAACACGGACGGAAAGCTCCGAGCGCCGAAGGTCGGCAACCGCGGACGCGACGAACAGCAGCGCGACGCCCGTGGTCGCCCCGAGGACGAGCCCCCACGCGCTCATCGTCATCGCAGCACCCGACGATCCACCGGAAGCCGCCCGATGCGCAGCATCAGGCGGTAGGCGACCAGGCAGAGCCCGGCGCCGCCGAGCAGCACCACGGTCCCCGTGCCCGACGCGTAGCGAGAGATCACCTCGTGGTCGAAGCTCAGCATCAGCAGCACGAGCCAGGGTGCAGCGACAGCCAGGCGGGCTCCGTTCACTGCCCACGCCTGGCGCGACTCGAGCTCCGAACGCGTGCGTGAATCGTCGCGCAGGTGAGCCGACAGGTTCCGCAGCAACCGGCCGAGGTCGCCGCCTCCTACCTCCCTCGCGATCCTCAGCCCTTCGACCACCCGGTCGCCCACGGGATCGGCCAGCCGCTCCTTCAGCCGGTCCAGGCTCTCGCCGAACCGACCGCACGCCTGGTAGTCCTGCGCGAAGTCGACGAACGAGGGTCGGAGCGGCTCCGGGCCACGCTCGCCGAGCTGTGCAAGGCCTTCAGGCAGTGACATGCCGGCCCGCACGGCTGAGGCGAGGTTGTCGACGGCATCCGGCCACACCTCCGCGAACTCCCGTTGGCGGGTGCGTGCGCGGCCGGCAATCACGGCCAGCGGGAGGTAAGCCGCCATCGCACCGAACACCAGCGACACGGTCACAGTGCGCGAGATGACCTGAAGTACGACGAATGCCAGGACTCCGCTGGCTGCGCATGCCGCGACCACTGTCTGCGTCGTGGTTGACGACATGGCCGCCCGATCGAGCAGGTCACGCAGGCGGCCGGGTCCGGGTCCGGGCCGCGACGAGCGAGGACGGAGTGGCGACGTGAAGGAGAGCCAGATGAGCAGGAGACCGACGCCCGTCCCGAGCCCGACGACGAGGCCCATGTCAGGGGCCTTCCCGGAGAAGCGGCAACACGTCGATGCCGGCCCGCTCGTAACGGTCCGCCCTCGGGGGCATCCCGCCCGCTCGAACCAGCTCGCCACCGCGGCGTACGAAGAGCGACTCGGTCTCGATCGTGTCGGCTTCGGCGCGACCCGGGACTGCCAGGATCTCCTCGACGGTGCGGCGGCCATGTTGATCGAGACCGAGGTGTACGACGAGGTCGACGGAGGCTGCGACCGTGGGCACCACGAAGCGGGCGGAGATGTTCTCGCCGGCCAGGAGTGGCAGCGTGCACATCTTCACCAACGCTTCCCGCCCACTGTTGGCGTGAAGCGTCGCCATCCCAGGCAGGCCGGCGTTGAGCGCGAGGAGCAAGTCCAGACACTCCTCGGACCGGACCTCGCCGACGATGATCCTGCTGGGTCGCATCCGCAAGCTCTCCTTGACTAGGTCTCGCAGTCGCACCTCGCCGGTGCCTTCGAGTCCCGCCTGCCGGGTCTGAAGAGCAACCCAGTCGGCGTGGCTGAAGGAGAGCTCGAAGACCTCCTCCGCACTGATCACCCGTTGGCCCCCCGGGATGGCCGAGGCGAGGCAGTTGAGCATGGTGGTCTTGCCGGTCTGGGTTCCCCCGGAAACCAGGACGTTCAGGCCGGCGACGACGGACGCGTCCAGGAAGGCCGCGGCGTGCTCGGTGAGACTGCCCAGCACGACCAGCTCGCGCAGCTGCGCGGCCTTCACCACGAACTTGCGGATATTGACGGCACTGAAGCCGCGGGAGATGCCCTCAAGGACGACGTGCAGGCGGTGCCCGCCCGGCAGGAGCGCGTCGACGAACGGCTGGCTCAGGTCGATGCGGCGGCCGCTCGACTTGAGCATCCGCTCGACCAGCTCGTCGACCTGGGCGCGGGTCAGGATCGTCGAGGTGAGCTCATGCCGGCCGCGCCTGGCCACGAAGACTCGCGAGGGCTCGTTGATCCAAATCTCCTCGATCTCCGGATCGTCGAGGTACCTCTGCAGTGGACCGAAGCCGGCGAGGTTCGCGATCAGGTCGTCGACCGCACGCTGCGGGTCCGCAACCGGTACGACGGAGCCGGTGAGACTTCGCTGGTCGTGGTCCGCGACGACGCGCTCAGCGAGACGGCGGACCGAGGTCACATCACGCTGTGGGTCGACGCCCTCACGGCGTACGGATTCGCGCAGGGCGACGTCGAGCGACGTCAGGACGTCGTACGTCTCGGAAAGGCTCATGCCCCGGGATGCCCTTCGGCCAAAGGTGCGTTTGGTCGCCCTGTTTCTACACGGTTCGTGTTACAGGGACCAGGCCCGGTTCCCGGACTGTGGACAACCCCCGCGCCGCTTAGGCCAGCCCCAGCCGCTCCGCGTAGTACGTGTTGGGGTCGATGAGGCGGCGTTTCTCGGGGTCACGCGTCGTGCGGCTGTGCATGTAGCGGGCGACCCCGAGCTCGACGCAGAGGTCGTCGAGTTCCTCGACCATCGCGTCGAGAACCTCGTCGGTCATCCCCTTCGGGTTGATTCCGATGTCGAAGAGGCACTCGCAGAAGAGCGCGTCGGCATCGCCGTGGCCGAGGTACGCCGACTTGATCCCCTTCACGTACAGGGCGATGAACGTCATGCACTTGAAGCGGTCTCGGTAGTCGAGCAGGAGGTCGAAGGCCCGACGCGAGAACTCTGCGTAGCGCTCCGCCGATGGCAGGGCGACGAGATACCTGGTTGGCTCGCCCACCGTGGCGTCGAGGACCCGGTCCGAGAAGGTCTCGACGTTCTTGATGGTGCCGTACTTCGGACTGAACAAGATGCTCGCGAAGCCCGCGCCCTTCATCGCCTTGTCGACGTCCTTCGGGAGTCGGCCGGCCGCCCACCCGATGCGGTGCAGTGCGCCATACGCGACGGTATTCATGGTCCGGGTGTAGGGGTTCTCGTCGGTCTCGCGGTACTGCGACAGCTGACCGATGCCGAAGCGCTTCCCGTTGTGCAGCAGCAGGTCGGCGAACAACGCGCGCATCATCTGCGCGTCCTGCGGTGGCGCGAGCATCAGGGGCTCCGTGGCAGCCAGGAAGTCCTCGAACTTCCGGTAGTGCGTCTGCTCGTTCGCCCAGAGGGTGTCGAACTTCTTGATCCGGATCACCCGGAGCGTGATCGTGGTGATCACCCCGAGTCGACCTAGGCCGAGGAGTACGGCGTGGAACAGGTCGGAACGCTCGGTCCGACTGCAGACGACGGCGTTACCGTCCCAGTCGACCAGCTCGAGCGACACGACGTTGTCGACGAACAGCCCGTGCCGATGTGACGCGGCGCTGATCCCGCCGACCGAGGCGAAGCCTGCCACCGTGATGTGGTTGTGGTCGCCGATCACCGGCAGCCCGTAGCCGCGCGCGGCCAGCCACTCATCCGCATCCGCCGAGATCTGGCCGCCCTGGACGGTGACGGTCATCGCCTCCTCGTCGAGGGAGATCGAGCCGACCAGCTTCTCGGTGACCAGCACGGTGCCCCGGTCGGCCAGCACGAGGTCGTTGCTCGAGTGCCCCTTGCTGCGGATGACGAGCTGCTCGCCCAGCTGCTTGACCTCGTTGACGACGCGCACGACGTCGTCGGTGGTCTGCGGCAGGTAGATCTTCAGCGGGAACCGCGGCTGGACCTCCGGATCAGCGATCCGGCTCCAGTCGTAACCGAGACTGTCGAGGCTGTCGTGGGTGAAGGTCTCGTGGCTGTTGATCTGCCGACGCCAGGCAGCCGTCCCCTTGAAGGCCGGCTGCCCCACGGTCTCAGGCCTCCCGGCGCGGGATGACGCCGATCTGCTGCAGCATCTGCAGCTGATCCATCACGACCCACTCCTCGGCGATCTTGCCGTCGTCGGTCATCCGGTAGATGTCGTGTGCGGGCACGTCACATGCGACCCCGGTGGCCGGGAACCCGATGTAGTTGCCCGTGTGGGTGCCGCGGTACCGGTGCCGGACCGCCACCATGTTCCCTGAGGCGAAGATGTCCATGATCGTGGTGTTCAGGTCCGGGAAGCCTTCGTAGAACTCCTGGAAGACCTTCTCGAATGCAGCGGCATCGAGGTCACGGCCGGCGAAGTGGTTCACGTATCCGGGAGCGAAGGCGTCGATGTGCCGGCCGACGTCCCCTTGGTTGATGCCGTCCTCGTAGGCACTGCGGACGATGGCCATGTTCTCTTCTGGGGTCATGCCCGGAGTCAACTACCGACAAATCGGGCCGTCAACCAATTCGGTCCGACAGGTGGCGGTCCAGACCCTCGGCGATCGCGGCATAGCCGCGCACGGTCGGCGGCCCGGTGAACCTGAAGATGGTGCCCGCCAGCAGCCCGGTCCCCTCCTCGGACTGCTCGAGTCGGGATCGCCCCTCCCCTGCTTGCTCGATCCGGAAGGTGCGCATGACCGAGAACATCCAGGACGGCCCGAAGCGGCTCTGCCAGCGCAGCACGGACGGTGGCGAGACCTCGATGATCTTTTGGCGCATCGGCATTGAGCGCTTGTCCATGGTGAGCTTCATCTTCACCACGGAGCCCACGACGAGTGCGCCGTCAGGTTCGGTCAGAGTGACGTTCCAGGACTTCCAGCCCTGAAGGTCGGTCAACGCGGCCCACACCCGCTCAGGGGTGGCTCCGATCTCGGTGACGTGCTGCAGCCTTGCGGCCATCGGCGTACCTCCTGGTCAGCCCCGGTTCTCGTCCAGGAACTGGACGAGCCTCGGGAAGATGTCGCGGTCGTTGTGCTTGCCCATGAACGGGTCCTGGTGACCGTAGCCGGGGAAGACATGCAGCTGGTGCCGCCCGGGCACGATCTGCTCGAGGCGGCGGTGGCACTCGATGTTGGAGTCGGTGAAGACCTTGTTGTCCGCACCCGTCATGAAGAGCACTGGCGTCTGGATCTCGGGCGCGCGCTCGAAGTAGTTGTTCGGCAGCGAGTCGTACCTGGGGTCGGCCTGGCTGTACTTCACGGCGGTGTTGCCGGCCTTCACCATGGCCAACACGTGCCGGTAGTAGTTCATGCTCGTCGGTCCGTAGAGGTCCCCTCCCCGGTCGTGGGTGACGTCGGCCAGGTTGTCGTGCTCGTAGAGGGCGGGCCACCCGGTCCCCCACATCATGCTGAGCATGTGGCAGGCAGGTACGTCGCACTCGCGGTGGAACTTCGAGACCGCCGCGGAGAAGACGCGCCCCCGGGTGAGGCCCGGGTCCTCGCTGGCACGGGGGTCGAGGTAAGGAACGCTGAGGATCTTCTCGACCATGAAGGGCGCCGAGGCCAGCTTCAGTCGTGACCAGCGCGGCACCCTCGGAGTGAGAGCGACGCTGTTGGCGATCACGCTTCTGACGTCCGTGACCGCGCCACCGAAGAGGCTCATCATGAACGACACCGCCCCGAGGCAGTGGCAGATGACGTGAAGGCGGCGGTCGCCGATGTGCTGCCGGATCTCCGCCAGGGCGGCCGGGAAGTCGTAGAGCGCGACGTCATCCATCGTGTAGCTGTGCCGGCGCATGTTGTACGAGTGCCGGTTGCTCATCCGGAAGTCGAGGCTCCAAACATCGGTGTAGCCGTGGTCCAGCAGGTAGCTGACCACGTTGTAGTGCTCCGGCATGACGAACATGTCGGTGGAGGTGGTCAGGCCATGGATGAGGAGTACGACGTCGTCCGACGGCTCGCGCAGGAAGCGGAACGCCGAGAGGCCGAGCATGTCCCCCGTCGTGATGAAGTGCGTCGAGACTTCGGCATCCTTGACGCCCTCGAGGGTGAAGAGCGGGATGCTGCGCTGCTTGGTGGTGGTCATGACGTCTCCTTCGTCGCGGAACGCAGGATGGTGAAGGGCTGCTCGATAAGGCGTGGCGCCGGCAGGTCCCCTTCGGGCACGGGGACGCGCGTGGACCGGTTGGCCTTGAGCTGGACGGGATCCGGCGAGATGGCGAAGTCGCGGTGTACCTCGTCGACCACCAGGGGGTGGATCGTGAGGGTGCCGTCGCTGTCGAGGCGGATGCGCAGGAAGCCCTTGCCGTCGTCGATCGCCTGGCCGGAGTACGCCCACTCCTTGGCGCTGTCGCTCTTCCCAAAGACGACGTAGAGCCCAAACGCGCTGACGCCCACGAGCCCACCCACGACGGCTGCTACGGCGGCACCGCTGGTGAGCTGGATCCAGTCCGGGAGGAGCAGGAACTGCGCGTGCGGGAGGAGACCGAACCCGACGAAGCACGCAAGCCCTACCAGCAGCTGCGTCAGGACCAGGGCAGTCACCGCCACCGACACGATGGGTGGTCGCCGACGCACCATGGGCGCCAGCCCGATGGCCGCCGCGACCGCGGCAACAGCCAAGAGCTCCCCAGCGAACCCGAACAGCTCGTCCCAGCCGGAATCGAGGTAGGCGCCGAAGAGGCCCCTGTTCTCCGCCGTCCCGACTCCCTGCCAGAAGATCAGGAGCAGGACCGAGAAGATCGCCAGGTGGAGACCGCCCACCAGCGAGAGCAAGCCGGGGTTGCGACGGACGAGCCACTGCGGGCACCAAGGCACCGCGATCCGAGCCTTCCACAGGCGGGACGTGGCGGGGCTCGGGTACATCTCGCCCTCCTGCCGGAAGGTTGCGGCGCCGTCGCCGTCGCGCCAGCTTCGGGAGTCCTCCGGCAGCAGGTGCAGCTCCTCGACCAGGTCATGCGTCGCGGAGGAGTAGGCGCCGCCCAGCCCGCAGGTGACGAGCTGGCGAGCGATCCCAGGCTCGACCACATCGTCCGCGCCGAACTGCTCGACGTACCGCACGTAGTGGTGCTTGTCGCCGGTCAGGAACAGCCGAACCTCGGCACCGGTCGCCTCGCGCTGGTCGGTCCCGGGGATGCGGCGGGAGCGGATGAACTTGCGCTCGAACCAGTCCAGGCTGTTGAAGGCGTCCGGGTCGCCGATGGTCTTCATCCACGTGGGCGAGGCCGAGCAGAGGATCACGCCATCGCCTTCGCTGAGGTTGGCGGTCAGTGTCCGCTCGAAGTACTTGATCTGCGGGTCGTCGAAGTACGAGTCGAACTGGCTGTCGAGGCCCACCAGCCACCAGCCGTAGGGCAGCTTCGCGGTGAAGTAGCTGCGGGGTTGGGCCGTCTTCCATCCGCCGATGTAGCGCTCGTGCGTGAACACGCGCAGGAATGCCGTGAGGCCGTCGTACCAGTCGTGGTTGCCGGGAAGGGCGAGCATCAACGGCTCGGGGGTGGCGGTCGGCATCGCCGCACGAAAGGGACCGATCAGCCGGTCCTCGTAAGCCTTGGCGGACGCGGTCGGGTACACCTCGTCGCCGCCCAGGACGAGCATCCGCCCGCGGGGCAGCTCTCCCTCCACCCCTTCCACGCGCAACGACGGCTGGCCGAGGAGCGAGGCGACGGTGAACGTGGCGTCGAAGCCGTCGCCGGTGTCCGCGGTGTAGTCGAACCAGAAGTCGCGTCCTGGACCGATCAGGTGTGCCGGGACCGTCACGACATGGTCCTCGAAGCTGTTCTGGATCTCCCGCTTGTCGGCGTAGTCGGCGAAGACCGCCGACAGCAGGGTCTTGATCCCAGCCCTGATCAGCTCTCCCGGCGCGAGCCAGCGGACGGAGTCCTGAGGCGTGAAGTTGAGCTGACCATAGTGCTTGGCGAGTTCCTCCCGCTTCACGAGTCCCCCTTGTCGGCGAACGCCTTCCCGTAGACGTCCCAGAGCTGGCCGAGGAAGAGACGTCCGAAGGCTTCGAGGCCGTGGACTCGCCTCGGGCCGTGGCTGCGGAAGGTCGTGAGCTGCTTGGCGAAGTCGGGCAGGTGGATCGTGATGATCCCTGCCGCGGCCACGGGTCCTTCGTCCCCGGGAAGCACGTGGCCCTCGAGGATGTGCACGTAAAGCGTCGACGTGTCGCGCCAAAGGTCGAACCCAGGGTCGTCGTGAACGCGCTTCACGCCAGTGAATGTCATCGGGTTGCCGCCTGGGCCCGAAAGCCACAGCCGGTAGAGCATCTGTCGCGACGTCGGGTCGTCGCGCTCGACGAACAGGTTGAACCAGCCGCGTTCGACGTCGAATCGGCCGCCGAGTACGTCGCTCTCTACGTAGCCGACGGCGTTCCCCTCGTGCTCCGCCTCCTGCACGAACCGGTCGACGTCGTTGGTGGAGATGGTCAGCTCGAACATCAGGCGGTCCCCAGCCGCGCGACCTTGCTCGAAGCCCTGGGCGGGGTCGGTCACACCTAGTGCGACGAAACCCTTCATCTGCTCGGTGAACGACACGCCGAGCGGCTCCACCGCCACCGGAGCGGACCGCGGGGGCTCGGCCGCCGGGGCACCGGAGAGCAGGCTGCCGCGAGGCGACGACTCGACGATGTGGGTGCAGCACCTGTCGGCCACGGCAGCGATGGTCAGCGATGGGTTCGCGCCCACCGGGCCGGGCAGGAGCGCACCGTCCATGACGTGCAGACCCGGGTAGCCGAAGACCTCGCCGTACTCGTCGCAGACGCCTTCCGCTGCCTGCCGGGCCATGGGGGCACCGCCGAGTGGGTGCACGGTGATCACGCGCTTTCCGAGCCAGAGCGGGTTGTCGTGGTACGACGCCCCGAGGTACGACCCGATCGCCTGCATCGTGCGCCGGACGCCTTCGAAGTACTCCAGGGACGTCTCAGTCGTCCAGGCCGCGGCGAGGCGCCCCTCTTCGAGGTGGAGGACGCCGTCGGGGATGTCGCGGCCCATCCCCAGAAGCGGGAGCGACGTGCTGGAGAGCGCCCCGTCGCCGAGGAGTTCGCCGAGGTCCGCACCGATGGAGGAGTCCGCTGAGTCTGTGATCCGCTCGCGGATCCTCTTGAGCGCGAATCGGCCGGCCCGCTTCACAGCCGCCCCGGCCTGGGTGGACTCGGCGAGCCAGTCGGTAAAGCCCGGATAGCCCGCGTCCTCGACGTAGAAGCCCCGCCCGGTGCTGCCGTCGCCATCGGCTGCGTCGCCGATCCGGATCGCGGTGGTGATCACCGGACCGCGACTGCCTTCGACGGCCCGCGGCCGCCCCTCCTTGGTCGCACCGAAGAGCAGACCCAGCAGGTCCCCGTTGCCGCTGAACCTGCTGCCGAGCGTCGAGCTCATCCCCGGGAACGCAGAGACGTTGCGGAGCAGCAGGTAGCTGGTGCCGAACGTGCCTGCCGCCAGGATCAGTCGCTCGCAGGTGATCGTCAGCGTCGGTAACCCGGTGGCCTTCTCGCCGTGGGCTCCCGTGTGGATGGCGTAGGTGACCTCGTAGCCACCACCAGCGAGCGGTCGGAAGCCCTTGACCTCGTGGCGCGTGCGCAGGTCGGCACCGAGGTGCTGGGCTGCCGAGAGGTAGGTGTGGTCCATGGTGTTCTTGGAGCCGTCGTTGCAGCCCAGGTTGCACTCACCGCAGCCGCGACAGGTCAAGCGTGGCAGCCCGTGCACGTTGCCGTACGCCGGCGTCGGCAGCTCGGCCCGCGCGACCGGAGGCTCACCCGGTCTGCGGGCGAAGCTGATGGCGAGCGGGGGCGTCTGGAAGTCCAGCCCCAGGCCGGCGGCCGCCTCGCGCATCGCTTCTGTCTTGGGAGTGTCGGTGTACGGGTATCGGTTCGCGCCGATCATCTGCTCGACCGCGTCGTAGTGGGTCTCGAGCTGGGCCCGCGAGATCGGCCAGTGCTCGTAGCCGCCACCCGGCAGCGGAGACTCGTGGACGAACCACTTCTCGTCCTTGCGGAGCAGCACGTTGGCGTAGATCAGGGACCCGCCACCCAGTCCGCTGGAAACGATGCCCTCGAGGCCATCGAAGGTCCAGATGTCGAAGAGTCCGTGCTGGCCCTCTGCGGGCTCCCAGAAGTTGCGGGCCATCTCCGCCGGCGTGCGCGCGAAAGAACCCGGTGGGTACGCGCGGCCACGCTCGAGGACGACGACGGACCGACCATCTTCAGCCATCCGGTACGCCGCAACCGAGCCTCCGAAACCGGAGCCCACTACGACGACGTCAGTGTGTTCGGATGCTTGGTGCGCGGGCATGAGTGGCTTCCTCCCGGGGGGCGACGAATCACGCGGCCTCCGCACGCTATTGGCGTGCCGGTACTCGCGACCATAGTCCTCCGCAACCATTTATGACCCGGTCGGACGGTGACACCGACCTCTTTACTTTGCTAGGCCTGTCCTAGACGGATCCAGACCGATCGCGAAGGGGCGCCAGCGATGGAGATCGTGGAGTTGCGCGTGCACGGAGTACACGGCACGTCACCGGGCACGATGCTTGGCCTCAGCGATGGCGAGGTCGGTCAGGTTGCGGGCGACAGGCTGACCGGCATCTACCGGCCCAAGACGGGCGTGACCCTCCCGCTGCGTGAACTGGAGGACACTGCGGTCAGCGTGGAGGCGTACTCCTGGGGTGCGCTGACGTCAGGCATCCAGGGCTTCCTTGGCTGGATACGGCGGGCGCTATGGCTGATCCTGCTGCCCTTCGCGCTTGCCAACCTGGCGTACTGGGCGCGCATCGAGCTGGCCCGGCCGACCCGCCAAGCCCGCTGGGGTGCGCGGGCCGTCCGAGTGTCAGGACTGCTGCTCACGGTCTTCATGGTGCTGACGCCCTGTGTCATCGCCGTCGACTTGATCGGTTGGCAGTGCTACCGACGCGGAGTCCCCGGCTGTCCACGGATCCCTGAGCACCTCGACGTCCTGGCCAGCTGGACGGCTACCCAGCGGATCGGTGTCATGACGGTGGTACCGATGCTCGTCATCCTCGTGTTGTGGCTGCTCTCGAAGCAGACCCTGAGCCGCTACGAGAACGTGGGCGACCCGCTGGAGGGCAGCGCTCGTTCTGACATCGACCACGTGCTCACGCACCCAAAGCTGTGGAACGGCCTCGAGCGGACGCAACGCCTGCAGCGGCTGCACATCGTCGGGGCGATAGCGACCGTGATCGGCTTCACCGGCGCGCATGTCCTGTACTCGGCTAGCGGGTCGACCCCCCTCGTATGGGTGACGACTTCGCTCGCGGCCGCACTCGGGCTCCTCGCACTCTTCCTGGTCCTGGTCAGCCACACCGACGACCTCGAGAACCTGCCACCGGGGCCGGGCCGGGCTGAGCAGCGCGCGGTCAAGATCGGCGACCGCGTCCGCGGATGGGACGACGCGTACTACCGGCGGCTCTGCCTCCTGGCTCTCGCGGTGTACATCGCACACGTCGCGGTGCTCTGGTTCTCCGATCGGGAGCTTGACGAACGGCTGGACTTCTTCGGGCACAACCTGTGGTTCATCGGCGTCTTCGTGCTGCTCACGGTGCTGCATCTCAGCGTCTTCGCAGGCGGTCGGATGTCGAGCCGCTGGGCCATCGGCGCGGTCATCGCACCGGTGTGCGTCGGCGCCGTGGTCGCGACGATCCTCTTCGCAAACGACAGGTTCCACGGCTGGATGCTCGGCAGCGGTGTCGTGGTCGTCCTGATCTTCTGGGCAGGCCTCAGCCTCTGGCACTACGGTGTCTCGGCGAAGCGGAACAAGCACATGGCGTGGAACGGTGCCGGGGCATCCGTACTCTTGGCCGCCGCCACCTGGATCGCGCTCCTCTTCACGACCAGTGCAGTGGTAGCCGCGGCCAACTACGTCAACGGCACTGACAACGGCGTCTCCGGACTGGTCTCCACGATCGAGGGCGGAAAGGGCGGCGGAGCCGAGGCGGCGACGCCGTTCGACGTGGACCAGCTGCGGTCGCCCACCTATGTGGCCTCGGGTGACGTAAGAGTGATCGACGCATACGTCTCCCAAGCGTCAGGAACGTTGGTCGTGCGCTCCGGCTTGATCGAGGTCGACGGGCTTTCCCTCGAGGTTCCCAAGGAGGAGCAACAGTTCACGGAAGGCATCGGTGAGGCTCGGGTCACCAAGGACTCGACACTGACGATCGAAGGCACCACCGTCACGCTCGTGGACGCCTGCCTCGGCGACGGCAGCACGAAGTGCACCGGCGAGGACGCGAACTATCACGCGTCAGGGGTCATCCAGGTGCCAGCCAAGAAGCTGCTGATCGAGCCGGGATCCGGTGCCGTGCTGCTCGACCCCGCCATGGAGCCGGCGTATCCGCTCGTCGTGCCCCAGGTCCTGATCTGGACCCCGATCGCCCAGCTGGTCTGGCTTCTCGCCGTCGCGATCGCACTCGTCGTCGCGGTGCTCAGGTTCACGCGGAAGGCCGGCCCCGAGATCGGCCGGTCCTTCGCCGCCGACCCAGACATCCCGCAGCGTGATCGCAAGGTGTGCCTCAAGGCGCGCCGCTCGGCGGCCCTCGCGCATCGCGCCGAGACGCTCCTCGACGTCGCAGGAGCAGTGACGGCTCCGATTGCTCTGGTCACCATCGTGCTTTCCATGAGCGGAGAGCCGCCGTGGGCCTTGCCGCACGCGGAGTGGACGCGGAACATCGCGACTCTCTCGATGTACCTCGTGGTCGGCATGTCGGCCCTCCTGGTGATGCTCGGCTCACAGATTCGGCGCTCGGAGAGCGCACGTAAGGCGGTAGGCGTGATCTGGGATCTGACGACCTTCTGGCCGCGGGCAGCTCACCCGTTGGCTCCGCCCTGCTACGCCGAGCGCGTGATCCCCGAGCTGGGCACGCGCACTCGTTGGGCTCTCAACCGTGGTGAGGGAAACCTGGTGATCCTGTCCGGGCACAGCCAGGGTTCGCTCATCGTGGCGTCCATGGCGAGCCGCCTGACGATGCGCGAGCTCCAGCGGGTCCGGATCATCACGTACGGCAGCCAGATCCGCGGGCTCTATGGCCGAGTCTTCCCGCGGGTCTTCGGCGCGGAGGCGATCGGGTACACGGTCACAACCGACCGTGCCCGGCTCGACGACGCCTTCCCCGACGCACCGCGGACGACTCCCGCACCTGGGCCTCCACCCGAGCCTGCGCACCCCGCTGATGACAGCCTGCGTGGACGGTTGTCGAGGGTCGGAGGCGCGTGGGTGAACCTGTTCCGTCGCAGCGACTACCTCGGCTTCCGCGTCTTCTCGGACGTGGACAGTCCGGTCGACCGCCCGGTGCCCGAGGTGCCGGTCGAGACCATGGGCGACCCAGGGCCGGCGGTGATGACCCACAGCGGCTACCAGCACTCGATGGCCTACCGGACCCACGTCGCGTTGTGGACCGGCGAGGCCGTCGTGCCCGATCCGCCGGGCACCAAGGACCAGCCGGTACTACCGCCCGTGTAGGAGCTCCCCGAAGATGTCGCCGTGCTGCTCGGTGCGGCGCAGCACCTCCTCGAGGGTGAGCTGACCGAGCGCATGGCGCTCCTCGGCGCCCTCCTCGATCTCGTCCCACGTGCGGGGAGCGGCGACGTATGGCGTCAGCTTCCCGCGCAGGGAGTACGGCGAGATGGTCGTCTTCGCGCCCGTGTTCTGCGACCAGTCGAGGAACACCTTCCCGGGCCGCAGCGACTTGGTCATCTTCCAGACCACCAGCTTGTTCTCCTCCTGCAGCTCCTGCGCGAGCAGCTGGGCCTTGTCACGCACCTCGTCGGAGGTGAGGTCTCCGGCCAGTTCGGCGTACAGGTGCAGGCCCTTGCTGCCGCTGGTGACCGGAGCGCAGCTCAGCCCTTCCGCAGAGAGCCGCTCCCGCACGAGCAGGGCGACCTTCGCGCATTCGTGAAGATCCGCCGGCGACCCCGGGTCGAGGTCGATGACCATCCGGTTCGGCAGCCACTCCGGCACCGTCCACTGGTGCACGTGCAGCTCGAGCGACGCGAGGTTGGCGAGGTAGGTCAGGGTGGCGAGGTCCTCGACGATCGGGAAGACAATCGAACCTCCGGTGGTCGAGCCCGTCGAGACCTTGCCCCCGCGAGATCCGGTCGTCGGCACCTCGACCTTCTTCAGCCAGCTGGGGGCGCCTGACGGCAGGTTCTTCTCGAAGAACGACATGTCGCCCGTGCCGTGCGGCCAGCGGATCCGAGTCACCGCGCGCGCGTGCAAGTGGGGCAGCATCACGGGAGCGATCTGGGCGTAGTAGTTGAGGACCTCGCCCTTCGTCGTACCCGTGTTGGGGTAGAGCACCTTCGCCAGGTTGCTGATCGAGAGGGTGCGGCCCTCGACCTCGACGCGCACCTCGTCCTGCGCTGGATTCTTAGGGGGCATCGAGCAGGTCCTCGGTCGTGACGTCGGTTCGGATCCCGAGGTACGCGGGCTGGCGCAACCGCTTCTGCGGGGTCCAGCCGAGCGACGCCACCTCGACGACGACTTCGGGGCGAACCCAGTTCGTGCCCACGCGGTCCTCCTTGGGGATCTCGTCCGAGAACGGTGTCCCGTCAGCGACGAGTGGCTCCAGCAGCTGTTGGAGCACGGGTCCGGCCTTGCCGGCGATGCCCGAGCCGACCCTTCCGCAGTACACGAGCTCTCCGTTTCGGTAGCAGCCGACCAGGATGGCTCCGATGCGCGACCTCGAGTCGGTCTCGTAGCGCCAGCCGCCTACGACGTACGTGTCGCTCGGTCGGTTCGGGAACTTCAGCCACGCGCCCGTACGCCGACCCGGCTCGTACTTCGACGCGAGCCGCTTGCTGACGATGCCCTCCAGGTCCTGCTGTTCCGTGGCACGGAGGAGTGCCGGCCCGTCGTCGTACGTCGGCGGGGTCTGCCATCGCGGTCCGTTGAGGTCGAGGGCCTCAAGTAGCTGGCGCCTCATCGAGAGCGGCTCCCCTGTCACGTCGCGGCCGTCGATCGACAGCACGTCGAAGAACATCAGGGTCACCGGGTTCACCTCGGCTAGCTTCGAGACCTTGGTCCGGTCCCGCAGGTGCATGCGCTCTGCCAGGGCGCCGAAGCGCGGGATGCCGTCGAGAAAACCGACCACCTCGCCGTCGAGCACCAACTCGTGCGGGAGGTCGGCGAGCCCGGCCAGCTCCGGCCACGCGGCGGTCACCTCGTTCTCGTTGCGGGAGTACATCCGCAGCTTCCCGCCCCGCACGTGGACGAGGACCCGGATCCCGTCCCACTTCACCTCGTGGGTCCACGCGTCGCCGGTGGGGACCGCTTCACCGGATTTCGCGAGCATCGGACGCATGCATACATCCTGACCGATGAGTACCGTGGACGTGGGTAGTCAGTACTGAGGGGTCGTTGACGACAGGAGCAACCGCATGCGTGCGATCTGGAAGGGCGCAGTGTCCTTCGGGCTGGTAAGCGTGCCCGTGAAGCTGTACTCGGCGACCGAGAGCCACGACATCTCGTTCCGCCAGGTGCACGCGAAGGACGGCGGACGGATCAAGTACCAGCGTGTCTGCAGCATCGACGGCGAGGAGGTCGCCTACTCCGACATCGCCAAGGGCTACGAGACTGAAGACGGCGAGATGGTCATCCTCGACGACGACGACCTCGCCGAGCTGCCGGTGCAAAGCAGCCGCGAGATCTCGGTCGAAAAGTTCGTACCGCGCGAGCAGATCGACCCGATGCTCTTCGAGAAGTCTTACTACCTCGAGCCGGAGAAGGTCGGCGCCAAGCCCTACGCCCTGCTGCGTGACGCCCTCAAGGACGCCGACCGCGTCGCCGTTGTCACCGTGTCGCTACGCACGCGGATGACGACGGCAGTGCTGCGAGTCCGCGACGACGTGATCGTGATGCAGACGATGATGTGGCCCGACGAGATCCGTGAGCCGGACTTCGCCGGCCTCGACGACATCGATGAGCCGAAGCCGCAGGAGCTGCAGATGGCCAAGCTGCTCATCGAGACCCTCGCCGGTGACTACGACGCCGACGAGTTCGAGGACGACTACGCGGACGCCGTGCACGCGCTCGTGAAAGCGAAGCTCGAGGGCGGCGAGGTGCAGAAGATGCCCGAGGCCCCGGCCGCGAGTGGCGAGGTCGTCGACCTGCTGGCGGCGCTGCAGAAGAGCGTCGCGGCGGCGAAGACCTCGCGGGGCGAGGAGGTCGACGAGCCAGCCAAGAAGAAGCCCGCGAAGAAGGCCGCGCCTAAGAAGACGGCTGCGAAGAAGACCGCCAAGAAGGCGAGTTGAGCGTCACCGACCTAGAACTCCAGGGCTCTGCTCGCATCGCTTCTCGTCGCCCGCTCACCGCCGTGATTGGCGTGCTCGCGACCTCCCTCTTGGTGGCCGCCGCCTCGTGGGGCTGGTATTGGCGCACCCATCCCGAACTCTTCCCCGGGGATGGCAACGGCATCGGAGCTACGTTCGACTCCTCGCGGACGGCCATCTACATCGGTGTCACCTACCCGTACCCCCGTGAGGGCGAACAGGTGACCATTGCCTCCGCAACACCCCGCATTCTCGAGAACTCAGCGGGTGCGAGCTTCGACTTCTATGTATGCACGTTCGACCCGGCCCGCAAGAACGCCGCCTCGCTGGGGTCTGCATGGCCACGCCAGTTCGCGAAGATCTGCCCCGAGCCCGTACCAGTCGTGGACGGCACTGTTCTCGACGTGGGCAGCGACGAGCCGCAACAGCTGGTCATGCGCATCTCGGTCGAACGGCCGGGCGTGGTTCGAACGCAGGGCGTCGCGCTCACGTACTCGCACGGGTGGCAGCGTGGCACGCAGGCCATCGGCGAGCACGTGAAGATCACCTATCGCTAGGACGCGACCATCAGCACCACCGTGCGCGCGACTCCGAGGATCGGCCCGAAGGGCAGCGCGAAGCCGATCCAGAAGAGGAACTCAAACGGCAACAGCACATAGCTCAGCGTCGCTGCGTACGGCGCGTCCACCCAGAGCATCACGCCGACGGCTACCTCGGCAGCGCAGACCGCGATGAAGCCGAGCAGCAGCGGGGTGCTCGTAGGCAAGCCCATCCGCTCGAACGGACCGCCGCCGTAGGTCGGGAACCCCATGAACGTCCAGACCTCGCCGGTGTGCGCGAAGTGGCGGAGGCCGAGCACGCCGGGGATCCCGAAGCCCAGACCCAAGAACAGTGACAGGGAGCCAGCGGTCTGCCTCATGAAGGCATAGTAGAAGCGCCGGGTGGTCGCCGGACCTCCACCGCATCGTGCTTAGTGTCGTCGGAGCGACAGTACGGCGGAGCCATGAGAGCGGCAGGTTCCCACGACCAACCGGGGGTTCCCATGGCATGCAGAGCGTGGGAACCCCTGGTTCACCA
>DATILB010000197.1:0-11007 GCA_035477015.1 Nocardioidaceae bacterium | reverse complement strand
CGCGACCTCAACGTCTCGTCGGCCCTCCGAGGACGCTTCGAGGACGCGCACACCGTCGGCGACCAGAAGGACGTGCTGCCGACCGACACCCAGAAGAACACCGCGTTCGCGTTCGCCAAGGAGCACGGGGTGGGCGCCATCGAGGCCTACGCGCTGACGCTGGGCAGGCATTTCGTCGAGACGGTCCCCGCCGCGGAGGGAGCTCGGGTCGAGGTCGAGGAGTACCCCTGGGAGCGGATCGGTGACCACTCCTTCGTCCGTGCCGGAGGCGGTGTGCGTACGACGGTCGTGGACGTGACCCAGGCCGGCGCCACCGTCGTCTCGGGCATCAAGGACCTGGTGGTGATGAACACGACGGGGTCGGAGTTCCATGGGTTCCTGAAGGACAAGTACACGACGCTCGCGGAGACGCACGACAGGATCCTGGCCACGTCACTCGTCGCGACCTGGGAGTACGTCGGCACCTACGTCGACTGGGATACGTCGTACTCGTCCATCAAGGCGGTCATGCTCGAGCGCTTCGTCGGGATCCACTCGCTCGCGTTGCAGCAGACGCTCTACGGCATGGGCGAGGCCGTCCTCGAGAAGCACCCCGAGGTCTCGAAGATCAGCTTCTCCGCGCCGAACAAGCACCACTTCCTCGTCGACCTGTCGCCGTTCGGGGTGGAGAACAACGGCGAGGTTTTCATCGCCGCCGACCGGCCCTATGGACTGATCGAGGCGACTGTGGTCCGCGACTGATGGACGTCGTCCTGCGCGGCCGAGTGCTCCTCCCGTCGGGGGAAGCCGTGTCTGACGTCGGCGTCCAGGACGGTCGGATCGTAGAGATCGGGAGGGCATCGGGCGCCCGCGTGGTCGAGCTCGCAGACGATGAGGTCCTGCTCCCCGGTCTGGTCGACACGCACGTGCACGTGAACGAACCAGGCCGCACCGAGTGGGAAGGCTTCTCGTCGGCGACACGAGCGGCAGCAGCCGGCGGTGTCACGACGATCGTCGACATGCCGCTGAACTCGATCCCGTCGACCGTCGACGTTCCCTCGCTGGCGGTGAAGCGCAAGGCCGCTGACGGGCAGTGCTTCGTGGACGTCGGTTTCTGGGGTGGGGCTGTGCCCTCGAGCCTGGGTCACCTGCAGGAGCTGCACGACGCCGGTGTCTTCGGGTTCAAGTGCTTCCTGGTCGACTCGGGCGTCGAGGAGTTCCCGCCGCTGGCCCGGTCGGAGGTCGAGACGGCGATGCGCGAGCTGGCCTTGATGGACGCACTGCTGATCGTGCATGCCGAGGATCCGCACGCGCTCGGCACGACCGCAGGGCCGCGCTACGACGACTTCCTCGAGTCGCGACCGCGTCGCTCCGAGAACGCCGCCATCGCGTACGTCGTCGAGCTCGCCGCAGCCACCGGCTGCCGAGCGCACGTCCTGCATCTCTCCAGCTCCGATGCGCTCCCGTTACTCGCGTCCTCGCCGGTGACCGCCGAGACCTGCCCGCACTACCTGACTCTCACCGCGGAGGAGATCGGCGACGGCGCCACGGAGTTCAAGTGCTGCCCGCCCATCCGTGAGGACGCGAACCGCGAGGAGCTCTGGGAGGGGCTCCGCAGCGGTGCCATCGACCTCGTCGTGTCTGACCACTCCCCGGCCACCGCGGACCTGAAGACCACGGGCGACTTCGGTACGGCGTGGGGCGGCATCGCCTCACTGCAGCTCGGACTGCCACTCGTCTGGACATCCGCTCGCTCTCGCGGCTTCACCTTGGAGGACGTTGCGCGGTGGATGTCTTCGGCGCCGGCCGCCCTGGTCGGGCTGTCCGGCAAGGGCGCGATCGAGGTCGGTCGCGACGCAGACTTCTGCGTCTTCGCGCCGGATGCGTCGTTCACCGTGGACGTCGAGCGGCTGCACCACAAGAATCCTGTTACGCCGTACGCCGGGCGCACACTAGAAGGGGTCGTGCGCAGCACGTGGCTACGCGGGGAACCCGTGGGCGACCAGCCGCGCGGTCGACTGCTTCGACGAGGAGAGCGATGAGCGACTTCAAGCTGTTGCCCGACCTGGCCTCGCGCGCGCTGGCGGGCAGCGTCGTCTTCGCCAATGACGAGCTGTTCGCAGAGCGCGAGAACCTCATCAAGCCCGAGCCTGCGTCGCCCACGCCCGCTTTCGGCAACAAGGGCAAGGTGTACGACGGCTGGGAGACCCGGCGACGGCGTACCGAAGGCCATGACTTCGCGATCGTCCGGCTCGGCGTACCCGGCGAGGTGCGCGGTGTCGTGATCGACACGGCGTTCTTCACCGGCAACTATCCGCCGTACGCCTCGGTGGAGGGCGCGTCGGTGACCGGCTACCCCGACCCGGAGGAGATCACCGACTGGGTCCCGCTGCTCGCGAAGTCGCCGTTGAAGGGCGACTCGGCCAACGACTTCGAGGTGGCCTCCGACGAGCGGGTGACGCACGTGCGGCTGTCGATCTATCCCGACGGTGGCGTCTCGCGCTTCCGCGTGCACGGCGTCGCCCGACCCGACCCGGCACTGCTGACCGGCACCATCGACCTCGCCGCCATCGAGAACGGCGGCTCGGTCGTCGACTGCTCGGACATGTTCTACTCCTCGCCCGGCAACATGCTGCTGCCCGGACGCCCGCGCACGATGGGCGAGGGCTGGGAGAACGCCCGCCGACGGGATGACGGGAACGACCACGTGACGGTCCGGCTGGCCGGCCCGGGCCTCGTACGCCGCGTTGAGATCGACACGTCGTACTTCGTCGGCAACGCGCCCGGCTGGGCGTCGCTCACCAGCGATGATGGTGTGGAGCTCATCGCCAAGACCCGACTGCAGCCGGACACCCGGCACTTCTTCGTGGTGGTGTCCGACGCGCCGGTCTCGCAGGTGCGGCTCGACGTCTTCCCCGACGGGGGAGTTGCGCGGCTACGGGTTTGGGGCGAGCTCGCTGAGGTCGACGGATAGCCCGCGCGGCAGACCGGACCATCCTTCGGGGCTATGTCAGACCCGGTCGGCGCGACTCAGACTCGACACATGAGGAGGAACTGGTTCGCCGTCGGCCTGGCCGGGACGCTGACGGCCGTCGTTCTTGTCGCCATGTCGTGGGGCGCGAACGGCATGGGTGCCGATGAAGCGCGGGGCCAGTTCGCTGCCACGGACCGGGCGGCCGAGAACGACAAGAGTGGCCCGTTCGGACCGCCACCCTGGGCGCATGCGGACAAGAGCAACGGCAAGAGCGCGGACAAGGGATCGGACAAGGGATCGGACAAGGCGCAGAAGCACGCCTGGAAGGAAGCCTGGAAGGCGCTCACCCCTGCGCAGCGTGAGGCGAAGATGGCAGCGCTCGCCGAGCAGCACGCCGAAGGCATGCGGCGGTTCTCTGCGTGCATGGAGGCTGCGGCGGGCGACGCCGCCAAGCGGGCGGAGTGCACGAAGCCGCTGCCACCGGGGCTTGCCAAGAAGCTGCCGTAGTTGGTCTTGTGTCTACGTGACCGACGACAACCGGGTTCTCGAGCTGTTCCGGCGTGCCATGCAGGACGATGACGCCGACGCGATACGTGAGGGACTCCTGCTCCTCTTCGACCGGGACGGCGGCGTGACCGTCGACGACGAGTACGCCATCCGTCACGACGACTACGTCCTGGAGATGCCTCAGTCCGGTGAGCGGATCAGCAGCCGTGAGCGAATGCGCGACATGCAGGCGTCATACCCCGGCGGCGGGCCATCGATCACCTTGGACCGGGTCACCGGGTCCGGTCGCAACTGGGTCATCGAGGGAGTCAATGACTACGGCGACGGTGACGTCTGGAACACGGTTCTGATGGTCGAGCTCGCGGACGACGGCCGGATGGTGCGGGACCGGCGCTACTACGCCAAGCAGTTCGACCCGCCGCCGTGGCGGGCCGAGTTCACCGATCCGGCCGAGGCCTGATGGACACCGGCGGCTCGCACCCGGACCCTGTGACGCTTGCGTCCTTCGAGTTGTTCAAGGGCCTGTCCTACAAGGAGTACGAGAAGCTCGCCGGGCTCATCGCGCTCGACGACGTCGAGACCGGCAAGGTCTTCAACGTCGAAGGCGATACGGGCTACCGGTTCGTCGTGATCGCCGAGGGCGAGGCCGAGGTGCTGCAGAACGGCGAGCTGGTCCGTCGGCTCGGCCCCGGGGACCACTTCGGGGAGATCGCCATCCTGAGCGAGGGACGTCGTACGGCGACCGTGGTCGCGGCGACGCCGATGAAGGTGCTGGTGATGTTCGGAACCGCCTTCCGGCTGATGGAGGACGCATTCCCCACGGTGGCGCAGGCGATCTACTCCGACGCCGCCCGGTTCATGAACGACGACGACACCCGGGAGGGCTAGGTAGGCGTCCAGGAGGGTCGGTCTCCTGACGATGACGTGACTTTGCCGGCTCAGTAGGGTGGGTCGCGATGACCGACGCCCATTGTGACCTCTGCGACCTGCCGCTGGCCCAGTGCGTGCACGGTCAGCCGCCGCCCCCGCCCCCCGTTGCCAAAGCGCCGCCCGCGCCGCGGAAGCGTGCGACCACCACCCGGGCGACGGCTCCGGAGAAGGTCGTCGTACGCCGCTGGTCGCCCCCGGACGTGTTCAAGCCGCTCATCCTCGAGGTGCTGCGGGACGCAGGCGGGGTGCTGGACGCCGAGGACCTCTTCCTCGAGCTGGAGATCGTCGCCGAGGACCGCCTGACGCCGGGAGACCGGGAAGCCGCTCCGGGGGGAGAGCTGCGCTGGCACGGCGCCGCGCGGCGTGCACGGCTGGCTCTGGTCGACGAGGGGCTGATGGTCAAGGACAAGCCGGGCGTCTGGCAGCTGGCCGGGCGCGAGCGCTAGTCGGTCAGAACAGCTGGGTCGATCGGCTTCTCCATCTCGACCAACGGCACTGCCGCACCGCCTCGGTCATCCTCGACAGACCTCATAGGCACGAACCCGAACTTCGCGTAGAGGGGCTGGCCAGACAGGGTGCCCATCAGCGCCAGCCGCGTGAAGCCCTCCGCAGCGGCGGCCTGCTCGCACAGCGTCAGGATCAGCCAACCGACGCCCTGCCGCGCGAACGCCGGATTGGTGTACATGGCTCGAACGCGGGCGGCATCAACGGCCGGGTCCAGAAGCTGGGGGTCCCGTCCTGGCGTGCTGTCACTGCCGTACAGCGTCGCGCGCCGGCTCCATCCGCCACACCCTGCGATGGTTCCGTCGTACTCCACGACGTAGTAGGTGCCGTCGGCGATGAGCTGGCTGTCGATGCCCATGATCGCGCGGCTTGACTCGATCTGCTCGTGGGTGAGAAAGCCCTTCTGCAGCTCGCCGATCGAGTGATCCATGACCTCTCGAAGGCGGTCCGCATCCGCAGCGTTCGCTATCCGACTCGTGAACTCCACACGGCAATCTTGGCGCGGGAGGTGAAACGCTCTTGCCATGAGCTCCCTGATGCCGCGGCTGGACCGCGTCACCCGCACGTTCTGGCGGCTCAAGGGACAGCCGGTCGACCTCGCCGGCAGCGAGAGCGGTTCGGCGAGGACGGTGCGTACGTCGTCGTGGAGGACCGAGGGCGCACGCACGCGGCGCGAGCCCCGATCCACGAGACGTTTCGGGTGTACGTCGATGGCGACGGGGTGCTCCGGACCGACCATCGCCTCTGCCTCTGGTCGCGGACGGTCGTCCAGCTGCACTACAAGCTCAGTCGACGCTAAGAACCTCCGCCACCGCAGCCACCACCACCACCGCAGCCGCCGCCGCCTCCGCCGCCTCCGCAGCCGCCGCCACCACAGGCGACGCCTGCCACGCCGCACGCGCCGTAGCCGTAGCCGAGGCCCGCTGGGTAGGCGGCCCGGAGCTGATGCTCGACGCAGATCGTGCCTTCCTCGACGGCGCACTCCCCCTCAGAGCCGCACGTCCCGACGTACCGTGCCGCGTGGGGAGATCCGGACTCCGCGTCGACACGGAAGAGCAACGGCGAGGCAGTAGTCGTGGTCGGCTCGAGGCCCTCGTCCCTGCAGGCGAGGTCCCATGCGGTCACCATGCCGGCCCCGCGGTTCAGCTCGAGCGCTAGCGGCTCCATTGCAGCCTCGGGGTAGTGGTGCAGGAATGTGCCGTAGGCGAGCTCGCAGAAGGTGGCGTACGCGCGGGTGTAGGTCATGAACTCGTGCCAGGCCTCGTCGACGACCCGTGACGGCATCGCCACACCGGCTCGTGACGTCATCGCCTGGCCGGCGATCAGCAGGTACTGACGCAGTCCGGCCTCGAGATCGTCAGGGCGCGTCTGTCCCGGGCACCGTTGCAAGGCGCGTTCGAGCATCTGAGGTGGGAACTCGTAGCTGGCGATGAAGGCCGGGCTGACGGACCCAACGGGAAGTCGCTTGCGCCGCCTCATGAACTCCGCCACGAAGGAGGCGGCCACGTAGACGAGCAGGCCGCCCACGAGGGCTAGGCCCAAAAACACTGTCAGCGTCATGGTTGAAGCCCCTCCCGTGAACTCGACTGTTACCGGGTCCAAACAGTGGTGCCGTCGATCCAGACACCGGCAACATCGGCCGGTGTCCCGAGCGCGAACACCTTCGCGAGTGCGTCCTCCTCGTCGCGTGCGTGCCTGAGCGTGACATCAAGGGTGCTGCCCGGCAAGGGTCGTACCCACTGCGCGTCGAAGCGTTGTCCGACCCCGAGGTGCCCGACCTCGGGCAGGCCCAGTGCGAGCGCTCCGGCGGTCGTGGCCAGGTACAGCAGGTGGGCCGGCGCCAGCTTGTAGCCCTGTTCGCCCAGGAGTTGTTGGGCGAAGTAGGCCTGCAGGCCCTCCTTCAACAGCGAGAACCCGGTGCCCGCCCCGACGTCAGACCCGAGAGCCACGCGTACGCCGTACGCGACGTGGCGGGTGAGCGAGAAGCTACCGCTGCCGAGGGCTGCGTTGCTGGTCGGGCAGTGCGCCACGGACGCGCCCCGGATGGCAAGCACCTTGAGCTCGTGGTCGGTCGGGTGCACGTTGTGGGCGACCACCGAGAGAGGGCCAATGAGGTCGTGCTGGTCGTAGGTCTCGAGGTAGTGGCCGAGGTCGAAGAGCTTCGACACGAGCGCGATCTCATGGACGTTCTCATTGATGTGGGAGGTGAAGGCGGCGCCCGACACTTCACGGAGTACGTCGGAGCAGGAGGCCAGCAGTTCGTTGCTGCAGGACAGCGAGAACCGCGGCGTGACGGCGTACCGGCTGCGGCCCACGCCGTGCCAGCGACGAGCCAGGGCGAGCCCGTCGTCGTACGCCTGCTGCGGGGTGGTGAGCAGGTCCTCGCGGATCAGCCGGTCACTGACGACGAGGCCGCTGGTGATCCTGATCCCGGCTCTCGAGGCGGCTGAGAACAGTTCGTCCACGGCCGGTGCGAAGTGGGCGCCGAAAACCAGGGCGGACGTGGTGCCGGCGGAGACGAGGCCCTGGACGAACTCGGCGGCCACCGATTTCGCGTACGACGGGTCGGCGAACTTCGCCTCTTCGGGCAGCGCGCACTGCTCGAGCCAGTCCAGTAAGGGCATGCCGAGGCCGCCGATCACGCGCACCTGCGGGAAGTGCACGTGCGTGTCGACGAATCCCGGCAGCAGCACACCGTCGTCCAGGGTGACGACGTCCTCCTCGGGGTGCACCGACTGCAACGACGCGAAGGCATCGCGGGCGACGATGACACCGTCTCGGACGAGCAGTCCGCAGTCGGAGTCTGCGCGCAGCGTGCCCCCGTGGAAGGGGTCGTCGGGTGTGTCCAGCACCGTCGCCCGGAACAGCGTCACCGCGCGGCTCCGTGATGAGCCACGACCTGCAGCAGGGAGGCTGCCACGCTCACCGCGATGGTGGCCGGGTCCTTGCCCGCGATGCCGGAGACCCCGATGGGCGTCGTGATCCGGTTGATCGTCTCGTCGGTATGGCCAAGTGCCGACAACCGGCCGCGGAAGTGCGACCACTTTGCCGACGACCCGATCAGGCCGATCGTGCCGAGGTGCTCACTGCGCAGGGCCGCGTCGCAGAGGGCGAGGTCCTCTCCGTGGTCGTGGGTCATCACGAGGACATGCGCGCCGAGCGGCAGCTCGCTGAGCACGAGCTCGGGCAGGACCGGCACCTGGTGCACGTGCACCCTCGCGCGGGAGTCGGAAAGGACCGACAGCCGCTGGTCGGAGAGCTGCTCAGGTCGGGAGTCGGTCAGATGCAGATCGAGGTCGTGTCGCGCGAGGATCCGCGCCAGCTCGAGGCCGACATGTCCGACCCCGAAGATGGCGACAGCGGGTACGACGGGCAGCGGCTCGAGCAGGAGGGTGACCTCTCCGCCGCAGCACTGCACGCCGTGCTCATAGGGGGCCTTGTCCGAGAGCGAGACCGTGACCAGCTCGGTGTCGGTCAACGTACGCGCCTTCTCGATCGCGATGGCCTCGAGGTTGCCGCCGCCCACTGATCCCCAGGTCTCCTGGGCAGTGACGACCATCTTGGCGCCGGCATCGCGCGGTGCATGCCCGCGCACGGCCGCGACCGTGACCAGTACCCCCGGGGTCCGGGAGGAGCGCAGGTGCTCGACCGCTGTGAGCCAGTCCATCAGACCAGCTCCTCCTGCAGCTGCCTCGCCCTTTCGATGGCCCAGAAGACCGCCTCGGGCGTTGCGGGGGAGGCAAGCTCGACAGAGCGCCCCGCCGGGCCGAACGCCGCCACCGCCTGCCGGATCGCCTCGCGCACCGAGAACGCGAGCATCAGCGGCGGCTCGCCCACCGCCTTCGAGCCGTAGACCACGCCGTCCTCGGTCGCCTGCTCGAGGAGCGTCACGTTGAAGACGCCGGGCATCTCCCCGAGGGAGGGCAGCTTGTAGGTGCTCGCCGACTGGGTCAGCAGTCGCCCGCGTCCCTTGCCATCGGACTCGTCCCAGCGCAGGTCCTCCAGCGTCAGCCACCCGACGCCCTGCACGAAGCCGCCCTCGATCTGGCCGAGGTCCACCAGCGGCGAGAGGCTGTCACCCACGTCGTGCACGATGTCGACGCGGCTCACGTCGTACGCACCGGTGAAGCCGTCGACCTCGACCTCCGCCGCCGCGACGCCGTACGCGAAGTACTTGAACGGCGACCCCTGCATCGTCGTCACGTCCCAGTGCAGGCCCTCGGTCTTGTAGAAGCCGGCGGCCCACAGCTGGATGCGCTCGTGGTACGCCGCCCGCACGCGCTCCTCCCACGAACCCTCGAGATGCCCGATGCGCGCGAGGATCTGGTCGCAGGCGTTCTTCACTGCGGCGCCGTTGAGGTCCGCTCCGGACGACGCAGCGGTGGCAGAGGTGTTCGGCACCTTGTCGGTGCGGGTGGGGGCGAGCCGGACCTTCTCGAGCGGTAGGCCGAGCGTGGTCGCCGCGACCTGCAGCATCTTGGTGTGCAGGCCCTGGCCCATCTCGGTGCCGCCGTGGTTGATCAGGACCGAGCCGTCCTTGTAGACGTGCACCAGCGCGCCGGCCTGGTTGAAGGCCGTGAAGTTGAAGGAGATGCCGAACTTCACCGGCGTGATCGCCAACCCTCGCTTCGTGGAGGGGTGCGAGTCGTTGAAGTCCGCGATCTGCTGGCTGCGCGCCGCGAAGTCGCTGGCGGCGAGCACCTCGTCCCACAGACGGCTGATCCGCTCAGGGTGACGCACGGCCTGGCCGTACGGCGTGGTCTGTCCCTCGGCGTAGAAGTTGCGGCGGCGGAGCTCGGCGGCGTCGAGTCCGAGCATCGGTGCGCAGCGACCAAGGATGTCCTCGATCACCATCATTCCCTGCGGGCCGCCGAAGCCACGGAACGCTGTCTGCGACGTCTTGTTGGTCTTCGCGATGCGGCCGAGCACGTCGACGTTCGGGATCCAGTACGCGTTGTCCACGTGGCACAGCGCGCGTGACATCACTGGCTCCGAGAGGTCGAGGCTCCACCCGCCGTCGGAGGTCAGCACAGCCTCGAGCGCCTGCAGCCGACCGTCGTCGTCGAAGCCCACCTTCCACTGCGCGTGGTAGCCGTGCCGCTTGCCGGTCATGGTCAGGTCCTGGGTGCGGTTGAGTCGCAGTCGCACCGGCCTGCCGGTCAACGTCGAGCCCAGTGCCGCGATCGCCGCGAACCCGTGCGGCTGCATCTCCTTGCCGCCGAAACCACCGCCCATCCGCAAGCACTGCACGGTGACGTCGTGGGACCGGCGGCCGAGCACGTGAGCGACGATCTCCTGCGTCTCGGTCGGGTGCTGCGTGCTGCACTGCACGAAGACCTGGCCGTTCTCGTCGACGTGCGCGAGCGAGCAGTGCGTCTCGAGGTAGAAGTGCTCCTGGCCCGCCATCTCGGTCTCGCCCTCGAAGGTGTGGGCCGCGGCGGAGAACCCTGCCGCCACATCGCCCCGAGCGATGCGCGGCTGCATCCCTTGGTAGGCACCGGCGGCGATGGCATCGCGGATGCTGACCAGTGAGGGGAGCGGCTGGTAGTCGACGTCGACGGCAAGCGCGCCGAGCCGCGCAGCCTCGAGGGTCTCGCCGAGCACCCAGCACACCGCGTGCCCGTGGAACATCACCTCGTCTGGGAAGAGCGGTTCGTCGTGCTTGACGCCGGCGTCGTTCACACCCGGCACGTCGGCCTTCGTGAGCACCCGGACGACACCCTCCACGGCGTACGCCGGAGCAGGGTCGACCCTCGTGATGCGTGCGTGCGCGTGCGGTGCTTGGACCGGCCACGCGTGCAGCACGTCCTTGGTGCGCGCCACGAGGTCGTCGGTGTAGAGCGCCTCGCCGGTGACGTGCAGCGCCGCGCTCTCGTGCGGGATCGCCTGTCCAACACTCATGTGCCCACCTCCGCCCGCAGCTTCAGCAGCGACTGCCCCAGAGCTGCGGACCGGTACGCCGCGCTGGCGCGGTGGTCGTCCATCGGGGTGCCTTCGGCGGCGAGCGCGGCGGCGGCCACAACTGCCGTCTCGGCGTCCCAGGGGTGACCCACAAGTGCCCTCTCGGCGTTCAAGGCGCGCACCGGCGTCGCGGCGACGCCACCGAGCCCGAT
>DATILB010000196.1:0-11055 GCA_035477015.1 Nocardioidaceae bacterium | reverse complement strand
GCCAGTAGGACATCGCACGCTCGGCCTGGGCGGTGATCGTCAGGGACGGGTTCACGCCGAGGTTGGCGCTGATGGCCGAGCCATCGGCGATGTGGAGACCCGGGTAGTTGTAGATCCGCTGGAACGGGTCGATCACGCCGGTCTCCGGCCCGTCGCCGATGGTGCAGCCACCGATGAAGTGCGCCGTCAGAGGCACGTTGAACGGCTCGCCGATCGTGCCGCCCGGAGTGCCGCCGAGGATGTTTGCCATCCGTCGGACCGTCTCGTTCGCCACGGGGATCCAGGTCGGGTTGGGCTCGCCGTGACCCTGCTTGGAGGTCAGGTGGCCACCGACGGGACCAGGCTTCCAGTACGTCGTGATCGAGTTGTCCAGCGTCTGCATCACCAACGCGATGACGGTGCGCTCGGACCAGTGCTTGAAGTCATAGAGCGCGCTGATGTGCGCCCGCTCCTTCCACATCTCCTTGAGCCACACCTTCCAGCGCGCCGCTTCGCCGCCGCCGTCGGTGAGGACGGTCTGCATCAGCGACATGGCATTGCTGCCTTTGCCGTAGCGCACCGGCTCGACGTGCGTGTGCTCGTCGGGGTGGAAGCTGGACGTGATCGCGATGCCGTAGCTGTAGTCGACCTTCATGTCCGGCGCGATCGCACCGAGGATCGCTTCGGAGTTCGTCCGCGAGAGCACGCCGAGCCGCTCGGACAGCTGGGGCAGGTGACCCTCAGCCTTCATCCGGTGCAGCAGCTTCTGCGTGCCGATCGCCGCAGCCGCGAACACGACCTGCTCCGCGGTGAGAGTGCGGGTGGTGTTCTTGGTCGCGCGCTTCGCCTTCGTGAACTTGACCTGTACGTCGTACCCGCCGCCTTCACGCTGGTTCACCTGGGTGACCGTCGTGAGCGGCAGCACCTTCGCACCGTTGCGCTCGGCCAGATAGAGGTAGTTCTTCACCAGGGTGTTCTTCGCGTTATGCCGGCAGCCCGTCATGCACTCGCCGCACGCCATACACGTGTTGCGGGACGGGCCGGCGCCGCCGAAGAACGGGTCGTCGACGCGCTCACCCTGCGCCTGGCCGGGACCGCCGAAGAACACGCCGACCGGGGTCGGGTGGTAGGTGTCGGCCACGCCCATCTCGTCGGCGACCTTGCGCATCACCTGGTCGGCGGGAGTGTCGAGCGGGTTCTCGACGACGCCAAGCATCCGCTTCGCCTGGTCGTAGTACGGCGCCAGCTCGGACTTCCAGTCGGCGATGTGCGCCCACTGCTTGTCCTTGTAGAACGGGTCGAGCGGTTCGTAGAGGGTGTTGGCGTAGACCAGCGAACCTCCACCGACACCGGCACCCGCCAGGATCAGGGTGTCCTTGACCGCGTCGATGCGCTGGATGCCGTAGCAGCCGATCGCCGGGTTGAAGAGGAACTTCTTCAGGTCCCAGCTGTTGTCGGCAAAGTCCTTGTCCTCGAAGCGAGCACCTGCCTCGATGACGCCGACCCGGTAGCCCTTCTCGGTCAGGCGCAGCGCCGTGACCGAGCCACCGAAGCCCGAACCGACAACGAGTACGTCGAAGTCCCAGGCTTCAGTGTCAGGGGCGGTCATGCTCGGCCCAGCTTCCGCATGATCTTCTCGTTGAGCACGAGGACCTTGCCCCACTGCTCCTCGTTCATGCCGGGGAGCGGCTTGAGGCCCATGACCCGCTGCGTGGCAACGGTCTGGATGTCGGTGTAACGCAGGATGCCCTCGTGGCCCTGGCGACGACCGGTGCCGGACTCGCGCATGCCACCCATCGGGGCGTCGATCGAGGCGAACGACGCGGCGAAAGCCTCGTTGATGTTGACCGTGCCGCACTTGACCTGGCGAGCCACCTCGCGGGCGCGGTCGCCGTCCTGGCTGTAGATCGACGCGTTGAGGCCGTAGGGGCCCTCATTGGCGCGGTCGATCGCCTCGGACTCGTCGTGGAACCGGTACAGCGAGATGACCGGCCCGAAGGTCTCGTTGCCGAAGCAGGTCATGTCCGGCGTGACGCCCTCGAGGATGGTCGGCTCGAAGAAGTACGGGCCGAGGTCCGGGCGCGCATTGCCGCCGGCGAGCACCTTCGCGCCCTTGGCCTTGGCGTCCTCGACGTGCTTGGTCACCGTGTCGAGCTGGTCCTGCGAGATGAGCGTGCCCATCCCGGTGCTCCACTGCGCAGGGTCTCCGACGGTCATGGCCTGGGTGCGCTTCACGAACTCCGCGACGAACTTGTCGTAGACCTGGTCCGCCACGAACAGCCGCTCCATCGACACGCAGAGCTGGCCGGCGTTCGAGAACGTCGCGCGTACGGCGCCCTCGGCGGCCTTGTCGACGTTGGCGTCACGGAGCACCAGCATGGGGTTCTTGCCGCCCAGCTCGAGCGAGCAGCCGATCAGCCGCTCGGCGCACTGCTTGGCGATGTGCTTGCCGGTCGCCGTCGATCCGGTGAAGCAGATGTACTTCGCGCGCTGGATGATCTCGGTGCCGATGACCGACCCGGGGCCCGCGACGATCTGCCACAGGTCCTTGGGGAACCCGGCCTCGTCGAGCAGCTGGGCGCCGAGGAGCGCAGTGAGCATGGTCTGTGCGTCGGGCTTGGCCACGACCGCGTTGCCTGCCATCAGGGCGGGCAGTCCGTCGGACATCGCCATGGTGAACGGGTAGTTCCACGGCGAGATGATGCCGACGACACCCTTGGGCACGTGGTTCACGTCGACACGGGTCAGCACGGGCAGCACGCCGCCGCGACGCTGCAAGCCGAGGTGCTGTGAGCTCTTGTTGCCGTAGTAGCGGGCCGTCATTGCGACGTGCATGACCTCGGCGAAGGCGTCCTTACGGGCCTTGCCGGACTCGAGCACGATCAGGTCGACGATCTCGTCGCGGCGCTCGAGCACGAGGTCGTGGTAGCGCAGCAGCATCCGCTCGCGCTCCGACACGGGGACGCGCGCCCACTCGGCCTGGACCTTCTGCGCACGGACGAAGGCTGCGTCGACGTCCTCGGGAGTGGACTGCGGGATCATCGCCAGCGGGGCGAGGTTGATCGGCGAGATCGCCGGCTTCGCCTCCTTGCCGGAGGCCTTGACCAGACCCGTCAGCCGTCGGGCGAACGCCTGGTCGAGGGCGTAGGACGCGGTCGGGTCGTGCTGCGGGTCCTTGAGCTCAGCGGTCGCGGCAGGGCGGCCGGCGTCGTCGGACTTGGGGTCGGGGGAGGCGCTCATATACCGATGGTATGTGAATCCCGGAGGGCTGGATACCCCCCGGTAACAAATGCCTGGACAGGCGCTCCAGAAAGCGAGACGGGGCCCGCACCGGAGGGTGAGGGCCCCGCTCTTGGGAGGGCCCCTGCCGAGGGATGAGGAAGCTCCCGACAGGCACTTACTGGGCGGAGTTGCGGTACCCCGAGCTTTTCGCACCGCACTTCCTTGGAATGATTCTGCATAAGTTGGCAGTTGTCATTCAATAGATGGCCAGTCGCCGTTCATGCACTGCAGAAACCTGCAAAATACCCTGTACGGCCCACGTCCACGCGTGGCGCGGCCCGTTACCGGGGCTGCACAAAGGTGCAGGTCACACGATGTCGCGGACCTGCACGCGCTTCTCGTCCGCCTCGCGGTCGGTCAGCTCCCGCTGGCTCTGCCGCTCGGCCTCGACACGCCGCAGGTAGTGGTCGACCTCCTCGTCGACCCGAGAGGCGTCCCATCCGAGGGGCCCGGCCATCAGCTCGGCGGCGGGACGGGCCGCGGCAACTCCTCGGTCGAACGACTCGATCGAGATCCTGGTGCGTCGAGTGAGCACGTCGTCGAGGTGGCGAGCCCCCTCGTGCGTCACGGCGTACACGATCTCGGCAGACAGGTAGTCCTCCGCGCCAGGCAGCGGCCGGGCGAGCAGGACCCGCTCGTCGATTAGCGCCAGCACCTCGTCGACCATGCCGCCGTAGCGTCCGAGCAGGTGCTCCACCCGGGCCCGGTGAATGCCACTGGCGCGCGCGAGTGCTCCGGCCTGGTTGGCGCGCGCTTCGTAGCCAGGGGCGCCGACCAGGGGCAGCCGCTCGGTGATCGAGGGAGCGATCGACCCGCCCAGCGAGTGGGCCGCCGCGTCGATGGCATCACGGGCCATCACCCGGTACGTCGTGAGCTTGCCGCCCGCGATGATCACCAGCCCCGGCACGGGTGTGACAACGGTGTGCTCACGCGAGATCCGACTGGTCGGCTCGGACTCGCCGGAGAGCAGCGGCCGCAGACCGGCGTACACGCCCTCGACGTCCTCGATCCGCAGTGGCTGCTTCAGCACTCGGTTGATGTTGTCGAGGATGTAGTCGATGTCGGCCTTCGAGGCCGCGGGGTGCGCCTTGTCGAGGTTCCAGGGAGTGTCGGTCGTGCCAAGGATCCAGTGCCGACCCCAAGGAACCACGAACAGCACCGACGTGGCCGTGCGCATGATCAGCCCGGCCTGCGAGCGGATGCGGTCGCGCGGGACGACCAGGTGGATCCCCTTGCTGGCCTGCACGTTGAGGGCGCCCCGCCCGCCGACCATCGCCTGGATCTCGTCGGTCCAGACTCCCGCGGCGTTGACCACCACTCGCGCACGGATCTCGAGCTCCTTGCCGGTCTCGAGGTCCATCGCACGGACGCCGGTGACTCGCTCCCCCTCACGGAGGAAGCCGATGCACTTGGTGCGCGTCGCGAGGTGCGCGCCGAGCCCGGCTGCGGTGCGCGCGATCGTGGCAACCAGCCGGGCATCGTCGACCTGAGCGTCGTAGTACTGCACAGCCCCGGTGAAAGCGTCGGGCTTGAAGTCCGGCACCTTGTGCAGCATCTGCCGCTTCAGCAGGTGACGGTGCCTGGGCACGCCCACGTCGTACTTCCCGGCCATCGCCATCGCGTCGTAAAGGACCAGCCCTGCGCCGACGTACGGACGCTCGCGGTGGGTGCTCAGCGGGTAGATGAAGGCGACCGGCCGGACCAGATGCGGCGCCAGCCTGGTCAGAAGCAGGCCGCGCTCCTCCAACGCCTCGCGGACCAGCCCGAAGTCGTACATCTCCAGGTAGCGCAGGCCACCGTGGATCAGCTTGCTGCTGCGACTGCTCGTGCCCGAAGCGAAGTCGCGCTGCTCGATCAGCCCCGTCGCGAGGCCGCGGGACACGGCATCGAGCGCCGTGCCCGTCCCGACCACTCCCCCGCCGACCACGAGCACGTCGAGCTCGACGCCGGAGCTCATCGCCTCCAGCGACGCGGCGCGGTGGTCGGGGCTGAGAGCGGTCATCGGCGGCTCACTGGACGACGACCTCCACGCGCTGGAACTCCTTGACCTCCGTGTAGCCGGTCATGGACATCGCGCGCTTTAGGGCACCGACGAAGTTCGTGGTGCCGTCAGCACTGTGCGAGGGGCCGTACAGGATCTCCTCGAGCGTCCCGGCGGTGCCGATCTCGATGCGCTCCCCGCGCGGCAGGCTGGCGTGCCAGGCCTCCGATCCCCAGTGGAAGCCGGCTCCTGGGGCTTCGGTGGCGCGTGCGAGCGGCGAGCCGATCATCACGGCGTCCGCCCCGCAGGCGATCGCCTTGGCGACATCACCACTGCGGCCGATGGAGCCGTCGGCGATCACGTGCACATAGCGGCCGCCGGACTCGTCGAGGTAGTCACGTCGCGCCGCGGCCACGTCGGCCACCGCGCTGGCCATGGGCACGGCGATGCCGAGGACCGTGCGAGTCGTGTGGGCCGCACCGCCACCGAAGCCGACGAGCACACCGGCCGCGCCCGTGCGCATCAGGTGGAGAGCCGCCTGGTACGTCGCACAGCCGCCCACGATCACGGGGACGTCGAGCTCGTAGATGAACTCCTTGAGGTTCAGCGGCTCGGCCTGGCTCGACACATGCTCAGCGCTGACCGTGGTGCCCCGGATGACGAACATGTCCACACCGGCGTCCACCACACACTTGGCGAAGTCCTTCGTGCGCTGCGGGCTCAAGCTGCCGGCGACAGTCACCCCCGAGGCGCGCATCTCCTTGAGCCTGGCCGTGATCAGCTCCGGCTTGATCGGCTCGGCGTAGATCACCTGCAGCCGCTTCGTCGCCGCGCGACTGTCTAGGGTCGCCACCTCGGCAAGCAGCTCGGACGGGTCGTCGTACCGCGTCCAGACGCCCTCGAGGTCCAGAACGCCCAGGCCACCGAGCCGCCCGACCTCGACTGCGGTCGACGGTGACATGACGGAGTCCATAGGGGCAGCGACGACCGGGATCTCGAAGCGGTAAGCGTCGATCTGCCAGTGCGTCGACACTTCTTCGGGGTCACGGGTCCGCCGCGACGGGACGATCGCGAGGTCGTCGAAGGAGTACGCACGGCGTCCGCGCTTGGCCCGGCCGATCTCGATCTCTTGCACGATCGACAAGCCTAACGGTGGTGGGAGTTTTGCGCGGTCAGCGGCCGGAGTAGTTGGGCGCCTCGACGGTCATCTGGATGTCGTGCGGGTGGCTCTCCTTGAGCGACGCCTGCGTGATCCGGATGAACTTGCCCTTCTCCTGCAGCTCGGGGATGGTGCGCGCGCCGACGTAGAACATCGACTGCTGCAGGCCACCGACGAGCTGGTGGGCGACGGCGGAGAGGGGGCCACGGTAGGCGACCTGGCCCTCGATGCCCTCCGGCACGAGCTTGTCGTCGCTGGCCACCTCGGCCTGGAAGTAACGGTCCTTGGAGTAGGACTTCTTGCCGCGCGAGGACATCGCGCCCAGCGACCCCATGCCTCGATACGACTTGTACTGCTTGCCGTTGACGAACACGAGCTCGCCCGGACTCTCCTCACAGCCGGCCAGCAGCGAGCCGATCATCACGGACTCGGCACCCGCCACGATGGCCTTCGCGATGTCGCCGGAGTACTGCAGGCCACCGTCAGCGATGACCGGCACACCAGCCGCCTGGGCAGCGAGTGCGGCCTCGTACACCGCGGTGACCTGGGGTACGCCGACGCCGGTGACGACGCGCGTCGTACAGATGGAACCGGGGCCGACCCCGACCTTGATGCCGTCAGCGCCCGCATCGACGAACGCCTGCGCGCCTGCCCGGGTCGCGACGTTGCCGCCGATGACCTGGACGTGCTTGGTAGCCGGATCGGTCTTCAAACGCTTGACCATGTCGAGCAGCAGGGCGACGTGACCGTGAGCCGTGTCGGCGACGAGCACGTCGACGCCGGCCTCGATCAGCCTGCCGGCGCGCTCCCACGAGTCACCGAAGTAGCCGATGGCGGCGCCCACCATGAGTCGGCCATCGCCGTCCTTGGACGCCTTGGGGAACTGCTCGGACTTCACGAAGTCCTTGACGGTGATCAGCCCGGCGAGCCGGCCGTCGGGGTCCACGATCGGCAGCCGCTCTCGCTTGTGCTGGCGCAGCAGCGTGGTGGCGTCCTCGCGAGAGATGCCGACCGGTGCGGTCACCAGCGGCATCGGGGTCATCACCTCGTCGACCTTCGTGCCTGCCCACTCCGCGACGGGAGTGAACCGGAGGTCGCGGTTGGTCACGATCCCCAGGAGCTTGTTGTCCACGTCGACGACCGGGAGGCCGGAGACGCGGTACTGTCCGCAGCGCTCGTCGAGCTCCTCGAGGGTCGCGTCCGGGCCGATGGTGACGGGGTTCGAGATCATCCCGGTCTGGGTCCGCTTCACAAGGTCGACCTGGTACGCCTGGTCCTCGACCGAGAGGTTGCGGTGCAGCACACCGATCCCGCCCTGGCGGGCCATCGCGATCGCCATCCGAGACTCGGTCACCGTGTCCATGGCGGCCGAGATGAGCGGCACGCGCAGGCTGATCTCGCGCGTCAGTCGCGTCGTGGTGTCGACCTCGGTCGGCACGACGTCGGTGTCCCCGGGCAGGAGCAGGACGTCGTCGTAAGTGAGTCCGAGGGCGGCGAACTTCTCGGGTACGCCGGATCCAGTGATGTCCATGTCGTCGTGGAGGACCTTCCGCGCTTGGGTCCTCCCGATTCTATCGGGAGGACCCCCACGCTCCCCCACCGGCGTATCAGGCCGGAGCTGGGTCGAGGGGACGCAGGCCGACCGCCCCCTCGACGTTCTGGAGCAGCGGCGCCACCCGCCGCAACGAGACGGTCAGCACGACCTCCCCGTTGTTCTGGCGCAGCCGCCCCATGAGACCAGAAGCAGCGGACAGGCGTACGACGTCCTCGCCGCCACGCAGGACGAGCTCGAGGGCACCCCGCGCTTTCGCCAGCCGTGCTGAGGTGCCGAGCAGCTTCGTGCCGACACCCTTGCCCTGCCACCCGTCCTCGACGAGAAGCGACACCTCGGGCTCACCGGTCGTGGTCAGGGTCGCGAGGCCGACGATCTCACCGCCGACCTCGGCCACGAGCGCCGGGCCCTCGGCGAGCAGGCGTCGCACCATGCGCACTGGGATCCCGACGAGAGGGGCACCGAAGCGACCGTCCAAGGTGCGCGTCGAGCAGCGCTCGCCCATCCGCACCAGAGCCAGCGCGTCACCGGCGGTCGCAAGGCGCAGAACCGGCTCGTCACCCGTGACGGCGAGAGTCACCGTCTCGGCGTCGATCATGTCGGAGACCAACAGCCCGAACGCGGTCGCGCGGGCCCGCTCGGTATCGGTGAAGGGGGCCGTTCGACGCACGGTGACCGTGGTGGCTCCCACCAGCACTTCGAGCTCGGACAGGAGCGCGCCTCTCTGCCCCTCGTCGCCATCGAGCAGGTCCGTCAAGGCCTCCTCGGCGGACGAGGGATCGGTCACCACGTGGCGCGCAGCGAGTAGGTACCTCGTCGTGGCGTCCACGAGCGCGTGAGCCGTGCACGCCGAGACACTCACATCTCGGCCACCGGCGGTCTCCACCAGCTCCGCGACGCCGGTGACACCCCACTCCTCGGGCGCGCTGATCACCAGCTCATCGGTCACCGAGTCGACGCCGGGGAAGACCTGGAGGCTCAGGATGTTGACTCCCCCGAAGCCACAACGTCCCGCGAGCAGAGCCAGCGAGCCGGGCCGGTCGTCAAGGGTCGTACGCACTCTCCACAACATGCAAAGAGCAAACACGACTGTTGTTGCGTCGTTGGTCCGGTCGTGTTGCGCGCTGGTGAACGACGCTCAGGAAGCCCCTATCGCACCCGCCGTCGCCGCGGTGACGGCCATGACCGCGGCGGCGTCACGGGCCGCCTTGATGGCCGCACGCACGCCGTCGGCAGCCCAGTCGCCCTCGCTGACCTCCTTGGCCCGAGCCTTGGCCCGCTTGTGCTCGTCGCGCGACACGACCGCCCGAAGGAGGTCCGCCGAGGCAAGCAGCGCGACCAATGGACCGGTGGTCTCATCGGGCTCATCGAAGTCGATCAACACGCCGCGTACGCCACGGACCAGCGCCTCACGCCGGCCACCGGCCCCGACGTAGCGCCAGGAGTACTTCACGCCCAGGAAGCCCTTGTAGTTGAGATCCAGCTGACCGGTTGCCGCCAGGTGATCACGAACTGGCCCGAGCCCACCCTTGCCGAGCTTCATGACGATGTCCTTCGGGCGCAGCCGCCTGCCTCCGATGCGGCCGAGCGCAGCACTCAGCAGCCGGTCGTCCACGGGCGGGCCATCGATGACCTCGACCCGGGCCCGCCGCCCGTCGCCGTCGAGCCGCATCCGGCCGACGAGCACGAGGTCGGTCAGGATCGCCCCGCCAACGATCCGCTGCGCGGCCGTCGAGGTGATCGCGCACCGGCCAGTCTCGGGGTCGATCGTCACCAGCAGAAGATCCTCAGTGATCGTCATGGCTCCAGCGTACGGACGCAGCAGCGCCCCGGACGGGTTCCGTCCGGGGCGCTGAAGGTTGTTCTAGTGGCCGTGCCCGTGGCCGTGACCGTTGGACGGCTCCTCGTCGACAGGCTTGTCGACGATGAGGGTCTCAGTGGTGAGCAACATGCCGGCGATGGAACTGGCGTTGACCAGCGCCGAACGCGTGACCTTGACCGGGTCCAGGACGCCCTGGGCGACCAGGTCGCCGTACGTCTCGGTTGCGGCGTTGTAGCCCTCACCGGGGATGCCCTCACGGACCTTGGCGACGACGACGTAGCCGTTCACGCCGCCGTTCTCCGCGATCCAGCGCAGCGGCTCGTCGGCCGACTTCTGGACGATGCGGAGACCGAGCAGCTCGTCACCGGTGAGGCCGAGGCCGTCGTTCAGCACGGAGACCGCGTGGACGAGTGCCGAACCACCGCCGGCGATGATGCCCTCCTCGATCGCGGCACGCGTCGCGGAGACGGCGTCCTCGATGCGGTGCTTCTTCTCCTTGAGCTCCACCTCAGTGGCGGCACCGACCTTGACGACACAGACGCCGCCGGCCAGCTTGGCCAACCGCTCCTGCAGCTTCTCGGTGTCCCAGTCGCTGTCGGAGGACTCGATCTCGGCCTTGATCTGGTTGACACGACCGCTGACCTCAGCCGGGTCACCGGCGCCGTCGACGATCGTGGTGTTGTCCTTGGTGATCACGACGCGGCGGGCCTGGCCCAGCACCTCGAGACCGATCTGGTCGAGCTTGAGGCCGACCTCCGGGGCAACAACCTGACCACCGGTCAGCGTCGCGATGTCCTGCAGCATCGCCTTGCGGCGGTCGCCGAAGGCGGGAGCCTTGACCGCGGCGGCGTTGAACGTGCCACGGATCTTGTTCACGACCAGGGTCGACAGCGCCTCGCCGTCAACGTCCTCGGCCAGGATGAACAGCGGCTTGCCGGCCTGGATGACCTTCTCGAGCAGCGGGAGCAGGTCGGAGATCGCCGAGATCTTGCCCTGGTGGAGCAGGATGTACGGGTCGTCGAGGACCGCTTCCATGCGCTCTGCGTCCGTCACGAAGTACGGCGAGATGTAGCCCTTGTCGAACTGCATGCCCTCGGTGAACTCGAGCTCGGTGCCCATGGTGTTGGACTCCTCGACGGTGATGACACCGTCCTTGCCCACCTTGTCGAAAGCCTCGGCGAGCAGGTCACCGATGACGCTGTCGCGGCTGCTCACTGTGGCGACGGCGGCCATGTCTGCCTTGTCGTCGACCTCACGTGCGGCCTTGAGAAGCGCGTCGG
>DATILB010000195.1:0-10646 GCA_035477015.1 Nocardioidaceae bacterium | reverse complement strand
AGCAGGCCTGGGACGACAACGACAAACGCACCGCAGCTCTACCGGCCTTCCTGCACCACTACAACTACGCTCGACCCCACACCGCACTCAACGGACGACCCCCAGTCACCCGAACCCCGATCGGTGTCACCAACCTCGCGGAATAGAACAGCTTGCGAGTGCGTGGACGCCGCCACACCCGAAGACACGCTCGACCCAAGGTGAATAGAGTCTGTCCACCATGCGCATCGACCTGCACACCCACACCGACCGCTCCGACGGGACCTCGACCCCGTCCGAGCTGGTGCGTGAGGCGCAGGTCGCCGGCCTGGACGTGCTTGCGATCACCGACCACGACTGCTTCGAGGGGTGGGACGAGGCGGCCTCCGTCGCGCAGGAGCTGGGGCTGACCCTCGTCCGCGGGATCGAGATCTCCTGCAAGTACGCCGGCCAGAGCGTCCACCTGCTCGGCTATCTCCCCGACCCGACGTACCCGCCGCTCGTGGAGGAGCTCCAGCGGGTGCTGGACGGCCGCAGCGACCGGCTCCCGGCGATCCTGGACAGGCTGCGAGAGCTCGACATCGTCATCGGCATCGACGACGTGCGCGCGTTGTCGGCTGACGCTGCGGCCATGGGGCGCCCGCATGTGGCCGACGCACTCGTCGCCCGTGGCGTGGTCCGCGACCGGGACGAGGCGTTCGCCCGGTTCCTCAGCCCAGGAAGACCGGCGTACGTCGACCGGTACGCCGCCGACCTAGCGACGATGATCGAGACCGTCAAGGGAGCCGGGGGAGTGACCGTCGTGGCGCACCCCTGGGGCCGGCACGCGCACAGCGCCCTCACGTTCGAGGGCCTCGCCGCCCTGAAGGATGCCGGGCTCTCAGGGATCGAGGTCGACCACCAGGACCACGCTCCCGACGTACGTGAGGAGCTGCGAGGTCTGGCCAAGGAGCTCGACCTGGTGGTCACCGGCAGCAGCGACTTCCACGGCACCGGCAAGACCGGGCACGACCTCGCCTGTAATACGACGGCGCCGGAGGAGTACCACCGGCTGGTGGCTCTGGCGACCGAGACTGCGGTGGCGTCGGGACGCGCGGCTCCGGGCGTCGTGTCGTGAAGGACCTTCTCAACGCGACTCTGCTCGCGGAGGCGTTCGTGACGCTCTTCGTGATCATGGACCCGCCCGGCACGATCCCGATCTTTCTGTCGCTGACGCGGGGGCGGTCGGCCAAGACCATTCGGCGCGCTGCCTGGCAGGCGGTCGCGGTGAGCTTCGGCGTGATCTCGGTCTTCGCCTTCTTCGGTCAGGGGATCCTGCACTACCTGCACATCTCGCTGCCCGCCCTGCAGTGCGCCGGCGGACTGCTGCTCCTCCTTGTCGCGCTCGAGCTGCTCACGGGCAAGGAGGAGGCGCACACGCCCAACACCGACGTCAACGTCGCCCTCGTCCCGCTCGGTACCCCCCTGCTCGCCGGGCCGGGCGCGATCGTCGCGACGATGGTGTTCTCGCAGCAGGTGGAGGACCCGGCGGACTTCACCGCAGTCGCCCTCGGCGTCATCGGGGTCCATGTCTGCATCTACCTGACGATGCGCTTCTCCGTGCCGATCCTGAAGCTGATCCGCGAGAGCGGCGTCGTACTGGTGACCCGCATCGCCGGCCTTCTGCTGTCGGCAATCGCCGTGCAGATGATCGCCGATGCCGTCCGCGCCTTCATCGCCGAAGGCGTCTGAGAGGTAGGAGGAAGCCCATGCCCCGATACGCGGCGGTATGTGTCGCCGCTCTGGTCGCCTCGGTCGTCCCGTCGGGCGCCCTGCAGGCGGGCGAGCCTGCGGAGCCAGTGGCACGACGTGCGGCCGTCGCCAAGGCGTTTCCGGGTGCTCAAGGGTGGGGTTCCTCGACGCCCGGGGGTCGCGGTGGTCGAGTCATCAACGTGACCAACCTCAACGATGCGGGGCCTGGGAGCCTCAGGTCTGCCGCGGAGGCGAAGGGGCGACGCATCATCGTGTTCCGCGTGTCAGGCACCATCACGCTGAAGTCGAAGATCGCCATCGAGAACCCCTACGTCACGATCGCGGGCCAGACCGCCACAGGGGGCGGCATCACGCTGCGTGCGAACTCGTGCAGCTCCGACGGCGTGCTCGGCGTCCACACCCACGACGTGGTCATCCGGTACCTCCGGCTGCGTCCCGGGCCGCATCCGTGCGCCGGACTCGACGACTCCTCCGACGGGATCGTGATCTACAAGGAGGGTGCGCACCACATCGTCATCGACCACTGCTCGATCTCCTGGGCGGTCGACGAGAACATCTCGCTGTACGACGAGGCGCACCACGTGACGCTCTCCTGGAACATCGTCTCCGAGGGGCTGTCCAACTCGACGCACACAGAGGGGGAGCACTCGAAGGGCGCACACCTGAGTGGGGATCACACGTACCGGATCAGCTTCCACCACAACCTGCTGGCCCACAACAACGACCGCAACCCACAGCCCACGAACCCAGGGCTGGCCGACATCCGCAACAACGTCATCTACAACTACGGGAAGAACGCCGCCCTCACCTCGAACAGCCACGGGAAGCCGCACTTCAACTTCATCGGCAACTACTACCTGCCGGGGCCTGACTCGGACCGCGAGGAGTACGAGCTCGACGTCTACGGCCCCACGAGTGTCGGCTGGGCTTTCTACGTCAGGGGCAACCTCGGACCGCACCGGACCGCAGCCGCCCAGCCGCAGCGCAGGATGGTGGACCCCGCCGGCCGCCCGTGGATGGCCGACCAGCCCTTCCGCGGATCAGGCATCAGGACCACGTCCGCGGCCACTGCACTCAAGCAGGTCCTGGCCCGCGCGGGAGCCCTGATCCCGTACCGCGATCCCGTCGACCGCCGGGTCGTGAAAGACGTCCGCGAAGGCACCGGCCACATCATCGACGATCCGAGCGACGTCGGAGGCTGGCCGGCCATTCCCGCGGGTCCCCCTCCCGCCGACGACGACTGGGACGGCATGCCCAACACCTGGGAGGTTGCCCGCGGTCTGGACCCGCACGTGAAGGATGCGGCGCGAGACCGGAACGGCGACGGCTACACGAACATCGAGGAGTACCTCAACTGGCTGGTCGCCTGAGCCAGGACTAGGGGCCCGCTGAACGCTCCTAGCGACGCCCCAGCTTCTGGAAGCGCGCCTTGACTGGCGCCGGGGTGTAGCGAGACGCCGCGGTGAGGACCTTGTACCGCTTGCTCGGGATCGAGATCGTGCGGCCCTTGTCGAAGTCGTCGAGGGCCTCGCGGACCAGGTCCTCGACCTCGAGCCACATCCAGGAGGGCGCCGAGTCCCGGCTGACCTCCATGCGGGCATGGAACTCGGTCTTCGTGAATCCGGGAAGCAGCGCCATCGTCCGCACGCCTTGGTCGCGGTAGGTCAGGTCCGCCCACTCCGAGAAGCGGGTGACGTAGGCCTTCGCCGCGCTGTAGGTCCCTCGGGGCAGCTCGCCGGCGATGCTGGAGACGTTGATGACCCCTCCCTCGCCGCGCTCGACCATGGTCGTCAGGGCGGCGTGCGACAACCGCAGCACCGCCGTGACCAGGACGTCGAGCATCGCGACCTCGTCGTCGACGCTGTTGCTGAGGAACGGCTGCTTGTGGCCGAATCCGGCGTTGTTGACCAGCAGGTCGACCCCCTGCTTGATCCGCTCCTCGACCCGCTCCATCTCTGGCCGGAGCGAGAGATCGGCGACGATCACCTCGGATGCTGCGCCGTACGACGACAGCTCCTCGGCGACCTCCTTGAGCCGCACCTCGTTGCGGGCGACGAGGACGAGGTCGTAGCCGCGCTGGGCTAGCTGGACGGCGAACTCGTGACCGATTCCTGCGGTTGGTCCGGTGATGACGGCGGTCTTTCGCGACATGCCGGAATCGTTGCATGGACCGGCGCTGGCGTGTCGCCCTAGGTCGTGCACAATGGGCGCGATGACGCTCACACTCGCCGTCGCCAACCAGAAGGGTGGCGTGGCCAAGACGACCACCGTGGCCTCGCTCGGGGCTGCACTCGCCGAACTGGGGCAGCGAGTTCTGCTGGTCGATCTCGACCCGCAGGCGTGCCTGACCTTTTCCCTGGGCGTCGACCCCGAGGACCTCGACCTGTCGGTCCACCACGTGCTCACCAAGGGGCTCGACGCGACCGAGGTGATCCTCCAGACCGAGGACGGCGTGGACCTGCTGCCCGCCACGATCGAGCTGGCTCGGGCCGAGGCGGACCTGCTCACGCGCACCGGTCGTGAGTTCGTCATCAAGAGCGCGCTCGAGAACACCGACTACGACTGGGTGCTGCTCGACTGCCCGCCCTCGCTCGGCGTTCTCACGGTGGCCGCGCTGACCGCCGCCGATGGCGTGCTCGTCCCGCTGCAGTGCGAGACGCTCTCGCACCGTGGGGTCGGCCAGCTGCTCGACACCGTGCACGACGTACGCCGGTTCACCAACCGCGACCTGGAGGTCTGGGGCGTGCTGCCGACCCTGTACGACGGCCGCACCAACCACGCGAAGGCAGTCCTGGACAACATCTCGGAGTCCTACGGGCTCGACGTGATCGAGCCGCCGATCCCGAAGTCGATCAGGTTCGCCGAGGCGCCGGCTGCAGGTCGTTCGATCCTGCAGACGACGCGTGGCCACCGGGGCGCCGACGCCTACCGTGAAGTCGCGCGCAACCTGATGACCCGAGCGGGTTCTCCGGTCGAGCTCTAGCCCGTAGCCGCGGTGGGCTTGCCACCGCGCGAGCGGTTGCGGCTGCGCGAGCGCTTGCGTGCTGCGTCCGACGACCCCTCGGGCTTGGCCTCTGCTGCTGGCGCCTCCGCTCCACCGTTTATTGGGCCACCGCCGACGGGCGCGCCGCTGCGGGTGCGGCTCCTGCTCCGGTTGCGGTCACGGGGCGCCCGGTCTCGCTTGGGCTCGTCCGAGGAGTCCTGCTTCGGCTCCGGGGGCTTGGGCGGGACGATTCGACCCTTCGTGCCGGCCTCGATGCCCTGGTCGTGGAAGAGGTGCTCCGAGGTGGAGTAGGTCTCCTGGAGCTCCTCGAACGGAAGCCCAAGCGTCTTGTTGATGACCTTCCACCGGGTCACGTCAGCCCAGTCGACGAAGGTGATCGCGATGCCTGTCGCGCCGGCCCGGCCGGTGCGGCCGATCCGGTGGACGTAGGTGTTGTCGTCCTCGGGGCACGAGTAGTTGATGACGTGGGTGACGTCCTGGACGTCGATGCCACGGGCGGCGACGTCAGTGGCGACGAGGACGCGGACCTTGCCCTCGCGGAACCGCTTGAGCGCCTTCTCCCGGGCCACCTGAGCCATGTCACCGTGCAGCGGTGACGCCGGGAAGCCGCGCTCTGCGAGGTCCTCCGCAACGCGCTGTGCCGCACGCTTGGTCTTGGTGAAGACGATCGTGAGGCCGGAGTTCTCCGCCTGCAGGACCCGGCCGATGATCTCGGGCTTGTCGAGGTCGTGCACCTGGTAGATGAACTGCGCGGTCGCCGGGACCATGCTGGTGTCCGCGGCAGACTCCGCGCGGATGTTGACCGGGTGCCGCATATGCGTCCGGGCCAGCGAGACGATCGCGCCCGGCATGGTGGCCGAGAAGAGCATCGTCTGTCGCGTCTCGGGCGTCTTCTTGAGCAGCTTCTCGACGTCCGGCAGGAAGCCCAGGTCGAGCATCTCGTCGGCCTCGTCGAGGACCAGGACCTTCACGTGGGAAAGGTCGAGGGACTTGCGGTTCATCAGGTCGATGAGGCGACCGGGCGTGCCGACCACGACCTCGACACCGCGCTCGAGCGCGTCGAGCTGACCGTCGTACGGCACACCGCCGTAGACCGTCAGCACGCGGGCGCCACGGTCCTCAGCCGCCATCACCAGGTCGCCGGCGACCTGGAGGGCGAGCTCACGGGTGGGGGCGACGACGAGCGCTTGGGGCTTGCCCGGGGCGGCGAGGTCGTTGAAGTCGGCGTCGTGCGGGGCCACCGTGCGCTGAAGCAGCGGGATGCCGAAGGCGAGCGTCTTGCCCGTGCCGGTCCGGGCCTGGCCGATGAGGTCGGTGCCGAGCAGGGCGACCGAAAGGGTCATCTCCTGGATCGGGAAAGGGATCGTGATGCCGCCGCGCTCAAGGGCGTCGGCGATCTCGGGGAGTACCCCGAGCTCTCTGAACGTGGTCAGGATCTTTGCCTGTCTATTGAAGATGTACCTCCACATTCTACCGGTACGTCCGCCGGTAGGCTGCCAGCATGAGCGAGGCCCCCACCGCCGAGAGATCGGTCGCCCTCCAGGACCCGGCCTACCTGGCGGCGGTCGTCGACTTCCTGGGCGCCATCGCGTACGGCGAGATCTCGGCGTTCGAGCGGCTCGCGGAAGACTCGAAGCTCGCTCCCTGCCTCGAGGACAAGCTGGCCCTGGCCGGCATGGCGGCCACCGAGTTCGGCCACTTCCGTCGGATCAGTGAGCGCCTCCGGAGCCTGGGAGCCGATCCCATGGAGGCGATGTCCGGCTTCGTCGAGGCGTTGGACGGCTTCCACGAACGCACCGCTCCGTCGGACTGGTACGAAGGGCTCATCAAGGCCTACGTCGGCGAGGGACTGGTGGCCGACTTCTACCGGGAGATCGCGGCCTTCCTCGACGTGGAGACCCGCACTCTCATCATCGAGAGCCTGAACGACGCCGACCAGGCGTCGTTCGCCATTGAGCGCATCCGTGACGGGATCGCCGCCGACCCGAGGCTCGGGGGCCGACTGGCACTTTTCGGGCGCCGCCTGATGGGGGAGGCACTCTCGCAGGCGCAGCGGGTCGCTGCGGAGCGGGATGCCCTCACGGGGCTGTTGATCGGCGGCGTGGACCGTCCGGGCATGGACCTGGCCGCAATCGGCCGGCTGTTCAACCGGCTGACCGAGAACCACACCCAGCGCATGGAGGCGCTCGGCCTGCACGCCTAGGGAACGTGACTTGGGCTCAGCCCGCGGTGATGGCCTTCTTGTTACGCCCGGTCGCGCCTGCGGCCACGACCACGAGTGCGGCCGCGACGCCGACCTGCCACGTGTGGCGCCACCAGTCGAAGCCGTTGGTGTTCTCGGCGAAGTTGAACACGTCGACGTAGAGCCAGTTGCCGAGCAGGATGCCGCCGATGCCGCACAGGATCGTCAGCCAGAGCGGGATCTTCTTCCGGTCACCCGGGGCGACGACCTTGCCCAGCAGGCCGATGAAGAAGCCCCCGATGATCGCCCCGATGATCTCGCCGATGCCCCACATGTCGCTGTCCTACCCTCCGCGTCAGGACCGGAAACCGACCTGCCCGACGGCAGGCGATCCCAGCTCGATGAACGCGATCTTGTCGGAAGGGACGATGACCCTGCGGCCCTTGCTGTCGGTCAGCGACAGCGTGGGCGACGAACCCGTGAGGGCGGCCTCCACGGCCTTGTCCAGCTCAGCCGGGTCGACGTCCGCGTCGATGACGATGTCGCGGATGACGTTCTGAATGCCGATCTTGACCTCCATGAGGAAGGCCTCCTTCTTCTACTGAGCCTGCGGTGAGGATAGCCAGCCCGGCCAACCGGGCCCCGGACTGGGCCTGGAGCCAGGGCTCAGGCGTGCTCGTCGCTCAGCGGGAACCCGCCGATGCCGCGCCAGGCCAGCCCGGCCACGAGCTCGGCAGCGCGAGCCAGCTCGAGGTCCCCCTCGCTGTCGATCCAGTAGCGGGCCGACACCTGCGCCATGCCAACCAAGGACACGGCGAGCAGCTGGGAAGCCTCGTCAGGAAGGCCGGTGTCACCGTGGATGACCTTGGCGATCTCGTTGGCGCACTCCCGGGTGACCCGGTCGACCTGCTCGCGCACGGCGGGCTCGCTGGTCAGGTCGGACTCGAAGACCAGCCTGAAGGCCCCGTCGGCGTTCGCCACGTAGTCGTAGAACACGCGCATGGCGGCGTCGACGCGCAGCTTGTTGTCCTGGTTGGCTGCCAGCGCGATGCGGCAGTTCTCGATGATCTCGTCGCAAGACTGCTCCAGCAGGCCGAGGTACAGCTCGAGCTTGCCGGGGAAGTGCTGGTAGAGCACCGGCTTCGAGACGCCGGCCCGCTCCGCGATGTCGTCCATGGCCGCTGCGTGGTACCCGTGGGCGACGAACACCTCGCGGGCAGAATCGAGGAGCTGCGCGCGACGCGCAGAGCGCGGCATTCGACCACCCCGTGGTCTCTGGTCGTGCATGGTGCTCAACGCGGCCTCTCTTGGGTCCCAGGGTCCTGGGAGGAGCCTACTCCTGGGTAGCCTCGCGATTCGCAGGGCATTGTTCTCCTTTTTACCGTCACAAAGTCCTCAAAGTCCGATATGCGAAAAGAATCCGGGTTGCTCGGCTGACAGGGGGTGCGCACACTGAAGTTTGGGGAAGTTGTACAGGCCAGGGGTCATCCATGGGGGGTGTTCCGGCCTCGGATTTGCAAGTGGGGGCGGAATTTTGAACGTCACAACCAGTCTCAAGCGCGTTTCGCGGAACGCCCTATCGGCCGTTGCCGGCGTGCTCGGCGTCCTCGCGCTCGTCCTGGGTTTCATGGCCCTGACGACGACGACCGCTATGGCCGGCCCCGACGATGTCTGCGAGCAACTCAGCACGGGCCACATCGACCCGACCGGAACGCCGGACGAGTGGACCTATAACGCGCCAGCCGGCATGTTGATCGACGGCTACTGCGTGAAGGCCGGCAGCGCCAACCAGGGCGACGGTCCGGAGTTCCACCCGGTGAATCCGCCGCAGGCCTCGATCACGTTCAGTCACTCGACTGGCAAGGGGATCAGCCACTTCTCAGTCTCACTCATCGTAGAACCGAGTGAGACGCCGACGCCGACCGACACCCCGACGGTGACCGACACCCCGACAGTGACCGACACCCCGACGGTGACCGACACCCCGACGGTGACCGACACCCCGACAGTGACGGAGACGCCGACCGAGACGGAGACGCCGCCGGTCGAGACGCCTACTGACACGCCGACACAGAGCGTCACGGTGCTCCCGTCAGAGACGGACGCGCCGACGTCGACGGACACGCCGACCGTCCTGCCGACCGAGGTCGACGCGGGTATCAGCACGACGTCGGGTAGCAGCCCGTGGGCCATGCCGCTGATCGGCGCCGGTCTGGCTCTGCTGGTCCTGGCCGCCGCACTGCTGGTGGTGCGCCGACCGCGTGGCATCCACCAGTTCTGAGCAGGAGGGCACCGCGCGCCGACGTGCGCGCGGTGCCCTGATCGCCTTCCTGGCGGCAGCGGGGGTCGTCCTCCTCGTGGTCGGGGGCCTTGCCCTCATCGACTCGGACGACGAGCCCGCCGCGCTCGTGAAACCCTCGAAGCCGGGGTCGCATCGCACCGTCAAGGAGCCTGTGACCAGTCTCGACGAGAGTCCACCCGTCGCGGATCCCGCGGCGGGTGCTCCGCGTGTCCTGACTGTGCCGCACCTGGGCATCACCGCCGAGGTGCGCCGGATCGAGGTGGAGGGTGGCGTGCTCACCCCACCGTCGGACGCTGCGGAGGTCGGGTGGGACATCACCACCGCGCAGGCGGGAGCGGCCTATGGCAGCACCATCATCACCGGCCACACCGTGCATACCGGCGGTGGAGCGCTCGACGAGCTGGACGACCTCAGGATCGGTGACGAGGTCATGGTCGCGACCTCACGCGGACGCATCGAGTACGACGTCACCGACGTGGTCGAGCTGACCAAGCAGCAGATGGTGCGCGCCATCCCGAAGCTCTACCGGCGCGAGGTCCCGGGGCGCATCGTGCTCATCACCTGCACCGACTGGAACGGCTTCGAGTACCTCGCGAACACCGTGGTCGTGGCTGAGCCGGCCAGGGCTTAGCGCCCACAGGTCCGGATGCCGGGACCCTCTCCGCGCGGCTGCCGCCGGTTGAGGGAACATGGAGCAGTCCTCGGGTGTTGTCCCGGGTGACTCGCAAACGTCCAGGATCTAGGAGCAACCGTGTCTCTTCCCCCGCTGGTGGAACCCGCAGCGGAGCTGACCATCGATGAGGTGCGCCGCTACAGCCGCCACCTGATCATCCCGGACGTGGGGATGACCGGTCAGAAGCGCCTCAAGAACGCCAAGGTCCTCGTGATCGGAGCCGGTGGTCTCGGCAGCCCGGCGCTGCTCTACCTGGCGGCTGCGGGTGTCGGCACGATCGGCATCGCGGAGTTCGACGAGGTCGACGAGTCCAACCTGCAGCGCCAGATCATCCACGGCCAGAGTGACATCGGTAAGTCGAAGGCCGTCTCTGCCGCGGAGTCGATCGCCGAGACCAACCCGCTCGTGAACGTGATCGTCCACGAGACTCGGCTCGACAACGACAACGTGCTCGGCATCTTCGAGCAGTACGACCTGATCGTCGACGGCACCGACAACTTCGCGACGCGCTACATGGTGAACGACGCGGCGTACTTCCTGAAGATCCCCTACGTCTGGGGCTCGATCTACCGTTTCGACGGCCAGGCCAGCGTCTTCTGGCCGACGCTCGAGGGCCCAGATTCTCCTGAGGGTGGGGCTCCCTGCTACCGCTGCCTCTACCCCGAGCCGCCGCCGCCGGGCATGGTCCCGTCCTGCGCCGAGGGCGGCGTACTCGGTGTGCTCTGCGCTTCGATCGGCTCGATCCAGGTCAACG
>DATILB010000194.1:0-18615 GCA_035477015.1 Nocardioidaceae bacterium | reverse complement strand
CGGCTGCTCGACACTGCCCTGGAGGTCTTCGCTGAGCGCGGGTTCGGCCAGACCACGATCGAGCAGCTCTGTGACGCAGCGGGCTACACCCGCGGCGCCTTCTACTCGAACTTCACCTCGCTGGACGAGGTGTTCCTCGCGATGTGGGAGCAGCAGTCGGCCGCGTACCTGGCGGCGCTCCAGGGCGCGGATGCTGTGGGCGCCAAGACGGCCGAGGACGCCGTACTCGCACTCCTGGAGCTCGTCCCCGTCGACGACCGGTGGTACCGCCTCACTGCAGAGTTCACGGCCCACTCGCTGCGCAACCCCTCGCTCAGGCGCGTGATGGTCGCTCGCGAAGCCGCGATCCAGGAGACGATCCTGGCGATCCTCGCCGACCCGATCGCCCGCTTCGGTCGCGTGGTGCCTGATCCCGACGCCCTCGCTCAGGCGCTCGTCGCCGTCCACGACGGCACGACGGTGCAGTGCCTGCTCGACCCGGACAACCCCGAGGTCTGGGAGCGCAGGCGCGCTCTCTTCCTTCACACTCTCGACGCCTACACGCAGGAGACCCAGTGACCGACCATGTGGCCGACCAGGCAGACGTCATCGTCGTCGGAGCCGGCCTGGCCGGCCTCGTCGCGACGTACGAGATCGTGCGGGCGGGCCGGTCAGTCCTGGTCGTCGACCAGGAGAACGAAGCCAACCTTGGTGGCCAGGCGTTCTGGTCGCTCGGTGGTCTGTTCTTCGTCGACAGCCCCGAGCAACGTCGGATGGGGATCAAGGACTCACGGGAGCTGGCGCTGCAGGACTGGCTGGGCAGCGCGCAGTTCGACCGCGAGCGGGAGGACCACTGGCCGCGGCAGTGGGCGGAGGCGTACGTCGACTTCGCCGCCGGCGAGAAGCGGTCGTACGTCTACGACCTCGGTCTCAAGGTGATGCCCTTCGTCGGATGGGCGGAGCGCGGCGACGGGCTGGCCAGCGGACATGGCAACTCGGTGCCGCGCTTCCACCTGACGTGGGGCACCGGACCCGAGGTGGTCCGGGTCTTCCTCGAGCCGGTGCTGAAGGCTGCCGAGCAGGGGCTGGTCACGTTCAAGCACCGGCATCAGGTCGACGAGATCCTCGTCGAGGACGGCGCCGCTGTCGGCGTGCGCGGCACGCTGCTGGCGCCCTCCACGGAGGAACGCGGAGTAAAGTCGAACCGCGACAACGCAGGTGAGTTCGAGCTGCGGGCGCAGGCCGTCGTGGTGACCTCGGGCGGCATCGGCCACAACCTCGACCTGGTCCGGAAGAACTGGCCCGTCGATCGACTCGGCCCTGCTCCGAAGCACATGATTCCTGGCGTGCCTGCCCACGTCGACGGTCGCATGCTCGCCATCACCGAGGAGGCCGGCGGCAGCATCGTCAACCGCGACCGGATGTGGCACTACGTCGAGGGCATCCACAACTGGGACCCGATCTGGCCCGACCACGCGATCCGGATCATCCCCGGCCCGTCGTCCCTGTGGCTCGACGCCACCGGGAAGCGGCTCCCGGCGCCGTACTTCCCGGGGTTCGACTCGCTGGGCACTCTCGGCCACCTCGGCACGACCGGTTACGACTACAGCTGGTTCGTCCTCACCCAGTCGATCCTCGAGAAGGAGTTCGCCCTCTCCGGCTCCGAGCAGAACCCTGACATCACCGGCAAGGACCTGAAGTTCCTGCTGAAGTCCCGTCTGGCCAAAGGCGCGCCCGGGCCCGTGCAGAAGTTCGTCGACCACGGCGAGGACTTTGTCGTCGCCGACAACCTGCGCGCCCTCGTCGACAAGATGAACTCCCTCGGCCGCGACGGCGCCCACCTCGAGTACGACGAGGTGGCGCGACAGGTCGAGGCCCGCGACGCCGAGCTGACGAACAAGTACTCCAAGGACATGCAGCTGATGGCGATCAACAACGCGCGGTCACTGCTCAGCGACAAGATCATGCGGGTGGCCAAGCCGCATCGGCTCCTCGACCCCAAGGCCGGGCCGCTCATCGCCGTACGCCTGAACATCCTGTCGCGCAAGACGCTCGGTGGTCTCGAGACCAACCTGGACTCGCAGGTGATCCGGCCGGACGGCGAGCCGTTCCCAGGGCTGTACGCCGCCGGCGAGGTCGCTGGGTTCGGCGGCGGTGGTGTGCACGGCTACAACGCGCTCGAGGGGACCTTCCTCGGTGGCTGTATCTTCTCCGGTCGTGCTGCAGGACGGGCCTTGGCTCGGGACCTCTGAGGTCAGTGCACCGGCTTCTCGAGCCAGTGCACCATCCCGACCTGCAGCTCACCCACCGCGAAGCCGAGCACGGCGCCGACGGTGATCATCAGCATCTCGTCGTCCTTGAAGACCGGCCGCAGGATGCCTTCGTACTGGTCCTCGTCGAGCATGTTCATCTTCTCGACGATGAGGTTCTCGATGTCGAGGGTCTTCGCGGTGTAGTCCTTGGCCTCGGCCATGGTGTCCGGCAGGCGCTCGATGAGCAGCTTGACGATCGTGCCCTTGATGTCGCGGTAGCGCTGGGTGCCGATGGCCAGGGCGACGAGCGGCTGGGCGAACCCGGCCTGGTCGTCGAGCGCCTTCGACACCTCCTTCTCGACGGCCGCGAAGAGCCGGTCAGAGGTGGGGCCGTGCAGGATCGCATCGAGCAGGATGTCGGCCGAGAAGATGTCGTTGGCCAGGAGCTTGGCGTAGTCGCGGGTGACCTGATCACGCTGGGCGTGCAGCACACCGTGGATCGGGATGAAGCCGAGCAGCTTCTTCGGCCTGCGCGGGATGAAGATCAGGTTGAGCGCGAGCCAGTCGCTGGCGAAGCCGGTGAAGAAGCCGAACGCCGGCATGATCCAGGGGTTGTGGAAGTAGCCCCAGGCGACCATCTGCACCAGGCCGATGAGGAAGCCGAAGTAGATGCCGCTGCGCCGGATGAACTTCATGGCGGCGCCGCCGAGGCCCTTCATCAGCTCGTTGAGCTGGGCCTTGTTCTTCACCAGGATCGTGACCGCGAGGTACTGCATGTCGACGAAGCGGGGGAGGTCGGCGCGCATCTCCGCGATGAGGTTGTCGACGACCTTCGGCGCGGCTGCGTGGACGCGCGCCTGGATCGCCTTGCGGCCGGCCTCGGGGAGCGAGTCCCAGAGCCCCGGCCGGATCTGCTCCGACAGCTCGCGAGCCAGCTCGTCGACGGTGCGCGTCAGCGGCTCCCTGAGCTCCTCCACCGCTGCCTTGGCATCGATCTTGTCGAGGATCTCCTCAGGCTTGAGGAGCTTCTCGGTGAGCATCTGGATCGTCACCGCAGCGGTCTTGCCGGCACGACGGGGGACGACCCCCTGCCAGCCGAAGGGCCCGATGCCGACGAACTCGATGGGGCGGTACAGCATCTGCAGCGCGACAAGCTTGGTGGTGTAGCCGACGAACGCCGCGATGAACGGCATCGAGATGTAGATCAGCCAGTTGACCTCGAAGTCGGCCCTGATCTCAGCCCAGCTCTGCACCAGGGGAAGCAGCCACGGCGTCACCTCAGGACCTCGCGTTGTTCGCGGCGTTCCAGAGCTCGATGCCGAGACCGGAAAGGCGGAGGGAGTACCTCTCGATGCGAGCCGGGAGCGGTCCCCGGCCGGCCCTCTTGATCGCGCGGAGCACGGCAGTGTCGGCGGCGAGGATCTCGTACTCCGTCTTCATCGTGGTGTCCTCCGGCCCGGACTCGAGGAGGCCGAGCGACAGCAGGTGGCTGACGTAGGTCGGAGTGAGGTGGGGGAGGGCCAGGTTCGCCGTCTTCCCGATGAGCGACATGTTCTCCAGCACGATCTCACCGACCAGCCCGGCGCGCGTCCGCTGGTAGACGTGCAGCAGAGGTGAGACCGATCCGTCCGACAGGGCGCCGATGATGCGAGCCTCGTCGGGGACGATCTGGTCGAGGATCTTGTGGAAGAGCTCCTGACGTCCCGACATCGAGCTCTGCTCGATGGCACGGTCCAGCAATCGGCGCATCTTGTTGTCCAGACCCTCGGCGATTCTCATCGGCGAGGGGGGCAGCGCGCGATCCGGCGGCGGGATGGTCGCGTCCAGCCGGCTCCGGATGATGCCGAATACCTGCTTCTCGTACCAGCCGGCGACCTTGAGGCCCGTGCGGACGGTCTGGCCGGCGATGTCAGCCAAGCCGAGAGGATCGAAACGCGAAGCCATGGGCTGAACGTATCGAAAATCACACGAAGGTGAGAACTCGTCTCAGCGTGCTAGCTGGCGGCATGCTCCCCGAGTTTGCAGTCGCCCTCCGCGGGTACTCCGTGTCTCCGCGAGGGGAAAACATCAGAGGGAGGAATGAAATGCTCTTCATCTTGTGGCTGATCTCAGTGGCGCTGGTGATCTATGGCGTCGTGACCCTGGTCCGCGGAGGCGTCCTGATGGGCATCGTGCTCATCATCCTGGGGCTGCTTGTCGGTCCCGGCGGCGCAAGCATCTTCACCGCCTAGCCCACGCTCCGGACCGGACCCCTTCCACGCCTGGAGGGTTTGGGCCTGTGTTCAGGGTGGGTAGGGGTTCTGCGGATGGCGGCACGTCAAGAAACGGCGAGGCTCGATAAAGAACACCGATTGGGGTGGTCAGAGTGAGTGGAACCGTAGTTGCGGAGCAGTTCACCCGGTCCGAACGCAACCAGGAGACGATCGATCTCCTGGCAGACGCGGCAGACGCATCGCCCGAGCAGCGTCGCTCTCTCCTCGAGCAGGTGGTCCGCCTCAACATGCCGCTGGCACGCACGCTCGCGAATCGCTACGCCGGACGTGGAATCACTACCGACGACCTGCGTCAGGTCGCGTACCTGGGGTTGGTCAAGGCCGTGCGTGGGTATGACGCATCACGAGGGCGGGAGTTCCTCGGGTACGCGATCCCGACCATCAAGGGCGAGATCCGCCGGCACTTCCGGGACGCCGGATGGGCCGTGCGACCTCCTAGGCGGATCCAGGAGCTGCAGGCCCGTCTGTGGGCGGCCGATGCAGAGCTTACGCAGACCCTGCATCGGTCGCCGACGGCCGCGGAGATTGCAGAGGAGCTGGGCGTCTCCATCGACGATGTCCTCGAGTCGCTGTCCGCGGACGGCTGCTTCGCACCGAGTTCCCTCGACGCACCGACGGGGGACAGCGAGACCGGCAGCCTGTCCGATCGGCTGGGCGGCGAGGACGTCGAGTTCGACCGTGCCGAGGCAAGGCTGATCCTGGCCAAGGCGGTCCGTGACCTGAGCGAGCGGGACCGCACCATCGTGCGACTGCGGTTCTTCGAGGGCAGGACCCAGCAGCAGATCGGAGCGGAGGTCGGTGTCACCCAGATGCAGATCTCGCGACTGTTGAACCGAATCCTCGGTGACCTCCGCGAATCCATCACCGGGCGCGCCGCCTAGCGTCCGGCCGGGATCCGCGCCCCCGGCTCCTGACCCATCCCCTCTCTCCCTCCCAGGAGCCGGCGGGCGTCCGGGCCGCTGCTCTGTCGGACGTCTCCGTTAGCGTGAGCGCGTCATCCGCAGCAGGCTACGACTGGGGGAGAGTTGCTCACGATCCATCGCTCCGAGCGGGCCGACCGGCTCGTCCGAGCGCTGGCCACCGTGCTGGCGACCCCGCCCGAGGATCCATTCGTCCCCGAGGTCGTGGCGGTTCCGTCCCAGGGCGTTGAGCGGTGGATCTCCCAGAGCCTCGCCACGTCACTCGGTGCGGGTCCTGCCGGAGACGACGGCGTCTGTGCGAACGTGCTGTTCCCCTCCCCGGCCCGCCTGGTCGCCGACGCCGTGGCACGCATTACCGGGGTCGATCCCGAGGACGACCCCTGGGCTGCGCGTCGGTTGCCCTGGTCTCTGCTCGAGGTCATCGACCAGTGTGCCGCCGAGCCGTGGTGTCACACCCTCGGCCGACACATCGGTGCCGTCGGCGCGGACGGCTCGGAGCACCGCAGGGGACGCCGCGTCGCCGTCGCCCAGAAGCTCGCGCGCCTCTTCACGTCGTACGCCGCCCAACGGCCCGCCCTCGTGCTGGGGTGGCTCGCGGGTGATGACGGTGATCTCGACGTGGATCTCCGGTGGCAGGCCGAGCTCTACCGGAGGCTGCGCTCACACCTCGGCACACCGAGCCCGGCCGAGCGCCTGGACGAAGCCTGTCGGTTGGTCCGGGCCGACCCGACCGTCCTGGACCTGCCGGACCGGCTCTCCGTCTTCGGCCCCACGCGCCTGACCGTCGAGCAGCTCCGCGTGCTCGACGCGCTCGCCGAGCATCGGGACGTCCACCTGTGGTTGCCCCACCCGTCCCGCGGCCTGTGGCAGCACCTCGAGGCGACACCCGACCAGGTGTCGCGACACCCGCTGCTCTCGAGCCTCGGGCGCGACACTCGGGAGCTGCAGCTGATGCTCGCCCAACACACTCACGCCAGCGCGGTGCGTCACTATGACGCCGAGCTCGCGCAGGCCAAGCTCCTGCATCAGCTCCAACGAGACATCCGCGAGGACGCTTCTCCTGCAGGGGCCCTCGGTCTGGTCGACAGCGACCGCTCGGTGCAGGTCCACGCGTGTCACGGCCGACTGCGCCAGGTCGAGGTGCTTCGAGAGGTGGTGCTGGGCCTGCTGGCCGACGACCCGACCCTGGAGCTGCGCGACATCGTCGTGATGTGTCCCGACATCGAGTCGTTCGCGCCGTTGATCTCGGCAACCTTCGGGCTCGTGGCCGAGGATCACGAGCAGGGCCACCCCGCTCACCGGCTACGCGTCCGCCTCGCCGATCGTTCGCTGCGGCAGACCAACCCGGTGCTCGGCGTGCTGAGCAGGGTGCTGGACCTCGCCGACTCTCGCGTCTCGGCCTCGGAGGTGCTGGATCTTGCAGCTTCGGCACCGGTGCGCAGGCGCTTTCGCTTCGATGACGACGAGCTCGAGCGCCTTGCCGACTGGGTGGATCGCAGCGGGGTGCGATGGGGGCTCGATGCAGCCGCGAGGTCGCCGTACCAGCTGGACGGCGTGCCACAGAACACCTGGCAGGCGGGACTCGACCGGCTGCTGCTGGGAGTCGCGATGGACGAGGAGGACCAGCGACTGTACGGCGACGTACTCCCGCTCGATGACGTCGACTCGGGTGAGATTGACCTCGCTGGCCGGTTGGCCGAGCTCCTCGAGCGACTCTCGAGCCTGGTCGCCTCGCTCGCTGTCGAGCGACCGCTGGTCGCCTGGGTCGAGACCCTCGAGGAGGCGCTCGAGGGACTCGCCGATGTCGCACCGAGCGACGGTTGGCAACTGACCCAGGCACGTGCGCAGCTGCACGCGGCAGTCGAGGCCGCAGGTGGCCGCGCCGACACCGTGCCCCTTGGTCTGAGCGACGTCCGAGCGCTCCTTGCCGATCTGCTCCGCGGACGGCCGACCCGGTCGGGCTTCCGCACGGGCCACCTGACCATGTGCTCTATGGTGCCGATGCGCGCGGTCCCGCACCGCGTCGTCGTGCTCCTCGGGATGGACGACGACACGTTCCCGAGACAGCTCTCGACGGACGGCGATGACGTGCTGGCGCGAGGGCCACTGATCGGGGAGCGTGACTCGCGCGCCGAGGACCGGCAGCTCTTCCTCGACGCGATCCTCGCCGCCGAGGAGACGCTGGTCGTGCTGTACTCCGGCCACGACGACCGCACGGGTGCCCCGCGACCGCCGGCGGTCCCGCTCGGCGAGCTCCTCGACGTACTCGCCCGCACGGCCGGGGTCGACGGAGACGCGGCACGCGCACGGCTCGTGGTGCAGCATCCGTTGCAGACCTTCGACCCGCGCAACTTCGAGCGCGACCGGCTGGTGCCAGGGTCGCCGTTCAGCTTCGACCCCGCGGGCCTGGCCGGTGGCAGGGCTCTCACGGGTCCGCGTTCGGCTCGCCCGGTATTCGTCGACGCACCGCTGGCGGGGGCGGTCACCGACACCATCGCGCTCGCCGATCTCGCGTCGTTCCTCCAGTCCCCGGCGCAGGCGTTCCTGCGCCAGCGACTGGAGCTCGCGATGGTCACCGACGAAGCCGGCTCGGACGATGCCCTGAGCGTCGACGTGAAGGGTCTCGACGAATGGCAGGTCGGCGACCGGCTCCTGACTGCGGCGCTCCGTGATGCGGACTTCGACGCGACCGTGGCCGCCGAAGTCGCGCGAGGCGCGCTGCCCCCGGGTCCGCTCGGAAGGGCCGCCCTCGAGCGGATCCTCGAGGGGGTCAACGGTCTCGTGCGCGGCAGTCGTGGTCTGCGTGGCGGCACGCCCACACGCGTTGACATCGACGTGCAGCTCCCCGGCGGCACTCGCGTCCAGGGCGTCGTACCCGCCGTGTACGGCGAGCGCGTCGCCCGCATCGAGTACTCCAAGCTCAAGCCGCGCCACCGACTCGTGAACTGGCTGCACCTGCTGGGACTCTCGGCGCACGACCCGGCCACGCCCTGGCAGGCTCTGGTCGCCGGGCGCGGGGAGCGCAACGGGATCGCCTATGCGTACGTCGGCAAGGTCGAGGCAGACCAAGCGGTGGCTGAGCTGGGCAAGCTGGTCGAGCTCTTCCAGTCGGGGCTGTGCGCTCCCTTGCCTCTCGTCGAGCTCGCGTCGCCCGTCTACGCCGAGCGACGTCATCGGGGCGCCGGCGTCGACGCAGCGGAGCTCGCCGCCAAGGAGCTGTGGGACAAGCGTTTCAGCGGAGACCGTGCGCAAGCCGCCAACCGCATGGTGTGGGGTGACGTGGAGTTCGACACCCTCCTCGGCGAGCGCCTGCAGGATGACAAGGGGGACGACGAGCCCACCCGTTTCGGACGACTTGCCCGCAGCCTGTGGCAGCCACTGTTGGACGTCGAAGGGCTGGGATCGGAGTGAGCAGCGACAGCATCTTCGACCTTGCCGGCGCCCTGCCCAACGGCCCGACCACGACTGTGCTCGAGGCCAGTGCCGGCACGGGCAAGACTCACGCCATCGCCACTCTCGCGACCCGCTACGTCGCTGATGGAACCCCACTCGAACAGCTCATGCTGGTCACGTTCGGCCGAGCCGCGACCACCGAGCTCCGTGAGCGCGTCCGGGCCCGCATGCGCGACACTGCGGCTGCCCTCGCCGACGCGAGCGCTTCGTCCCATGAGGATCCGGTGATCCGTCTGCTCGCCGTCGGCACCGAGGCTGAGGTGGGAGAACGGCGGGAGCGACTGCTCTCCGCGCTCGCGAGGTTCGACGCGGCCACCATCGCCACCACCCATCAGTTCTGTGGCCAGATGCTGCGAGCTCTCGGCATCTCCGCCGACGTCGACCACGACGCCCGCTTCGTCGACACCGCCCGGGACCTCGTCGAGGAGACCGTGACCGACCTGTACGTCCGCGCCTTCGGTCAGTCCGGCAGTGCGAAGGCGCCGTTCGGTTTCGACCTGGCCGCGAAGATCGCGCAAGCGGCGGCGAGCGACCCCTCGGCCGAGCTGGGTCCCTCGGATGCCGACCCGACCTCCGAGGCGCACCGCCGCTTCCGGCTCGCGGAGGCTGTACGTGCCGAAGTCCAGCTCCGCAAGCGCCGTGGCCGGATCCAGGACTACGACGATCTTCTCGTCCAGCTCCGCGATGCGTTGGCCGATCCGGATGGCGGCGAAGCCGCACGGGAGATGATCCGACGTCGCTACTCCGTGGTCATGGTCGACGAGTTCCAGGACACCGACCCGGTGCAGTGGGACATCCTCGAGGGCACCTTCCATCAGCACACGACCCTGGTGCTCATCGGCGACCCGAAACAGGCGATCTACGCGTTCCGAGGCGCGGACGTCCACACCTACCTGCGCGCGGCGGACAGCTCGTCGGCGCTCCAGACGCTCGGCACGAACTGGCGTGCGGACTCAGCGTTGGTCGATGCGCTCGCACCGCTCCTCGGGGGCGTTGCGCTGGGGGACGACAGGATCACCGTCGGGCCCGTCGTCGCACACCACCAGGGCCGTCGTCTGCACAGTCCGCGGGGGGACGCGCCGCTGCGGATCAGGGTGGTCGACCGGCAGCACGTCCCGCCCGCCGCGGGCAAGCGGGCACCCTCCGCCGGTGCGGTCCAGCCCTTCGTCGCACGCGACGTCGCCGCGGACATCGTCGCGCTCCTCGACGCCGGATCCCAGCTCGAAGGCGAGCCAGTCGCGCCGGGGGACATCGCGGTGCTCGTCCAGACCGGCTACCAGGGTCAGCTCGTGCGCGACGCTCTGGCTGCCGCCGGCGTGCCCGTCGTTCTCACCGGCACCGCGAGCGTCTTCGCCGGAGAGGCCGCACGCGACTGGCTCACGCTGCTGTCCGCGATCGAGCAACCGCACCGGCCGGGCCTGGTCCGTGCGGCGGCGCTCACGCCGTTCGTGGGCTGGAGCGCGACCCAGCTGGCGACCGCGACCGAGGACCAGCTCGACGAGCACGCCGCCCGCCTGCGGACCTGGGCCGACGTCCTCCGTGGGCAGGGCGTCGCAGCGCTACTCGAGGCCGCAACGACGTCCGCGGGCGTCACCGCTCGGGTGCTCGCCCAGGATAGTGGGGAGCGTCTCCTGACCGATCTGCGTCATGTGGGTCAGCTGCTGCACCTCGAGGTGGTCAAACATGGACTCGGAGTCGCAGCACTCGTGGGGTGGCTGCGCGAGCGCATCTCCGACGCCGGCGACGACCTCGACCGGGAGCGAAGCCGCCGCCTCGAGTCCGATGCGAAGGCGGTCCAAGTCACGACCGTGCACACCTCCAAAGGCCTCGAGTTCCCGATCGTCTACGCGCCGTTCCTGTGGTGGCGCCTCGAGCCGTGGGGCCCGGAGGAGATCCTCCTCTTGCACGACTCGTCCGGACGTCGGATCCGGCACGTGGGAGGCTCGAGCGCGGCCGACTACCCTCAGCGACGCGCCCAGCACGAGCAGGAGGCTGTCGACGAGAGCCTCCGGCTGGCCTACGTCGCCCTCACCCGAGCCAGCTCGGCGTTGGTCACCTGGTGGGCACCGACCTGGAACACCAAGCGGGCCCCACTGCACCGGCTGCTCTTCCGTGCCGACGGCACCGTCCGCGTCCCTCTCGAGATCCCGGTGCCAGGCGACGACGCGGTGATCCGTGAGCGACTCGACGCCTGGGCCTCGCGCAGCGACGGGCTCATTGCCGTCGAGACTGCGGAGCATCCGGCGAGCGTGCGCTGGCGCCCGCCCGCCGAGGACCTGGCTCAGCTCGAGCGCCGTCGCCTCGCCCGCACGCTCGATCTCGACTGGACGCGCACGTCGTACTCCGGACTGACCGCCGGGCTCCATGAGCAGCTGCCGGGAGTGTCCAGCGAGGCAGAGGCGCCGGGCACGGTCGACGAGCCTGACCTCGACGTCGCCACGGGGGAAGCCCCCACCGGCGCGGTCCCCTCGCCGATGGCCGGCCTGCCGGTCGGTGCATCGTTCGGCACGTTGGTGCACTCGGTCCTGGAGACGCTTGACTTCACTGCAACCGACCTGCGCTCCGCGCTCGTCGATCGCTGCAAGGTCGAGGGCAGCGAGCGTTTCGCAGGAGTCCCGGCCCAGGAGCTCGCCGACGCGTTGCTGCCGACACTGCTGACCCCGCTGGGCCCCCTTGCCGGCGGGGCAAGGCTCGCTGACCTCGCGCCGAAGGACGTGCTCGCCGAGATGGAGTACGAATACCCACTCGCCGGCGGCAACTCGCCGCGCTCCAGCCACGCCACCGTCGACAGGATCGGCGAGCTGCTCGAGCGGCACCTCCCGGTCGACGACCCGATGCGCAGCTATGCGGCAGCGCTCGACGTCGAGGCGTTGCGCGCCACGGCCCTCAAGGGCTTCATCGGTGGCTTCCTCGACGCAGTGCTCCGGGTGTACGACGCCGACAGCACACCTCGCTACGTCGTCGTCGACTACAAGACGAACTGGCTCGGCCGACCGGGCGCCCCCCGGGACGCCCTGAGCTCGTGGGACTACCGCCCGCAGGCGCTTGCCAAAGCGATGCAGGACGCGCACTACCCGCTACAGGCGCTCCTGTACGCCGTCGCAGTGCACCGCTTTCTGCGCTGGCGGCAACCCGGCTACGACCCGGACGTGCATCTCGGCGGAGTCTTGTACCTCTTCCTGCGTGGCATGTGCGGACCGGACACTCCGGCGATCGACGGCGTACCCGCCGGTGTCTTCTCGTGGAAGCCGCCCGCTCAGCTCGTGCTCGACCTGTCCGACCTGCTCGACGGAGGTCGACGATGACCCTCTCGTCCACGGCGACCTTCGCTCGCTCCTCGACCGGCACGCTGCGGGCGTTCGGCGAGGCCGGCATCCTCGAGAGCGCCGATGTCCATGTCGCCACTCGGCTGGGGCGGCTGGGTGGCGAGACGGATGACCAGGTCCTGCTCGCCGCGGCTCTTGCCGTTCGCGCTGTACGTCACGGCTCGGTCTGCCTCGACCTTTCGCAGGTGCGGTCCACCGCCGGGGTCGAGGGTGCCGACGAGGAGATGCTGGAACGACTGGCTGCCCTCGAGTGGCCGGACCCCGAGGCCTGGCTTGCGTCGCTGCGCACGAGTGGGTTGGTCGCTGTTGGTCCTGACCCAGTCCCCGACGCACGTCCACTCCGCCTCGTGGAAGACCTGCTGTATCTCGACCGCTACTGGCGGCAGGAGCTGGTCATTGCCGAAGCCGTGGACGAGCGTCGGGCGCGACCACCGGGGCACCTCGACCAGACCGCTCTGGCAGCCGCCCTGAAACGCCTCTTCCCGGACTCGGGGAGCGACCGGCAACGACTGGCCGCCGCAGTCGCGGCACACCGCTGGGTCAGCGTCCTGGCCGGCGGTCCTGGGACAGGCAAGACCACAACCGTGGCCAAGCTTCTGGCGGTGCTCCGCGACCAGCCAGGTCCCGAGCTGCGGATCGCCCTGGCAGCGCCGACGGGCAAAGCCGCTGCCCGACTTGAAGAGGCCGTGACCCGCGCCGTGGCGGGCTTCGCTGAACCGGCCGATCGTGAGCGACTTGGCCTCTTGCACGCCATGACCCTGCATCGCCTCCTCGGCTGGAAGCCGGGAGCGCGCACTCGCTTCAAGCACGACCGCGACCACCGGCTGCCGTTCGACGTCGTAGTTGTCGACGAGGCGTCCATGGTGTCGCTGACCCTGATGGCGCGGCTGGTGGAGGCCCTGCCCGACGACGCACGGCTGCTGCTGGTCGGCGACCCCGACCAGCTTGCCTCCGTCGAGGCCGGTGCCGTGCTCGGAGATCTCGTGCGCCGTCCGGCACCCGCCTCGGCAGCATCCCTCGACGACCTCGTCGCGATGCTGCCGGCCGAGGCCGACGAGATCGACGACGCCGTTGCCCGCACGGGCGTGGTCACCCTGACCAAGGTGCACCGGGTGGACGAAGGTGCCGCGGACATCACGACGCTCGCCCGCGCCATCAACGCCGGTGACGCCGATCTGGTGCTCGAGCTCCTCGAGTCCGGCAGCGGTGTCGAGCTGCTCGAGGGCGACGACCTCGGCGAGGTGCGCAGTGACGTCGTGACCGCTGGCCTCGCCCTCAGTCAGGCAGCCCGAGCCGGAGACGGGCGCCGTGCCCTCGTCGAGCTGGACCGACACCGGGTGCTGTGCGCGCATCGCCTCGGCCCGTTCGGGGTCGCCTCGTGGGGCCGGCAGGTGGAGGAGTGGTTGCGCGAGGCCGACCCCAGCTACGGGCAGGGCGGTCTCTGGTACGTCGGACGGCCGCTGCTGGTGACCAGCAACGACCCCATCCTCCAGCTCTACAACGGCGACACGGGCGTTGTCGTCGAGCACGACGGCCAGCCGCGCGCGGTGTTCGCGCGCGGCTCCGAGCCGAAGGCCATCGCGACCAACCGGCTGGCCGAGGTCACCACCGTGCACGCGATGTCAGTGCACAAGAGCCAGGGCAGTGAGTTCGAGCGGGTGACCGTCGTCCTCCCAGAACCCACGTCACCACTACTCACCAAGGAGCTCTTCTACACCGCGGTGACCAGGGCCAAGCAGCATGTCCGCGTGATCGGCAGCGAGGAAGCAGTGCGTACCGCGGTCGGCCGCCGGATCCAGAGAGCCAGCGGCCTCGCGCGGAGCCGCACCTAGTCCTCAGGCAGCGGGATGGTGTGGATCAGGGCGACCTTCCAGTCCATGCCCACCCGCCGGAACGTGATTGTCGTAGGCGCGGAGACGTGCACGCGTTGGCCGTCCAGCGTGTAGTCCTGGTCCAGCCAGCAGGTGACCAGTGCAGTGTCGCCGGTGATCCGCTCGTCGAAGTCCCGGTACGTCGACCGCACGTCGCTGATCATCGACTTCAGCTGTCCGAGGTACGCGTTCATGGCGTCGCGTCCGCGCAGCCACGTCCGGGCGATCTCGTCGATCCCCTGGGCGTCGTCGAGCGTGAGCTCGGTGAGGGCGTCCAGGTCGAGGGCGTCGAAGGCCGCGAAGAGGCGCTGAACCATCGGCTCGAGCGAGTCCGCCGCCGCACTCGGGGGCGATACGTGACCGAGCTGGGCCAGCATCGTGAGCTGGTCGTAGTAGACCTCTCCCGACAGGACCTTGCCGTCGGAGGCGTAGTGCAGGACCTCGCAGAACGGTACGTCCACCGTCCTGCCGGTTGCGGGGAAGGGGCCCAGGGCGCCGTCGTTGGTGCCACGTCCGTGGTACATCGCGACGGAGTGGTCGATGCCCTCGACGTACTGGGCACTGCTGATGCTGCCGTCACTGAAGGAGGCAACCCAGCTCTTGAGCCAGTCGGCGAACTCGCCGGTGGACTTGATGGTGAGGGCCCGGGGCAGGTCCTCGTACATGTAGCCGGGTGCGCAGTGCTGCTCGATCTCGTCGATCCGCCGGCTGTTGAACAGGTCGTGCATCATGCGGTGGGTATCGCTGTGTCCCATAGGAAACCTCCCAAGGTCTTCGGGATATGGCCAGCGAACTGACTCTTCGCCTCTATCCACCGCGGCGCAATGACACGTACGGGGTGGCCCGTTCGGGCATCCCCTGACAAAGTCCTCACAACCAGAGCCAGGCCGCGCTGTTACCCGCGAGTTTCCCGTCCTCCACGTCGCCACTGGTGAGCGCGAGGTCGTGCGAGGGAAGCTCGACAGGCACCTCGCCGAAGTTGGCGAAGCACTGGAAGGAGTCCCCCCGCCGGTAGGTGAGGATGTTCGGCCCTGACTCGAGCCACACGAGCTCGCCATTGATCGTGCGACGCCGAGCCAGTGCATCGCGGTAGAGCGAGTACGTCGACGTCACGTCCGCGGTCTGGGCCGCCACCGTCAGCCCGGCCCAGTCGGCCGGCTGGGGCAGCCACGTGTCCGCGTTGCTCGAGAAGTCGTACGGCGCTGCGTCGCCCGCCCAGGGGAGCGGGATCCTGCAACCGTCGCGACCGATGGTGTCGCCGCCGGTGCGAAGGAAGACCGGGTCCTGACGCGCGTTCGGCGCAAGGTCGACGTACTCGGGAAGTCCGAGCTCGTCGCCCTGGTAGACGTAGGACGAGCCGGGCAGCCCGAGCACGATCAGTGCGGCGGCTCGTGCTCGCGCGGTGCCCCGGGCCAGGTCGACGTCGAGCTTGCCCTTGTGCAGCATCTCGCGAACCTGGTCGAGATGATGGACCTGGTCGATGCCGAGCCGGGTGACCAGCCTGGGCACGTCATGGTTGCCGATCGCCCAGGGAGCGGTGCCGATCGGCACTCCGTCGGCGTAGCCGGCCGCGATCGTGGACTGCCACACGGCGGCGTCCCACGGCTTGCCGATCAACCGGAAGTCGAACGACTGGTGCATGCCCACCCGGATCCACCGCGCGGTGAGTGACGGGTCGTCGGCCCAGGTCTCGCCGACCATGATCCGCTGGCCGGGGTAGCCGTCGGTGCCGTATGAGTCGAGCACGGCCCGCCACGACCGGTAGTGGTCGTCCAGCTCGGGTTGGTCCTGGTACGGCGTACCGCTGCGGCCTTGGGCGATGGGCACCGCCAGCACGTCGTCGGGTACGTCGGGCAGTCCGGCGGCCTTGTACAGCGCGTTGCCGACGTCGACGCGGAAGCCTGCGACCCCGCGGTCGAGCCAGAAGCGCAGCACGTCCTCGAACAGAGCCGGTACCGCCGGGTTGCGCCAGTTCCAGTCCGGCTGGGTCGAGTCGAACAGGTGCAGGTAGTACTGACCGTCGGAGACCTGCGTCCACGCCGAGCCGCCGAAGAACGACGGCCAGTTGTTCGGCTCGTCGCGGAAGACGAAGAGGTCGCGCTCGGGGCTGCCGGGCGCCGCGGCAAGGGCCGCTTGGAACAACGGGTGGTCGCTCGAGCAGTGGTTCGGCACGATGTCGACGATGATGCGCACGCCGACCGCGCGGGCTGCGTCGAGCAGGGCGTCGAGGTCGTCAAGAGTGCCGAACCGAGGGTCGACGGCACAGTAGTCCGAGACGTCGTACCCGCTGTCGTTCATGGGCGACGGGTAGAACGGGCTCAGCCACACCGCGTCCACACCTAGCTCCACCAGGTGGGTCAGACGTTCCCGGATCCCCCCGAGGTCGCCCTCGCCGTCGCCCGTCGAGTCCGCGAAGCTCCGCGGGTAGATCTGGTAGACGACTGCGTTCTCCCACCACGTCATGCTCAGAGTCTTACGCAGAGGCTGTAGCACTGGGTCCATGGTCCGCGGAACGCGCAGGCCGCGGTCCCGGATCGGGACCGCGGCCTGGTGCGGTGGGTGCGGGTGTGAGTGTCTGCTCAGACGGCCTTGATGGCGCTGATGTCGAACTCCAGGGTGACCTTCTCAGAGACCAGCACGCCGCCGGCCTCGAGTGCGGCGTTCCAGCTGACGCCCCAGTCCTTGCGGTTGACGACGACCTTGCCCTCGAAGCCGATGCGGTCGTTGCCGAACGGGTCGGTGGCGGAGCCGGTGTACTCGAAGTCGATCGTGACGGCCTTGCTGACGCCCTTGATCGTGAGGTCGCCGGTGACGCTCAGGACGGGCCCGTTCGGGATCACGGACGTGGAGACGAAGCGGATCTCGGGGTGGTTCGCGATGTCGAAGAAGTCGTTGCCGCGCAGGTGACCGTCGCGCTGCTCGTTGCGGGTGTTGATGCTGTCGACCTGGATGACGATCTCGGCGAAGGAGTCCTCGAGCTTGTCCGCGACGACGGCCTTGCCCTCGAACTCGGTGAACGAGCCGCGGACCTTGGTGACCATGGCGTGGCGTGCCACGAAGCCCACGGTGCTGTGGGCGGCGTCGATGGTGTACGTGCCGGTCGGGATCTGGGTAACCGTAGTGGTGCTCATGGGGGCGTTCTCCTCGATTGTTGAAGCTTGAAGTGATTACTACTGTGCCACAGAAAACATGAAGAATCAACTATTGCAACAACAAGATTTTGCCTGGTGAGTTCGGGCCGGGGTGGCTCCCGCAGGGTCGCCGCAGCATGATCAGGGCATGACGACTCTGCGTGCTGCTCGTGACCAGCTCCTCGCCCTGCAGGGCCACCATGACAAGGCAGTGGCCGAGTTCGCCTGGCCTGAGGTGGGGGAGCGGTTCAACTTCGCGCACGACTGGTTCGACGGCTTCGCGCGCGGCAACGACTCACCGGGCCTTGTGGTCGTCGAGGAGGACGGCACTGCCGCGTCGTACACCTTCGCGGAGCTCGTCGACACCTCCGACCAGCTCGCCACCTGGCTGGCCAGCAAGGGCGTCGGCAAGGGCGACTCGGTAATCGTGATGCTGGGCAACCAGATCGAGCTGTGGCAGACCATGCTCGCCGTGATGAAGCTCGGCGCGGTGATCATGCCGACGACGACAGCCGTCGGCCCGGCCGAGCTCTCCGACCGGATCGAGCGGGGCAGCGCCCGCTTCGTGGTCTGCAACCCGGCCGACGAAGGCAAGTTCGACGAGGTCGACGGCGACTACACGGTGCTGACGACCGACGCGTTCGGCGAGGCGTACGCCCTGCCCGCGGAGCCCGTCGAGCACCCGGGCACCAGGCCAGGCGACCGGCTCCTGCTCTACTTCACCAGCGGTACGACGAGTCGCCCGAAGCTGGTCGAGCACACGCAGACCTCCTACCCGGTCGGCCATCTGACCACCATGTTCTGGATCGGTCTGCAGCCGGGCGACGTCCACCTGAACATCTCCTCTCCGGGCTGGGCGAAGCATGCGTACTCGAGCTTCTTCGCACCGTGGCTCGCCGAGGCCACCGTCCTGGTCTACAACTACGCGCGGTTCGATCCGGCGGCGCTGCTGGACGTCCTGCGCCAGCACCAAGTCACGACGTTCTGCGCACCGCCGACCGTCTGGAGGATGTTGATCAACGCCGACCTCTCCGGAGGCGGTGGCAGCTTGAGGGAGCTCCTCGGGGCCGGCGAGCCGCTCAACCCCGAGGTCATCGAGCAGGTCCGGAGGGCCTGGGGGATCACCATCCGTGACGGTTACGGCCAGACCGAGACCACGCTCCAGGTCGGCAACGCGCCCGGACTCACCGTGAAGCCCGGCTCGATGGGGCGGCCGATGCCGGGCGTGCCGGTCGTCCTGGTCGACCCCGTCACCGGTGAGCGCGCCACGGACGAAGGCGAGATTTGCATCGACCTCGCCGGCTCGCCGCTGCCGCTCATGACCGGCTACCAAGGAGACCCCGAGCGCAACGCCGAGGCGATGGCCGGCGGTTTCTACCACACGGGCGACGTCGCCTCGATCGACGAGGA